>NZ_JAVRQI010000045.1:0-1815 GCF_031854425.1 Paracoccus broussonetiae | reverse complement strand
CCGAGCTTTCTGGTTTGGGAATTGTTCCCGGTCTTGCGGTTGTGCTTGTTGGCGAGGATCCGGCATCGGAGGTTTATGTTCGCAACAAGGGCATCCAGACGCGCGAGGCGGGGATGAACTCGTGGGAGCACAAGCTGCCCGCCGACACCACGCAAGAGGCTCTGATGGCGCAGGTGGCGGCGCTGAATGCCGATCCGGCGGTGCACGGGATCCTGGTGCAGCTGCCGCTGCCCCGCCATCTTGACGCCGAGGCGGTGATCAACGCGATCGAGCCCGGAAAGGATGTCGACGGCTTCCACATCCTGAACGTGGGCCTGCTGGGGACCGGGCAGAAGGCGATGGTGCCCTGCACGCCGCTGGGCTGCCTGATGATGCTGCGCGACCGGCTGGGCGACCTGTCCGGGCTGAACGCGGTCGTGGTCGGGCGCAGCAACATCGTCGGCAAGCCGATGGCGCAACTGCTGCTGGGCGACAGCTGCACGGTGACCATCGCCCACAGCCGGACCAAGAACCTGGCCGAGGTCTGCCGGGGCGCCGACATCCTGGTCGCAGCGGTCGGTCGTCCGAAGATGATCCCCGGCGACTGGATCAAGCCGGGCGCGACGGTGATCGATGTCGGCATCAACCGCATCGACGAGGGCGGCCGCACCCGCCTGGTCGGCGATGTCGATTTCGAGACCGCCGCCCCGGTCGCGGGCGCGATCACCCCGGTTCCGGGCGGGGTCGGGCCGATGACCATCGCCTGCCTTCTGGCCAATACGCTGACCGCCTGCTGCCGGGCGAACGGTCTGCCGGAACCTGCCGGCCTGACCGCCTGAACGCGATGCGGGGGGCGGGATGCGGGGGCCAGCCCCCGCGCCCCCCGGGGTATTTCTGAAACGATGAAGAACGGGCCCTGGCGCCCGCTGACAGTGGAGAGCCTGATGACCAAATACTGCCTGACCGTGACCTGCCTTTCGACGCGGGGGATCGTGGCGGCGATCTCGACCTACCTGGCCGCGAAGGGCTGCAACATCACCGATTCCAGCCAGTTTGACGATGCCGAGACCGGGCGCTTCTTCATGCGCGTCAGCTTCGTCTCGGAACAGGGCGTCGGGCTGAAGGAGCTGGGCGAGGGGCTGGCGCCCGCCGCCGAGGAATTCGACATGACCTATGCCTTCCATGACGAAGCCTCGAAGATGAAGGTCGTGATCATGGTCAGCCGCTTCGGCCATTGCCTGAACGACCTGCTCTATCGCTGGCGCATCGGGGCGCTGCCGATCGACATCGTCGCGGTGATCTCGAACCACATGGATTACCAGAAGGTGGTGGTGAACCACGACATCCCCTTCCACTGCATCAAGGTCACCAAGGAGAACAAGCCCGAGGCCGAGGCCCGCATCATGGCGGTGGTCGAGGAAAACGGCGCCGAGCTGGTGATCCTGGCGCGCTATATGCAGGTGCTCTCGGACGAGCTGTGCCGGCGCATGTCGGGCCGCATCATCAACATCCACCACTCGTTCCTGCCCAGCTTCAAGGGCGCCAACCCCTACAAGCAGGCCTTCGAGCGCGGCGTGAAGCTGATCGGCGCCACCAGCCATTACGTCACCGCCGACCTGGACGAGGGCCCGATCATCGAGCAGGACATCATCCGCGTCACCCATGCCCAATCCCCCGAGGATTACGTCAGCCTGGGACGGGATGTCGAAAGCCAGGTCCTGGCCCGCGCCATCCATGCCCATATCCACAGGCGCGTCTTCCTGAACGGAAACAAGACCGTCGTCTTCCCCGCATCGCCAGGAAGCTATGCCAGCGAAAGAATGGGCTGAATGGGGG
>NZ_JAVRQI010000044.1:0-1824 GCF_031854425.1 Paracoccus broussonetiae | reverse complement strand
ACATGTGCGGGATCATTGGCATTCTTGGGGGTCACGAGGTTTCTCCGCAGCTGGTCGAGGCGTTGAAGCGTCTTGAATACCGGGGCTATGACAGCGCGGGTGTGGCGACGGTGGACGGGTCGGGTCGGCTTGACCGGCGCCGGGCGGTGGGCAAGCTGGTGAACCTGTCGGATCGTCTGGTGCATGAGCCTTTGCCGGGCCATGCCGGGATCGGGCATACCCGCTGGGCCACGCATGGCGCGGCGACCGAGGCGAATGCCCATCCCCATCGCCGCGGTCCGGTGGCGATCGTCCATAACGGCATCATCGAGAATTTCCGCGACCTTCGGGACGAGGTCGTGGCGCTTGGCCTGACCCCGGAATCCGAAACCGACACGGAAATCGTGGCGCTGCTGACGGCCTGGCACATGTCCCAGGGCAAGTCCCCGGTCGAGGCCGCGCGGGCGACGCTGGCGCGGCTGCGGGGCGCCTTCGCGCTGGCCTTCCTGTTCGAGGGCGAGGGCGACCTGATGATCGCCGCGCGCAAGGGCAGCCCGCTGGCGGTGGGCCATGGCAAGGGCGAGATGTTCATCGGCTCGGACGCGGTGGCGCTGGCGCCCTTCACCGACCGCATCACCTATCTGGAAGATGGCGACCACGCGGTCATCACCCGCGAAGGCGCCGAAATCTTCAATGCCGCGGGGGCGCCCGCCAATCGTGAACTCCAGCAGATCGATGTCGGCGCGACCCAGATCGACAAGGGCGGCTATCGCCATTTCATGGCCAAGGAGATCGCCGAGCAGCCGGTGGTGCTGGGCGATGCGCTCAGCCATTACATCAAGGAGGACCGGATCGTCCTGCCCGAGGCGATCGATTTCCGCGATGTCGACCGGCTGACGCTGGTGGGTTGCGGCACCGCCTTTTACGCGGCCTCGGTGGCGCGCTACTGGTTCGAAAGCCTGGCCGGGCTGCCCTGCGACCTGGATGTGGCGTCCGAGTTCCGCTATCGCGAGCCGCCGCTGTCGCCGAAAAGCTGGGCCATGTTCATCAGCCAGTCGGGCGAGACCGCCGACACGCTGGCGGCGCTGCATTACGCCCGCGACAAGGTCGCCCGGACGGTGGGGGTGGTGAATGTGGGGACCTCGGCCATCGCGCGGGACGCCGACATCGCGCTGCCGACGCTGGCGGGGATCGAGGTCGGCGTGGCCTCGTCCAAGGCCTTCACCTGCCAGCTTGCGGTGCTGGCGGTTCTGGCGCTGAAGGCGGCGCATGACCGCGGCCGGCTGGACGATGCCGGGCTGCGCGCCCATCTGGCGGACCTGCGCACCCTGCCGGGGCTGCTGAACCGGGCGCTGGCGACCAGCGACGAATGCCGCGCCCTGGCGGGCTGGCTGTCCGAGGCGCAGGACGTGCTTTATCTTGGCCGCGGCCCGCTTTACCCGGTGGCGCTGGAGGGGGCGCTGAAGCTGAAGGAGCTGAGCTATATCCACGCCGAGGGCTATGCCTCGGGCGAGCTGAAGCACGGCCCGATCGCGCTGATCGACCGCAACGTGCCGGTGGTGGTGGTCGCGCCGCGCGACGCGCTGTTCGAGAAGACGGTCTCGAACATGCAGGAGGTGATGGCCCGCCACGGCCAGGTGCTGCTGATCTCGGATGCCGAGGGCATCGAGAAAGGCGGCCACGGCGTCCATGCCAGCCTGGCCATGCCCAGCGGCGGCGGCGCCTTCCAGGCCATCCTTTACGCCGTGCCCATGCAATACCTCGCCTATCACACCGCCGTCGCAAAGGGCACCGACGTCGACCAGCCGCGAAACCTCGCTAAATCCGTTACCGTCGAGTAGCGGC
>NZ_JAVRQI010000043.1:0-2039 GCF_031854425.1 Paracoccus broussonetiae | reverse complement strand
CCATACGTCCCGTATGCTGCCTTCAAAGCCCGGGCATGAAAAAGGCCGCCCCTTTCGGGACGGCCCTTCGTCTGTCTTGCGACAAGCGGATGATTACATCATGCCGCCCATGCCGCCCATGTCGGGCATGCCGCCGGCGGGAGCCTTGGGCTCGGGCTTTTCGGCGATCATGGCTTCGGTGGTGATCAGCAGACCAGCGACCGAGGCGGCGTCTTCCAGCGCGGTGCGGACGACTTTGGCCGGGTCGATGACGCCGAACTTGAACATGTCGCCATATTCTTCGGTCTGGGCGTTGAAGCCGAAGGCCTTGTCGTTCGACTCGCGGACCTTGCCGGCAACGACAGCGCCGTCGACGCCAGCGTTTTCAGCGATCTGGCGCATCGGAGCTTCCAGGGCGCGGCGGACGATCGCGATACCGGCGTCCTGGTCCGAGTTCGCACCGGTCAGGCCTTCGAGGACCTTGCCGCCTTGAACCAGGGCAACGCCGCCACCGACGACAACACCTTCTTGAACCGCAGCGCGGGTCGCGTTCAGGGCATCGTCAACGCGGTCCTTGCGCTCTTTGACTTCGATTTCGGTCAGGCCGCCGACGCGGATGACGGCAACGCCACCAGCCAGTTTGGCAACGCGCTCTTGCAGTTTCTCACGGTCGTAGTCCGAGGTGGTTTCCTCGATCTGCTGACGGATCTGCGAAACGCGGGCTTCGATCTCGGCTTTCTCACCAGCACCGTCGACGATGGTGGTGTTGTCCTTGTTGATCGAGACTTTCTTCGCACGGCCGAGCATGTCGACGGTGACGTTTTCCAGCTTCATGCCCAGGTCTTCCGAGATGACCTGACCGCCGGTCAGGATCGCGATGTCCTGCAGCATGGCCTTGCGGCGATCGCCGAAGCCCGGGGCCTTGACGGCAGCGATTTTCAGGCCGCCACGCAGCTTGTTGACGACCAGCGTGGCCAGAGCCTCGCCTTCGACGTCTTCAGCGACGATGATCAGCGGCTTTTGCGACTGGATGACAGCTTCCAGCAGCGGGACCATCGGCTGCAGCGACGAGAGTTTCTTCTCGTGCAGCAGGATGTAGGCGTCTTCCAGCTCGGCAATCATCTTGTCGGCATTGGTGACGAAGTAGGGCGACAGGTAGCCGCGGTCGAACTGCATGCCTTCGACGACGTCGACCTCGGTCTCCATGCCCTTGTTTTCTTCGACGGTGATGACACCCTCGTTGCCGACCTTCTGCATCGCGTGGGCGATGTGCTGGCCGATGAAGGCTTCGCCGTTGGCCGAGATGGTGCCGACTTGCGCGACTTCAGCCGAGTCGTTGACCGGGCGGGCAGCAGCCTTGATCGCTTCGACGACTTTCGAGGTCGCGAGGTCGATGCCGCGCTTCAGGTCCATCGGGTTCAGGCCGGCCGCAACCGACTTCATGCCTTCGCGGATGATCGCCTGGGCCAGAACGGTGGCGGTGGTGGTGCCATCGCCAGCTTCGTCATTGGTGCGCGAAGCGACTTCGCGGACCATCTGGGCGCCCATGTTCTCGAACTTGTCGGCCAGTTCGATTTCCTTGGCGACCGAGACGCCGTCCTTGGTGATGCGCGGCGCGCCGAAGGACTTGTCGATCACCACGTTACGGCCTTTCGGGCCGAGGGTAACCTTGACGGCATCCGCGAGGATGTTCACGCCTTTCAGCATGCGGTCGCGGGCGTCGCTGTTGAACTTGACTTCTTTAGCAGCCATTTGTCCGTCTCCTAAAATGAGTTACGCGGAAGCGAAAATCAGGCGATCACGCCCAGGATGTCGCTTTCCTTCATGATCAGCAGCTCTTCGCCGTCGATCGTGACTTCAGTGCCCGACCATTTGCCGAACAGCACGCGATCACCAGCCGCGACCGAGGGTGCGATCAGCTCGCCCGAGTCCTTGCGCGCGCCTTCGCCGACCGAGACGATCTCGCCTTCGGCAGGTTTCTCTTTCGCACTGTCGGGGATGATCAGGCCGCCCTTGGTCTTCTCGTCCGACTGGACGCGACGGACCAGAACGCGGTCGTG
>NZ_JAVRQI010000042.1:0-2152 GCF_031854425.1 Paracoccus broussonetiae | reverse complement strand
TGGAGGATTGACGCAGGCACTCCAACGAGGACCGACCCCACTGCGCCATCGGATACAATGTCCGGCCATGCAGCATTGGCGAAGATCGACCGGCGACTATTGGCCGGCCTTCCCATCCGGGCATCAGGACCCTTGCCTGAGCCAAGCCCGCCCACTTCTGCCCCGCAGCATGTCGCTCGGAGCCCTTCAGAGACATCCGGACCGGCCGCAGCATCTCTGCCCCATCGCAGGCACAGCGAATGGCGCGGCCCGTTGCTGCATTTCAATAGGATGTCTGGCGCTGCAGCGCGGTTTCTCCGGAGCAGCCATTGGTGATATCGCGCAGCAACTAGAGAGACCGAACTCACGGAATGAAGGATCAGAGAGTTCAAGAAAGTAAATCGCCGCAGCTTGCTTCAGCCAGTGTGCCTATAGACTACGGAGATATTAAGGAAAATGTCGCCACGCCATTGCTGCCGGGACCGAGGCGAATAGAATCTGGAGTTCCTCGATTAGATGGGCTTGGCGCTTCATCTCTTCCCAGACTGTGGGATGTGGCGAGCTCAGAAGGCTTGAGCGAATAGCATCGAGCTCGGAATTTTCTGCACCTTGCTCTGCCTTCGCCGCATACTCCGATAGCCGGGCGCGATAGCCGAGGTAGGCGTCCCGCCTCGTTGTCAACAGCAAGTCCCTGTTCAGACCGAGAAGCTCAATCGTAAACGTAGCCCGGGCTTCATCGAGAGGGCTTAGATCAAGTGCTTCCAGCACGAAGAATGTTCCCTGGAGGTCCATGTCAAAGAACTGCAGAGGATCCTCGGATCTCGGGTCAATCAGCGCGGGAAGACCATCCAACGGAGCAATTACCGGAGCACGCCGCGGCCGAGTGACATCAACCCTCACACCTGCGGCATCAATGATCGAGAAACTGTTGAGTTTACGTCCGTTGCAAGGCCCGCAGGCGTAGACGTAGTTTGGCCAACGAAAGACACTCTCGGGGTAAAGGTCTTTCGGCTTTACATGCTCTACCTCGTCTGCAGCCGAGTCTTCGCAATACGCGCAACGTACCGCTTCACCGGCCATTTTTGCGAGAGCCTCGCGAACGTTTTGGAAGATGGCATTGGTTCGACGATTGCGACTGCTGAATGCGCTCTTTGCCGTCGCAACCCTGTCCGAATAGTTTCCGGCCTGATCCATTTCCTCTTGGTAGTTGCCCAGTCCATCTAAGGTGGCCTGCGTTAAGCCCGGATCCCGCAACTTAAGCATCTCAAACGGTCGTAGCAGTGGTTGGGAGAATAGAACGAAGCTCGCTAAGGCGAGCTACGTCCTCTTTGCTTAGCTGACCGCGAATTTCTCGCCGGTTCAGGCCTGCTAACTCCTTCAATAACTCTGCGGACGCCTCTGAGCGCTCCACATCGCGTCCGAAGTGTTCAGTCCCATAGGCCTCGGTCAGGTTTCCGTTAACTAACCGATCAAAGTCTCTGCCCGTAATGCGCGTCGATGGCTCGTCACTTCCCGGAGTTGCAAGTCGCCAAATTGAGTTTTTACGGGCTGCGCGGCAGATAATATGACTGTGTGTAGTGACGAGAAACTGCACTTCCGGAAAACTGGCAATGAACCACTCGCCGATACACTCTTGCCAAGTTGGGTGGAGATGTGCATCACTTCGTCGATCAGAACCACGCCAGGCAAATCGATTGAAGTGGGCTCACCGCGTTCGAGAGCGGCCAACAAAGCTTCGCGCCCGTAGGCGGTGTCCATCGCACGCAGTATTTCAAGGTTCATCGCCAAAACAGAGCGGTAGCCGTCCGACATCTCCTCAATAGGGACGACCGCCCCATCGCCGTTGCTGATCATAATGCCGTCCGCGGTGATGCTTTCGAGATAAGCTCCGTGTGGAAGGAGATCTGAAGCGTTGAAAAACCGAATAACCCCCTGAACAAGCGACGATGCAGCCTGATCTTTTTCAAGGGCTTTGAAGCGAGCCCTGCGTATCCATTCCAACGCCTCGGAAAGGGCTACATCCTCCCCTAAAGCCGAAAGGTGAGGAGCAAGCTTGGGGTGACTGTAGTAAAGACGGTCATATTTGACCTGCCACGGGATTTTTCCTCCGCCGGCGATTAGAGTCCGACCCACCGAAGGGACGGACAATGAAGCGATCAAGATACAGCGAAGA
>NZ_JAVRQI010000041.1:0-2892 GCF_031854425.1 Paracoccus broussonetiae | reverse complement strand
ACCCATGAGAATGACGACAGAAGAGGCCTTCGTCAAAGTATTGCAGCTTCACGGGATTGATCAGGCATTTGGGATCATCGGTTCTGCGATGATGCCTGTTTCGGATCTTTTTCCGAAAGCCGGGATCCGGTTCTGGGATTGCGCGCATGAGACGAATGCGGGGCTGATGGCGGACGGGTTTTCGCGCTCGACCGGCAAGATGTCGATGGCGATCGCGCAGAACGGGCCGGGGGTGACGGGGTTTGTCACGCCGGTCAAGACCGCCTACTGGAACCACACGCCTTTGCTGCTGATCACGCCGCAGGCCGCGAACAAGACCATCGGCCAGGGCGGTTTCCAGGAGATGGAGCAGATGCGGCTCTTCGCCGATTGCGTCTGCTATCAGGAAGAGGTGCGCGACCCCTCGCGCATTCCCGAGGTGCTGAACCGCGTCATCATGCAGGCCTGGCGCAACTCGGCCCCGGCGCAGATGAACATCCCGCGCGACATGTGGACCCAGGTCATCGATGTCGAGCTGCCGCAGGTCGTGGCCTTCGAGCGCCCCTCGGGCGGCGAGAATGCGGTGGCCGAGGCGGCAAGGCTGCTCAGCGAGGCGAAGTTCCCGGTCATCCTGTCGGGCGCGGGCGTGGTCCTGTCGGGTGCGATCCCGGACCTGATCAAGCTGGCCGAGCGTCTGGATGCGCCGGTCTGCTCGAACTACCAGCACAATGACAGCTTCCCCGGTTCGCATCCGCTGGCGATGGGACCGCTGGGTTACAACGGCTCGAAAGCCGGGATGGAGATCATCCAGAAGGCGGATGTGGTGTTGGCGCTGGGGACGCGGCTGAACCCGTTCTCGACCCTGCCGGGCTATGGCATCGACTATTGGCCCAAGGAAGCCAAGATCATCCAGGTCGACATCAATGCCGACCGCATCGGCCTGACCAAGAAGGTGACGGTGGGCATCCAGGGCGACGCGGCCAAGGTGGCGCGCGGCATCCTGGGCCAGCTTGCGGACAATGCAGGCGATGCCGGGCGCGACGACCGCAAGGCGCTGGTGGCGACGACCAAGTCCCGCTGGGCGCAGGAACTGTCCAGCCTCGACCACGAGGACGATGATCCGGGCACCGAATGGAACGAAGGCGCCCGCACCCGCGAGGCCGAGCTGATGTCGCCCCGCCAGGCCTGGCGCGCGATCATGCAGGCGGTGCCGAAGGAGGCGATCGTCAGCTCCGACATCGGCAACAACTGCGCCATCGGCAATGCCTATCCCAGCTTCGAGGCCGGGCGGAAATACCTGGCACCGGGCCTGTTCGGTCCCTGCGGCTATGGCTTCCCGGCGATCCTGGGGGCCAAGATCGGCAACCCCGACACTCCGGTGATCGGCTTCGCCGGCGACGGCGCGTTTGGCATCTCGATGAACGAGATGACCGCCTGCGGCCGCGACGACTGGCCGGCGATCACCATGGTGATCTTCCGCAACTACCAATGGGGTGCGGAAAAGCGCAACACGACGCTGTGGTACGACAACAACTTCGTCGGGACCGAGCTGGACCGCGGCACCACCTATGCCGGGATCGCCAAGGCCTGCGGCGCGAATGGCGTGCAGGTGCGCGGGGCCGAGGAACTGACGGCGGCGCTGCATGACGCGGTCGAGCGGCAGATGAAGTCGGGCGAGACCACCTTCATCGAGGTCGTGCTGAACCAGGAACTGGGCGAGCCCTTCCGCCGCGACGCGATGAAGAAGCCGGTGGTGGTCGCGGGCATCGACGCCTCCGACATGCGCCCGCAGCAAGGCGCGCAGTGACCCAACCGCGGCCCGGCAACCCATGCCGGGCCGCGCTGACCCTTCGATCCGGACCGACCCGATGACGAGCCTTGCCATGCATCTTTCCGCCGCCCAGAGCCGGGGCCAAAGCCTGAAGTCCAGCCTGAGGGAGCTGTTTCCCGGCTTTGCCGTCTCGGTGCTGGTCGCGGCGACGGCGCAATTCCTGTCCGAGCATTACGGCGCGCCCGCCATGCTGATGGCCTTGCTGCTGGGACTGGCGCTGAACTTCCTGTCCGAGGCCGGTTCGCGCACCGCGCCGGGGATCGGCTTCACCGCGAAGACCGTGCTGCGCCTTGGGGTGGCGCTGCTGGGGGCGCGGATCTCGGTCGAGATGCTGGCCGGGCTGGGCGCGGCGGCGGTCGCGCTGGTGGTGACGGGGGTGGTGCTGACGATCCTGTTCGCGCTGGCCATCACCCGGCTGGTCGGGCGGGACTGGCGCTTCGCGCTGCTGACCGGGGGCTCGGTCGCGATCTGCGGTGCCTCGGCGGCGATGGCGATCGCGGCGGTGCTGCCGCGCCACGAGAAATCCGAGCGCGACCTGGTCTTCACCGTGCTCTCGGTCACCGTGCTGTCGACGGTGGCGATGGTGGTCTATCCGATGCTGGCGCAACTGTTCGGCTTTGACGCGCGCGACAGCGGCGTGTTCCTGGGCGGCACCATCCATGACGTGGCGCAGGTGGTGGGCGCGGGCTTCTCGATCGGGCCCGAGGCCGGCGAGACGGCGACGCTGGTCAAGCTGATCCGGGTCTCGATGCTGGCGCCGGTGGTCTTGTGCATCTCGCTGGTGATCCGCTCGCGCGGGCTGGCCGACCAGGTCGAGGGCAAGCGCCCGCCCGTGCTGCCGGGCTTCGTGCTGGGCTTCCTGGTGCTGGCGGTCGCGAACTCGCTGGGGATGATCCCGGCGGCCCTGGCCGATGCCGCCGGCATCCTCAGCCGCTGGGCGCTGCTCATCGCCATCGCTGCCGTCGGCATCAAGACATCCCTGGCCCGCATGCTGGAAGTCGGCCCCGCAGCAATCGCACTCCTCGTCGCAGATACCGTATTCCTCGGTGCCGTCGTCGTAACAGGTATCCATGCGATCGGGT
>NZ_JAVRQI010000040.1:0-3152 GCF_031854425.1 Paracoccus broussonetiae | reverse complement strand
GTAAGCCTGCGGTGAGGGCCGTCTGCTCTGACTGAGCAAATGGTCGTAAGGCATAGCCTTATGGCATGCGCTTCAGTTGTTTCACCAATCGAGATCTTCGCCGCCGATGAGGGTGGCCGTCGTCGGCACTGGTCTGACGAGGACAAGGTCCGGATCGTCGAGGAGAGCCTGCGCGGCTACCGTCAGGGCTCGTCGACGGCCCGCCGGTATGGGATTTCGCGGTCTCTGCTTTCGATCTGGCGGCGCGAGTATCGCCGCGGGATGCTCGGTGCGCCGGAAGCTGGTGGGTTCATGCCGTTGGTGATGGAAGGGTCTCCTCCCGCGTCAACTGAGCAGCCCTCGAGAGAGGCAGACAATGCCCGGATCGAGATCACCCTGACGAATGGTCGGCGGATGACGATCCCCACCGCGCTTTCCCCTTCGCATCTGGCGGCGCTGCTTGTCGTGCTGGACCCGCGATGATCGCTTTTCCTGCCGGGGTAAAGGTTTGGATTGCGGGCGGCGTGACGGACATGAGGTGCGGGATGAATAGCCTGGCGCTGAAGGTTCAGCAGGGGCTCGGCCGCGATCCGCACGGGGGCGAGATCTTCTGCTTCCGGGGGCGCAAGGGCGACCTGATCAAGATCCTCTGGCACGATGGCGTCGGCATGTCGCTGTATCTGAAGCGGCTGGAGGCCGGGAAGTTCATCTGGCCGGTGAGTCAGAATGGCTTGGCCGTTCCGGTCTCGGCGGCGCAGCTCGGCTATCTTCTGGAAGGGATCGACTGGCGCAATCCGCGCTGGACGCAGCGACCTGCCTCGGCGGGGTGATAGTCAAAATACCCTTGTTTTATTGGACTATTTCGGGACCGCGTGGTAGATCTTTGGTATGACTGAGACCGCATCTGAGATCGCTGTTCTGCGCGCCGCACTCGCCGCGGCAGAGGTCCGCGCGTCTGCTGCAGAGGGCGCTTTGGTCGCCGCCAAGGGGGAGTTGACCCAGGTTCAGGCAATCGTCTCGGCCTCCGAAGACATGATCCGGCACCTTCGACTGCAGATCGCCAAACTCCGGCGCGAGCAATATGGCCAGAGCGCCGAGCGCCATGCCCGGCTGATTGAACAACTGGAGATGCAACTCGAGGATATCGAGACCGACATTGCTGATGACCGAGGCAAAGCGGAGGCAACGGGCCCCGGGGCGATGGTCTCGGCGTTCGAACGCCGCCGCCCCACCCGCAAGCCGTTCCCCGAGCATCTGCCGCGCGAGCGCGTGGTGATCGAGGCTCCTGCCGCCTGCACCTGCTGTGGTTCGGCGCGCATCGTGAAAATGGGCGAAGACATCACCGAGACGCTGGAGGTCATTCCCCGGCAGTGGAAGGTCGTGCAGACCGTCCGCGAGAAGTTCACCTGCCGGGACTGCGAGAAAATCAGCCAGCCGCCGGCGCCGTTTCATCCGACGCCTCGGGGCTGGGCGGGGCCCAACCTGCTGGCGATGGTGCTGTTCGAGAAGTTCGGCCAGCATCAGCCCCTGAACCGGCAGGCCGAACGCTACGCGAAGGAGGGCGTCGAGATCAGCCTTTCCACCCTGGCCGACCAGGTCGGGGCCTGCGCCGTCGCCCTGCAGCCGATCCACGATCTGATCCGCGCCCATGTCCTCGGCGCTGAACGATTGCATGCGGACGACACCACCGTGCCGCTTCTGGCCAAGGGAGGCACCAAGACCGCCCGGCTCTGGACCTATTTGCGCGACGACCGGCCCTTCCGCGGAGGGGCGCCTCCGGCTGCGCTCTATCACTTCTCCACAGACCGCAGGAAAGAACACCCGACCCGGCATCTGGCGGGCTGGACCGGCATCCTGCAAGCCGACGCCTACGGCGGCTACAACGATCTCTATTGCCATGATCACAAGCCCGCGCCGGTGCGCAGCGCGCTGTGCTGGTCGCATGCCCGGCGCAAGTTTTTCGAACTGGCGGATGTCAAAGCCACGGCTCGCAAGGGCAGATCGGTGGCCGAGGAGATCTCGCCTGTGGCACTGGAAGCCGTCAGACGCTTCGATACCATCTTCGATGTCGAACGCGAGATCAACGGCCTGACCGCCGAGGCCCGCCATGACGCCCGTCAGCGGCTGGTGCGCCCGATGGTCAGCGATCTGCGTGACTGGCTGCGATCCGAACGCGCCCGGATGTCGAAGCACAACTCCGTCGCCAAGGCCATCAACTACATGTTCGAAGAAGACGACCGCTGGGAAGCGTTTACCCGCTTCCTCGATGACGGCCGTATCTGCCTTACGAACAATTCCGCCGAACGATCCCTCCGCGGCGTCGCACTCGGCCGGAAAGCCTGGCTCTTCGCCGGATCGCCGCGCGGTGGCGAGCGTGCCGCCTTCATGTATTCCCTGATCGTCACCGCCAGGATGAACGACGTCGATCCTCAAGCCTGGCTGGCTGATGTCTTGGCACGACTGGCAGACACGCCTCTGTCCCGCCTGCCAGAATTACTGCCGTGGAACTGGACTCAAGCCCCACAAAGGATGGCCGCATGACCCTGATCGCCCGCCTCCGGATCCTGCTGAACGACGTCGATCCGCAGCCGATGCGCCATATCGAAGTGCCGTTGAAGATCAGGCTCGACCGGCTGCATGAGGTGATCCAGGCGGCGATGGGCTGGACGGACACCCATCTCTACGAATTCCGGGCCGGTGACGCCGGTTGGGGCATGCCCGACCCCGACGGCTTCTACGACGGCCCCATGCCCGCGAAGAAGGCAACGCTGCAAAAAGTGCTCGAGGACACCGGCACCAGGACGATCCACTATGTTTACGACTTCGGTGATGACTGGGATCACAGCATCCGGATCGAGAAGGTCAACGAGGCCGTCCCGGGTGTGACCTATCCGCGGCTTCTGAAAGCCAGCGGAGCCTGCCCGCCCGAGGACGTCGGTGGTGCCCCCGGATACGAGGAATTCCTCGTAGCCCTCGCCGATCCGGACCACGAGCAGCACGAAGATATGGTCCGCTGGTCAGGTGGATCATTTGATCCCGAAGATGCCTGTAGCGACAGCATCGTCGAACGTTTTGACCGGCTCGCGAAAAGATGGGCTCCCCGGCCCGCAAAACCCAAAGCGCCCAAGGGCGCCCCCTGAGCATCGCTGCCGCGGCCTACGCCGGATGGTTAC
>NZ_JAVRQI010000039.1:0-3310 GCF_031854425.1 Paracoccus broussonetiae | reverse complement strand
AGACAGTTACCGACCGGGCACGAATATGCGGGCCTGGCTTTTCACCATCATGCGCAATCGCTTTTTCACCAATTGCCGCAAGGCCGCGCGCGAGGCCCCCGGAGCGGCCGATTGCGCGTCGCTTCGACCGCAGGTCGACCCCGATCAGGATTGGCACATGATGGCGATCGAGCTTCATGCCGCCCTGCAGGCCATGCCCGCCCACTACCGCGAGGCAATCGTGCTGGTCGGCGCGCTGGGGGTCACCTATATCGACGCCGCGCGCCTGCTGGATTGCGACATCGGCACCATCAAAAGCCGCGTCAACCGGGCCAGAGGACAACTGCGAAGGGTCCTGGAGCCAGAGATCTAGGAGCGTCCTTCCCAGAGTCATGCCGTATATTTCTCTTTCCGTGCATTTGTCGTCCTCCTTCAAGATACGGTAGAGATTGGCGGCGCGCGCTTGCATCACCGTTAAATTGGTGAGCGCGGTCACTTCCCCTGCATGAAGCACTTTCGTGTTCGGAATTGCCAAACTTCCGGGACCGAGCGAAAGAAACCAAGGTTCTCGCACCACGGCCCCCATAGTTCATCGCGTGCTGGGCGCTCCCCGCGGGTTGGGACACGATCCCAAACTCGTCGAGGACGCGATCCCGACCCTGATGGCCGGATAGATCGGATCAGGCCCGAGCGCCATCCAGCGCGGGGCTTTCGAATCCGGGGAAGGTCATCGACGGAATACAGGTCATCAGCGCCCGAAGAAAAGCAGTCGACCAGATTGTCACGTCGGTTCTGCCGACCACATCCAAGCAAGAGGCGTGCCGCCGCTGCCGCTCTTCCAGAGGCATGTCGAGCGCGGTCGATATAGCCGTCGCCACGTCCTCGACGTCATAGGGGTTGATCTGCAGGGCGTCGGTCATGTCCTCGGCCGCGCCAGCGAATCGGGAAAGCAGCAGGACACCAGGATTTTTGGGATCCTGCGCAGCGACATATTCCTTTGCGACGAGATTCATGCCGTCCGCGAAAGACGTGACAAGACCCACGCTGGCTTTCCGATACAGGCGAGCCAGCTCGACGCGGGGAACGCTGCGATGGATGTACCGGATCGGAGTCCAGTCCAGTTCGGCAAAGGTTCCGTTGACATGCCCCGCGATCTCTTCCAGCTCCCGCGTGATGTCCTGATAGGCGCGCACCTGCTGCCGGGTGGGCGGCGCGATCTGGACCAGACACGGCCGAGAGCCAGCAGGCCGGTTTTCCAGATATCGCGCAAAGGCCCGGAAGCGATTAGGTAACCCCTTCGAATAATCCAGCCGATCAACCCCAATAAGAAAGCGGCCCGGATCCCCTCGTCCGAAGGGATTGACCGCCTCTTGCGCGGCATCCTCGGCAAAGCCTGCCGTGTCAATGCCAATGGGAAAGGAACGCACGGCGGTGATCCGGTCCAAAAACTTGATGCCGCCATCCGGCATGAACTCCGCTCGTGGATCGGCCCGGAACATCTCCAGGCATCGCGCCACGTCGCTACGCGTCTGCAGCCCGATCAGGTTGTAATGCGCCAGATCGTCGGCAAAGCGTTCGGGCTGAGACAGCACGGACAGATCGCCAAGCGCGGGAAAGGGGACGTGCAGGAAAAAGCCGATCCGGTTCGCAAGCCCCAACGCACGCATTTCCTTGGCGAGCGGAAGAAAATGATAGTCATGCACCCAGATGAGGTCGTCATGCCGGGCGATTTTGCCGACCATGCGCGCCACCCGCGCGTTCACCGCCTGATAAGCAGCCCCGTATTCCGGTCGCATTTCGACCAGATCGCCGCGCCGGTGGCAAAGCGGCCAAAGCACGGAATTCGCATAGCCCAGATAGTAGTTCTTCTGCTCTTCTTCGGTCAGGCGAAAGGCCAGCCGCCGATAGGGGGTCAAACCAAGCTCGTCCAGTGTCTCTTCACCTATGCCCGGTTCGGGATGGGCTCCGATCCAGATCCCTCCGGCGCAGCCGAGCGTGTCGTGCAACGCGACGACCAGCCCGCCCGAAACGCTCTCTCCCGTCGGAATGCGATTTGAAACAACGATCAATCGCCCACCCATCATCACCTCGAACTGAAAAGCGTCTTTGTTGGAGGGCGTTCAACCCGCGCAACGGCCGGTTGTTCCTGCGCGTATGCCTGGATCACCGGGTGTCCCGACGGACCACGGCGTTATGCCCGCTCCCTTCAATGCCAAGGCACCCCCTTGAAGCGGGAAAAAAGCACCGCTCTTTACCAGCGACGTCGGAGGGGGAAATCAACATGTCCCACGGTTGGGCGCAGGAACATTTCCAACACGGGCCGGTTAAGCGGCCCTGACACGAGGTTCGTGTCATCCGATGCACCTGAGGAGGAGCAGTCATGGCAGACCAGAAACGCGACCAGCAAGAGCAAGAGAAGCAGCGGCAAGGTGATCAGGGCCAAGGAATAGGCCAAGGCTCCGACCAAGCGCAGGACAAACAGCGCCAAGAGGGCGGCCGCCAAGAGCAAGAAGGCGGTCGCCAGGACCAAAAACGCTGAGAAGGCAAGCGCATGGGGAGGTCTGTTCCCCATGCGCCCCAACCTCTTGGAGATGCCCGAAGGGTCGAGTCCGCGACGCCTTTATCCAATGGCTGCGCGATGCACAGGCTTCGGAATGGTTCAAGCGGGGCGCGTTGAAAACTATCCGGTGCTGCGCGCTCGGGTAGAAACGCACATCACGGAAACCCAGCTCGCCGGCATGGTGGCTGCAGACGAGATCGTGAAGGGTAGGCTTCTCTGCTATTCTTTCGAACAGATGGAGATCGCCTGCGAGACCGCAAAGCGCTGATGGAAAACCGTTCCGGGGGTAGCAATGGGACCATGCTCTATGGAGCAAATGTCTTTGTCACGGATGAGATCGGGGTATGGCCGCAAATCTTTGGGGAATAAGCTCCAGATCATATCCGGTGATGAATATGAAGGGTATATCGTGACTTATGAGCACCTCGGCGATTGTAAAATCCGCACCATTACTCAAATTTATGTCGAGGAGTGCAGCCGAGGGCACCTTGTCCAGAAGGGTCTTCTGCGGTCGACCGATACTCCTCATTCATCGACTGCAGTTCTTCGTTTACAGACACTTCAGTCACGGCACATGCCTCCTGTTCCCTGCCCCGCCGGGAACACTGCGCCCGCGGGCGACGTTCCTGTCCAAAGCAGGAGGCTTTCATGCCCGAAGACAACAGGCCAACCGGCCGAAGGCGTTTCGGAGATCGGACATGAACGCATTCCCTGTGCTTGCGATGGCGGTGGTCTTTCTGGGCGGTCCGGTCCTTGCCCAGCAGGCGACGG
>NZ_JAVRQI010000004.1:0-311445 GCF_031854425.1 Paracoccus broussonetiae | reverse complement strand
CCGTCCCGAAAGGGGCGGCCTTTTTCATGCCCGGGCTTTGAAGGCAGCATACGGGACGTATGGCATATGGACGCCCCCTAGTCTGATCCATGACAGCAACAGGAGATGTCGAACATGGATCTGCTCAAGGACAAGGTGGCAATCGTCACCGGCGCGTCATCGGGAATCGGCCGGGCCACGGCGCTGCTTTTTGCAGCCGAAGGTGCGGCCGTCGTGCTGAACGCACGGGGCGCATCCGCGCTTGGCGAAATCGCCGAGGAAATCGCGGACATGGGCGGGCGCGCCTGCCAATTCGCGGGGGATGTCGCGGACCCGGCCACCCATTCGGAACTGGTCGGGCTGGCCATCGAACGCTACGGACGGCTCGACATTGCGGTGAACAACGCTGGCATCGTCGGGCCCATGGGTCCGATCGCCGAGATCGCGCCCGAGGACTGGAACCACGTCCTTGGGACGAACCTGACCGGCGCCTATCTGGGCGCGCGCGCCCAGATCCCGGCAATGATCGCCGGTGGGGGCGGTGCGATCCTCTTTACCTCGACCTTTGTGGGGACCAGCGTGGGGATGCCCGGCATGACGGCTTATGGCGCTTCAAAGGCCGGGTTGATGGGCCTCGTCAAGGGGATCACCGCCGATTACGCGCTGCAAGGCATCCGCGCCAATGCGATCCTGCCGGGCGGGGTCGATACCCCCGCTGCCGGCAACCGCGAGCAAAAGGAATGGGCCGCCGGGCTGCACGCCATGAAACGGATCGCCGAACCGGTCGAGATCGCCAATGTCGCGCTGTTTCTCGCCAGCCCGATGGCAAGCTTCGTGACCGGCACGGCGCTTTTCGCAGATGGTGGAAACTCGGCGGTGAAGTAGTGCCTCAGCCGTCCTTTTCCGCCAGTTCCAGCCATTCCTCCTCGGCGGCGGCAAGCGCCGCCTGGCGTTCCGACAGGCCCTCGCTCGCCTTGGCGAATTTGGCGGGGGCCGAGGTGAACAGGTCGGGCTGGGCGAGGAAATCGTGCAGCTTGCCGATCTCGGCCTCCAGGCGCTCCATCACGCCCGGAAGGGCCTCCAGCCGCTTTTTCTCGGTAAAGCTCAGGCCAGATTTCGCGACCTGGGCCTTCGGCTCGGGCTTTCCCGGTGCCGGTGGCGCGGCGGCGGGCTTCGCCCCCTCGGTCGCGATTTCATCCTCGGGGCGCTGCGCGCGGTAGTCCGACCAGCCGCCGGGATAGATCACGGCGCGGCCGTCACCCTCCATCGCCACGGTGGTCGTGGCCACGCGGTCGATGAAGTCGCGGTCATGGCTGACCAGCAGCACGGTGCCGTCATATTCGCCCAGAATGTCCTGCAGCAGGTCCAGCGTTTCGACGTCCAGATCGTTGGTCGGTTCGTCCAGCACCAGCAGGTTCGAGGGCCGCGCCATGATCCGCGCCAAAAGCAAGCGTGCCTTCTCGCCGCCCGACAGGCTGCCGACCGGCGCGCGGGCCTGCGCCTCGTCGAACAGGAAGTCCTTGAGATAGGCGATGACGTGCTTGGGATTGCCGCGCACCATGACCTGATCCGAACGGCCAGAGACCCGCATCGACGGATCACCCGTCAGCGCGTCCCACAGGCTGACCGTCTCGTCGATGGCGCTGCGTGCCTGATCAAAGATCGCGACGTCCAGATTGGTGCCGTGCTTGACCTCGCCGGTATCGGTCGGGATCTCTCCGGTCAGCATCTTGATCAGCGTGGTCTTACCGACGCCGTTCGGGCCGACAAAGGCCACGCGGTCGCCGCGCAGCACGCGCAGGTCGAAAGGCTTCAGGATCGTGCGGCCCCCGAACGCCTTGGAAATGCCCTTGGCGTCGATCACGCGCTTGCCGGATTGCTGGCCCGATTCCAGTTCCATCAGGGCCGTGCCCTGACGGCGGATCTGGCCCGCGCGTTCATCGCGCAGTGCCGCCAGCGCGCGGACGCGGCCCTGGTTGCGCTTGCGCCGGGCGCTGATCCCCTCGACCGCCCAACGGGCCTCGGCCTTGATCTTGCGGTCCAGCTTGTGGCGGGCGTCATCCTCGGCCGCCCAGACGGTTTCGCGCCAATCCTCGAAATGTTCGAAGCCGCGTTCCTGACGGCGGACCTCACTGCGGTCGATCCACAGGGTCGCGCGCGTCAGGGCGCGCAGGAAGGCGCGGTCGTGGCTGATCAGGACGAAGGCGGTCTTGGTCGTCGAAAGCTGCTCCTCGAGCCAGCCGATCGCCTCGATGTCCAGGTGGTTCGTCGGCTCGTCCAGCAGCATCAGCTCGGGCGCCTCCGCCAGCAGCCGGGCCAAAGCGGCGCGCCGACGCTCACCGCCCGAGGCGGTGGCGACGATGCGGTCGGGGTCGAATTTCAATCCCTCGGCCGCCATCTCGACGCGATAGCCTTCGCCGTCATGCAGGCCGGCGCGGGCGAAGTCGCCCAGCGTGGCAAATCCCGACAGGTCGGGCTCTTGCTCCATATAGCCGACCTTGACGCCGGCTGGGGTGATGACCTGCCCGGCATCGGGCTCGACCAACCCGGCCATGACCTTCATCAGCGTGGACTTCCCCGAGCCGTTGCGGCCGACCAGCGCCAGCCGGTCGCCTGCCTGCACGGTCAGGTTCAGACCGTCGAAAACGGGATTGCCGCCGAAGGTCAGGGAAATGTCGGTAAGTTGCAAAAGGGGTGCGCGTGCCATGACCCGCGAGATATGATGCCCCGCGGCCTTGGTCAACGGGCGCTAGAGCTGTTCGACAAGTTGACCCGCCAGCGCGTGCAGTTCCTGCCGGTATCCGGTCCGGGCCGAGGGCTGGTCGGGATCCGAAGTCATCGCGATCGCAACCGCCGGGCTGCGCCCCGCTGCCGGAAAGACATAGATCATCTGCCCGCCATAACCCCAGCCATACCGGACATCCCGCCCGCCGATCCGGCTGATGAACCAGCCATAGCCATATTCCTCGCCATTGAAGATCGAGCGCGTGCGGGGCAGCCAGCTTTCCGCGATCCAGTCCTGCGGGATCACCCCCTGCCCGCCCGCGGCATAGGCCGCACCAAAGGCCAGCAGGCTGCGGGTCGACATCGCCATCTGGTTCCCGCCCAGATAGATGCCCTGAGGGTCACGCTCCCATCCGGTGATGGCAAAACCCGGAATCGCCAGCCAGTCCCGCGCCAATGCCAGGGTCGAGCGGCCCGATGCCCGCGTCAGCATGGCCGAGACAAGATGGCTTGACGCCGTAGAGTACAGCATCCTGCCGCCGGGTTCGGTTTCAAATGGCACCGCCAGCGCGGCGCGGACCCAGTTCCGGCTGCTGACCCAGCGCCCGTAATTTGGCCCGGACTGGCGCTGTAGCCCCGCCTGCATGGACAGCAGGTTGCCCAGCGTCAGGTCCCCCATCCTTGGGTCCGGGTCAGGTGGCAGATCGTCCCGCAGCACCTGGGACACGGGTTGGTCCGCGCCCGAAAACAGGCCCTTCCGAATGGCGATCCCGGCAAGGGCCGAGATGACGGATTTCGACGCCGACTTGATGTTGGTGGGCCGGTCCGGGGTAAAGCCGCCATAACCCTGCGCCGCGATCTCGGCCCCGTCGCGCCACAAGGCGACGGCGCGCAGTTGCGGCAGCATCGCCGCATCGGCAAGAGCCGCTTCAGTCGCGCCCCGAGCCAGTCGGGGCGAGGCAAGCAGCGGCAGGGCGGCGGCGGTCAGCAGGATTGAACGTCGGTGCATCATCGTTATATGGGGCATGACCGGGCCGCGTGGGCTTCACCCTTTCGTGACCCCGTCCTTTCCGTCCGCCAGCCGCAGCCAGCCGGACCATCAGCACGACAAGGAAACCCATGTCCCAGACGATGTCCCGTTCCCGCTGCCATGTCGCCACCGACCATGCCAGCCGCTATCTGCAGCAGCTTTGCAAGCATTGGGCGCACAAGTTCGAGGTCAGCTTCGATCCGCAACAGGGCCGCATCCTGATGACCGAGGATCGCGAGGTCACGATGACCGCGACCCCCACTGCGCTTGAGATCTCGCTTTCCGCGCCCGCCGAGGCGCTGACCCATCTTCAGGATGTCGTCGACAGCCATATCATCCGCTTCGCCTTCCGCGAGGAACTGGCCTTCGACTGGCAGCCGGCCTGAAGCTGCGGGGGCGCACCGGAAACGGTTGTCGCCCCCCGCCCTCGCCGCTAATCTGCCCGCTGACCCAGAAGGCCGAGAGATGAGCGAGAGCGACAAGACCTATCAAGTGCTGGCGCGGAAATACCGCCCCGAGACTTTCGCCGATCTGGTTGGCCAGGATGCGATGGTGCGGACGCTGAAGAACGCCTTCGCCGCCGACCGCATCGCGCAGGCCTTCATCATGACCGGCATCCGCGGCACCGGCAAGACGACCACCGCCCGGATCATCGCCAAGGGCCTGAACTGCACCGGCCCCGACGGTGCCGGCGGCCCCACGACCGAACCCTGCGGGGTCTGCGAGCATTGCGTCGCCATCTCCGAAGGTCGCCATGTCGACGTGATGGAAATGGACGCGGCCTCGCGCACGGGCGTGAACGACATCCGCGAGATCATCGAAAGCGTGCATTACCGGGCCGCTTCCGCCCGCTACAAGATCTACATCATCGACGAAGTCCACATGCTGTCGACCAGCGCCTTCAACGCGCTGCTGAAGACGCTTGAGGAACCGCCGCCGCATGTGAAGTTCATCTTCGCCACGACCGAGATCCGCAAGGTTCCCGTGACGGTCCTGTCGCGCTGCCAGCGCTTCGACCTGCGCCGTATCGAACCCGAGGTGATGATCGCGCTTCTGCGCAAGATCTCAACGCGCGAGGGGGCCGAGATCACCGATGACGCGTTGGCGCTGATCACCCGCGCGGCCGAGGGCTCGGCCCGCGACGCGACCTCGATCCTCGACCAGGCGATCAGCCACGGCGCCGGAGAGACCACTGCTCCGCAGGTCCGCGCGATGCTGGGGCTGGCTGATCGCGGCCGGGTGCTCGACCTTTTCGACATGATCCTGCGCGGCGCGGCGGCCGAGGCTCTGGCCGAACTGCAGGCGCAATACGCCGATGGCGCCGACCCGATGGCGGTATTGCGCGACCTGGCCGAGATCACGCACTGGATCTCGATCGTGAAGATCACGCCCGAGGCGATTGATGACCCGACCGTCGGCCCGGACGAACGCGCGCGGGGCCAGGATATCGCGACCCGAATCCCGATGCGGGCACTGACCCGGCTGTGGCAGATGCTGCTGAAGGCGCTGGAAGAGGTCGGTGCCGCTCCGAACGCGATGATGGCCGCCGAAATGGCGATCATCCGCCTGACCCATGTCGCCGACCTTCCCGACCCCGAGGCACTGATCCGCAAGGTCCAGGCCTCGGCCGCTGCGGGAGAGTTCAGCCGCGCCTCGGCCCCCGCCCCCAGCCGGGCCGAAGCACCGCGCGCCAGTGCGCCGCGCGCCCCCGTCGCCATCCGTGCCGACGGTGCCGCGGCAGCAATGGCCGTTTCGCCCGACGCGCTGGCCGCGTTCCCCGATTTCGAAGCGGTGATCGAACTGATTCGCCGGATGCGCGACATGAAGTTGCTTCTCGATGTCGAGGATCACCTGCGGCTCGTGCGGTATACCCCCGGCCGGATCGAATTCGAACCCACGGGCAACGCCCCTCGCGACTTTGCCCAGCGTCTGGCCGAACGCCTGCGCGGCTGGACCGGCGGGCAACGCTGGGCGGTCACGGTCGTCTCGGATGGTGGCCAGCCCACGATCAGCGAACAGCGCGCCGCGCGCGAGGTGGCGGCACGGGCAAGGGCGATGGAGAACCCGACCGTGCAGGCGATCTTCGCGACCTTCCCCGGCGCAAAAATCACCGCGATCCGCCCGGTTCCCGTCCCGCCAACGGTTGAAAAGCCCGCTGATGAAGATACATCCCCGCATGAGCTGACCGAAGGCCCCGTGGCCGAGGTCGAGGAATGGGACCCTTTCGAGGACGAGGAATAAGCGATGTTCAAAGGCCTTGGCGACATGGGCGATCTGTCGAAGATGATGGAAGCTGCCCAGCAGATGCAGACGAAGATGGCCGAGATGCAGGACGGGCTGACGCGCCTGTCCGTCACCGGCGAAGCGGGGGGCGGCCTCGTCAAGGCAACCGCCACCGCCAAGGGCGAACTGACCGCGCTGGACATCGATCCTTCGATCTTCCGCTCGGAAGACAAGGAAGTGGTCGAGGATCTGATCCTGGCCGCGATCAAGGACGCGCAGCGCCGCGCCACCGACAAGGCGGCCGAGGAAATGGCCCGCCTGACGCGCGAGATGGGCCTGCCCGCAGACCTGAAGATGCCCTTCTGACATGGGCCCCGGCCCCGCTGCTGGCGACGACATCGAGACATTGATCACGACGATGGCGCGGTTGCCGGGGCTTGGACCCCGCTCGGCCCGCCGCATCGTGCTGCACCTGATCCGCAAGCGCGCGGGCCAGATGGCGCAGCTTGCCGCGCTGATGTCGAGTGTCGCCGAAACCGCGCGGGAATGCCGGACATGCGGCAACATCACCCAGTCCGACCTTTGCCCCATCTGCCAGGATCCCGGACGCGCCACGGGCGAGATCTGCGTCGTGACCGAGGTCGCGGACCTTTGGGCACTGGAACGCGGGCGCGCCTTTCGCGGACGCTATCACGTCCTCGGCGGCACCCTTTCGGCGCTAGACGAAATCGGGCCTGAGGATCTGCGCATCCCTGAACTCGTCGCCCGGATCGCGGATGAAAACGTGACCGAGGTGATCCTGGCCCTTGCCGCAACGGTCGAGGGGCAGACCACGGCCCATTACATCGCCGAGGCGCTTGAGCCCACCGGGGTCGCCGTGACCGGCCTTGCGCAGGGCGTCCCTGTCGGGGGCGAACTCGACTATCTCGATGACGGAACCATCACCGCGGCGCTTCGCGCGCGGCGCAGGCTCTGACAGCAAAAAAGGCGCAACCTTTCGGCCGCGCCCGTTTCATCGTTTCGGAAATACCCCGGGGGTGCGGGGGCAGCGCCCCCGCTTCCTGTCGTCAGGCGTCCAGTTTCTCGACGGTCTGCGCGCCCTTGGCGATCTCGATCCGGCGCGGTTTCAGCGCCTCGGGGATCTCGCGGGCCAGGTCGATGTTCAGCATCCCGTCCTGATGGCTCGCGCCCACGACGCGGACATGGTCGGCCAGGGTGAAGCGGCGTTCGAAGGCACGGGTCGCGATGCCGCGATGCAGGAAGGTCCGGCCCTCATCCTCGGCGGATTTGCGCCCCGCAACGATGACGGCGCCATCCTTGACCTCGACATTCAGGTCCTCGGCGCCGAAGCCGGCAACCGCGATCGCGATGCGATAGGCATTCTCGCCAGTCTTCTCGATGTTATAGGGGGGATAGCTCGCGATATCGGCCGAGAGCGCTCGGTCCATCACATCGGCCATGCGGTCGAAGCCCACCGAGGCACGATAAAGCGGGGTCAAGTCGAAATTGCGCATATTCGCATCCTTTTCAAAGCGATACAAAGGCTTGCCCCCCTTGCGGGCGGACAGGTCCGTCGGCGCCTTCTGGCCCTCCGACATCGCTTCAGTTGGGAATGGGCAATGATCTTTTCAAGCCCGGCCCGCCCCACGGCCCGACCTGTGGCCAGCTTCGGCGTCGCCGGGGTATTTGGAAAACGGTGAAACCGAAGGTCAGCGCGAAAGGGCGCCGGGTGCTGGCCCCCCGGTTGCCCAGTCCAGCAGCTCGACCGTATGGACCACCGGCAGGCCGGTTCCGGATCCGATCTGCATCATGCAGCCGATATTGCCGGCGGCGATCACCTGGGGTGCCGTCGCCTCGAGCGTCGCGACCTTGCGGCGCTTCAACTCACCCGACAGTTCTGGTTGCAGCAGATTATAGGTTCCGGCCGAACCGCAGCAAAGATGCGGGTTTTCCGGCTCGACAACGGTGAAACCGGCGCGCGTCAGCAGCGATTTCGGCGCGCTTTTGATCTGCTGGCCGTGCTGCAGCGAACAGGCCGAATGATAGGCAACGCGCAGCGCCTGCCCCGTCGTCTCGGGCAGCCCGTGCGTGTCGAGAAATTCGGTCACGTCGCGCGCCAGCCTGGCCACGCGTTCGGCCTGGGCCTGCATCGTGTCGCCCGCGAAGATCTTGCCGTAATCTTTGACCGTGGTCCCGCAGCCCGAGGTGTTGATGATGATCGCATCCAGTGTGCCGGCGGCATCCGCCGCCAGAAAGCCGCGGACCGTGGCCCGGGCAGAGTGCAGCGCGTCCTCTTCGCGGCCCATGTGATGGGTCAGCGCGCCGCAGCAGCCGAAACTTTCGGGGATCACCACCTCGCATCCGGCACGGCGCAGCAGCCGGATCGTCGCGTCGTTGATGTCGGTGTTCAGCGCCCGCTGGGCGCAGCCCGGCATCAGCGCCACCCGCGCGCGCTTTTCCCCGATCGGCGCGAAGACCTGACCGCGGTCATTGGCGCTGGCGCGCGGCAGCGATTTCGGCGCCATGTCCAGCATCGCCCGCAGCCTTCGGTCGGGCATCAGCCCGGCAAAGGGACGTGCCAGCCTTGCTCCCATCAGCGCCAGCCTGAACCGACCCTGATGCGGCAGCACCTTGGCCAGCATCCAGCGCAGCGCCCGGTCGCGCCAGGGCCGGCGATAGGTCTTTTCGACATGGATGCGCGCATGGTCAATCAGGTGCATGTAATCCACCCCCGAGGGGCAGGTCGTCATGCAGCTGAGGCAGCTGAGGCAGCGGTCCAGGTGCTTGACGGTCTTTTCGTCCGCGTCCCGCCCGCTTTCCAGCATGTCCTTGATCAGGTAGATTCGCCCTCGCGGGCTGTCCAATTCATCGCCCAGCACCTGATATGTGGGGCAGGTCGCGGTGCAGAATCCGCAATGGACGCAGGCGCGCAGGATCTTGTTGGACCGCGCGACCAGCGGATCCTTCAGCTGTTCTTCTGTAAAATTGGTTTGCATGAACTTTCGCTGGCAAAGATGCCGCGAGGATCGAACCGCTCGCGGAGGCTGGCATTCAGCCTTGCGACCACCGGGTGGGGCGCAGGCAGGGTCAGGGGGCTTTCGCCGGTGACGCGGGCGGCATGGCCCGACCATTGCGGCAGGCGCGGCACCTCGCCCGAGGGCAGTGCGACCCAGATCAGCCCGCCGCCCCAGTCAAGGGCCAAGGGCTGCGGCAGGGCGGCAAGCAGCCGCGCCACCTCGGACGGATGGCAGACGATGCGCCACAGGTCGCCCTCGGCCACGCGCGGGATCATGTCGGACCAGCACGCGCCGTCGCCATCGGTCACCTCGCCGAAGGGGGCAAGCCGATCGCTCAGGGCGCGGCGGCGGATCCCGACCGATCCCTCCAGCCCTTCGATGCGGATCAGCGCGCCCTGCCCCGGCAGCCATGCCGCGCCCGAGACGTCATAGGGACCGGTCAGGGCCGAGGTGAGTGCCGCGACCGCCTGCGTCGCGTCAAGCCCGGGCAGGGCCAGCGTCGCGGCACAGGGCGGGATCGGCGCTGTCTTGAAGGACAGTTCGGTCAGCACACCCAGCCGTCCGCGCGACCCGGCCAGCAGCTTCACCAGATCATAACCGGTGACGTTCTTCATCACCCGTCCGCCATTCCTGACGATCTCGCCCTGACCATCGACATAGCGCAGCCCGATCAGCGCATCGCGGCAGGCCCCCGACTGGACCCGGCGCGGGCCCGATGCATTGGCCGCGACCACGCCGCCGATGGTCGAGCCGGGCCGGGCATCGGGTTCAAAGGCCAGCATCTGACCTTCGGCGGCCAGAACGCGCTGGACCTCGTCCAGTTGCGTGCCGGCGCGGACCACCAGCGTCAGTGCAGCGGGTTCGTAAAGCGTCACCCCGGCCAGCCCCGAGACGTTCAGCCGCTCTCCCTGCCCCTCGCCCGGTCGCAACCGCGTGCCGCCACCAACGGGCGATAGGGGTTCGCGCGCGGTGCGGATCAGCTGGGCGACATCTTCCTCGGTCTCAGGCCGCATTGCGGATCCCTTCGCGCCGGGAGGCCGAGACGGCCAGCGGAAAGACCTTGGCCGAATTCAGCAGCCAGCCGGGATCGAAGACGTCCTTGACCCGCATCTGTGCCTCAAGATCGGTGGTGGTGAATTGCGTCGACATCAGCTCGCGCTTCTCGACACCGACGCCATGTTCGCCGGTCAGGCAGCCGCCGACCTCGACGCAAAGCTTCAGAATCTCGGCCCCCAGCGCCTCGCAGCGTTCAAGGTCTCCGGGCGTGTTGGCATTGTAAAGGATCAGCGGATGCATGTTGCCGTCGCCCGCGTGAAAGACGTTCGCGACATCCAACCCATATTCGCCCGAAAGCCGGGCGATCCCCGCCAGCACCTGCGGCAGGGTCGAGACGGGGATGGTGCCGTCAAGGCACATGTAGTCGTTGATCTGTCCCATCGCGCCAAAGGCCGATTTGCGGCCCAGCCAGATGCGGCGGGATTCGTCCTCGGACTTGCTTTCGCGGAACTCGATCGGATCGAAGGCCTCGGCAATGCCCCGGATCAGGCGCAGCTGTTCGTCGATCTCGGGCGCGGTGCCTTCGACCTCGATGATCAGCAGCGCCTCGCAATCGGGGTAGCCCGCGCCGGCAAAGGCCTCGGTCGCGCGGATGCAGGGGCGGTCCATGAACTCGATGGCGACGGGTAGGACGCCCGCGCGGATGATGGCGGCGACGCAGGCACCCGCGGTTTCCGAGGCGTCAAAGCCGACCAGCACCGGGCGCGCACCCGCGGGTTTCGGCAGGATGCGCAAGGTCGCCTCGGTCACGATGCCAAGCTGACCCTCGGACCCGCAGACGACGCCCAGCAGATCCAGTCCCGCCGCTTCACCCATGGGGCCGCCAAGCGCAACCACCGATCCGTCCATCAGGACGACGGTCACACCCAGCAGATTGTTGGTGGTGACGCCGTATTTCAGGCAATGCGCACCGCCTGAATTCATCCCGATATTGCCGCCGATCGCGCAGGCCAGCTGGCTGGAGGGATCGGGCGCATAGAAAAAGCCAGCGCCGTCCACGGCACCGGAAACGGACAGGTTCGTGCGCCCCGCCTGGACCCGGATGAAACGGTCGTCCAGATTGGTGTCGATCACGGCATTCATGCGGGCAAGACCCACGATCACCGCGTCGGCGGTGGGCATCGAGCCACCTGCAAGACTGGTCCCCGCCCCGCGCGGCACAACCGGCACGCCTTCATCATGGCAGATCCGCAGGACCGCCGCGACCTCGTCGGTCGTTGCGGGCAAGACCACAGCCAGCGGCGGGCAGCGATAGGCGGAAAGCGCGTCGCATTCATAGGCGCGGGTTTCGGCGGGATCGTCGATCACAGCCGCGGGAACGGCTTCGCGCAGACGCGCGACGATGCTTGCGGCGCGCGCGATAACGCGGCGGTCGGGCTCGGGCATCTGCATCAGACGTGCGACCCCTGCTGGATGCGGGTTGCTGCCATTGCTTCCTCCACCGCAAAGACGACGCCCCTTGGATAGCCGCGCCGCAAGTCTCTGGCAACCGCCCTGCACCGCCGTTAGTCTTGCGGCATGGAAAGCAGCATCGTCACCCTTCCCCAAAGTTTCACCACGGCCGATGCCGCCGCGGTGATCTGGCTCTTCGGCAGTTGGCTTGCGATCGGCTGGCTGACCGAGCATCCGCCGCGCCGCCATCCTTCGGTCTCGGTGCTGATGAAGGAATATCGGCGGGAATGGATGCGGCAGTTCGTGACGCGCTCGCCCCGCATTTTCGACGGCAATATCCTGTTCTCGCTGCGCGAAGGCACGTCGTTCCTGACCTCGGCCTGCATGATCGCGATCGGGGGCGGGCTGGCGCTGATCGGCAATACCGACCAGCTGGCCGGGGTCGCCCGGCAGTTCGACATGGACCATGTCCCGGCGCTGATGTGGGAAATCAAGATCGTGGTCGCGCTGTTCTTCGTCGCCAATGCGATGCTGCGCTTCATCTGGTCGCATCGCCTGTTCGGCTATTGCGCGATCATGATGGCCGCGGTCCCGAACGAGATCGACGATCCCCATGCCGTGCCCCGCGCCCTGCAAGCGGCCGAGATCAACATCACCGCCGCGAAAAGCTACAATTCCGGGCTGCGCTGCGTCTATTTCGCGCTTGGAGCGCTGGGATGGCTGGCGGGTCCGCTATGGCTGTTCATGGCGACGACTGCCGTGCTGGCCGTCACCGTCCGCCGGGAATTCGCCTCAGGCTCGCGCCGTGTAATTCTGGCGCGACTGCCCTGACACGCGTGCCTGCCAGGCCGCGAGCGCCAGCACAAGAAGCCCCGCGATAGACAGCGCGATCCCGACCAGACCCGAGGAACGCCAGCCCCAGCCCGCCCCCAGCGCCATGCCCGCCAGCCAAGGGCCCAGCGCGTTGGCGGCGTTAAAGGCGGCATGGTTCATCGCGGCGGCCATGGATTGCGCTTCGCCCGCGACCTCCATCAGCCGTGTCTGCAACGGCACCGCCATCGAGGCGCCGACCCCGATGATGAAGGACGAGCCGATCATCAGCACCCAGTTGCCCACGGCCAGCGAAGCCAAGCCCTGCGTCACCGCCATGAAGACCATCAGCACGAACGAGGCGCGGAATTCCCCCAGCCGGATCGTCAGGCGGGCGGACATGATGCTGCCCAGCGTCATCCCGACGCCAAAGGCCGACAGCAGTGCCGCCACCGCCCAGGATGGCGGGTTGGTGGTCGCCAGCATCGCGGCCGACAGATAGGAATAGACCGCAAAGACGCCACCGCAGCCGACCGCGCCGACCAGCAGCGTCAGGATGACCGCGGGGTTCTTCAGCGCTCGTAATTCGGCCATCGGTCTTGCGTTCGGAGGGGCGCCCACGCGCGGCGCAAGCCGCAGGATCAGCCAGCCCGCGATCAGCGCCAGCACACCCGGCAGAGCAAAGCCCCAGCGCCAGCCCAGCCCCTGCCCCAGCACCCCCGCCAGTGGCACGCCCGCGATATTGGCGATGGTCAGGCCCAGCAGGATCTGCGTCACCCCCTTGGCGCGCTGCTCTTTCGGCAGGGCGTCGGCGGCGAACAGCATGGCCACGCCCAGAAAACCACCATGCGGCAGGCCCGCCAGGAAACGGGTGAAGACCAGCGTGCCATAGCCGGGCAGCACTGCCGCCAGCAGGTTCATCAACCCATAGGCCGCGATCAGCCCCGCCAGATACCGCCGTCGCGGCAGCTTTGCGCCCAGAAGCGTCGTGATCGGCGCGCCAACGACGACGCCCAGCGCATAGGCGCTGATGACGTGACCGGCCTGCGGCTCGGTGATGCCCAGATCGCTGACATACCAGGGCAGCAGCCCCATGGCCGCGAATTCGGACGTTCCGATGGCAAAGGCACCAAGCCCAAGGGCCAGGATCGCGAGTTTGAGGTTCGGCGGGGGCGGCATGACGTCACGTTCCGGGCTGAGGGGGAGTTGTGATGGCGATAACAGATCGCCCCTTCTCCTGTCAGCATCACCCCAGCACAGTCCGGCCATGCGCTCAGCGCAAGGCTAGACCTGCCAGTGCGGCTTGCGCTTGTCGAAAAAGGCGGCAATGCCCTCGGGCGCCTCGTCCCCTTCCCAGACGCGGACCAGTGCTTCGACCGTGTGGTCGATCACCTGCTGGTCCAGACGCGGACCAAGATCGCGGACAAGGCGCTTGGCCGCGGCAACCGCGCCGGGCGCGCAGGACAGATAGGGCGCAACCTCGGCCTCGACCGCGGCGTCAAGCTGATCTGCCCCGGCAATGCGGGCCACCAGATCAAAGCGCATCGCCTCATCCGCGCCAAAGGCGCGACCGGACATGAAGACGCGGCGTGCCCTTGCCTCGCCCAGCCTGGCGACGACATAGGGACCGATGGTCGCGGGGATCAGGCCCAGCCGCGTCTCGGTCAGGGCAAATCGCGCCTCGGGCACCGAAATCGCCACGTCGCAGACCGAGATCATGCCGATCCCGCCGCCGAAGGCATTGCCCTGAACCCGCCCGATCAGCGGCTTCGGCAAGGTGTTCAGCGCGTTCAGCATTCCCGCCAGCTCGCGTGCAGCGGCGCGACGGGTATCGGCATTGGCGCGCATCTGGTCCTGCATCCAGCCCAGATCGCCACCCGCGCAGAAGCTTTTCCCCTCGGCCGCCAGCACCACCACGCGGACCGCGCTGTCATCGGCCAGAAGGGCCGCGGCCTCGGTCAGGGCGTGGATCATCTCGGCCGACAGGGCATTGTGCTTGTCGGGACGGGCCAGCCACAGATGGGCAACGCCGCGCGGGTCGACCTCGATCCGGATCGTCTGCATCATTCCCCTCCTGCCCGCATGGCGCGGGCCATCATGGCGGCACTGTCGATCACCGCCGGATCAAGGCCGGTCTGATACCCCCGTGCGGCAAGATGGGCGGCCACGGCCTCGGTCGCGACATTTCCCTTGGCTCCGGGGGCATAGGGGCAACCGCCAAGCCCGCCCACCGCAGCGTCGAAAACCCTCAGACCGCGCGCAAGACTTGCATCGACATTCGCAAGCGCGCGGCCCGCCGTGTCGTGGAAATGCCCGGCAAGGCGCTCGGGCGGCAGTTCCTGCAGAACGGCTGACAGCATCGCGTCCACCGTTTCGGGGCGGCCCTGCCCGATCGTGTCGCCCAGGCTGATCTCATAGCAGCCCAGGTCGCGCAGCGCCGCAGCGACGCGGGCGACATTCGCGGGTGGCGTCGGCCCGTCATAGGGGCAATCCGTCACGACCGAGACATAGCCCCGGACCGGAATGCCATCGGCCCGCGCCGCCGCCGCCACCGGCGCAAAGCGTTCCAGGCTTTCGGCAATGCCCGCGTTCAGGTTCGCGCGCGAGAACCCTTCCGAGGCCGAGGCGAAGATCGCGACCTCGTCGGCGCGGGCGGCCCGCGCGCCTTCGTATCCCTTCATGTTCGGGGTCAGGACGGCATAGCTGATGCCGGGTGCGCGGGTGATGCCAGCCATGACCTCGCCCGCGTCGGCCAGCTGCGGTACCCATTTCGGGGAAACGAAGCTTGTCACCTCGATCCGGCGAAAGCCGGCGCGCGACAGCAGGTCGACCAGCGCGATCTTTTCGGCTGCGGGGATGCGACGCTTTTCGTTCTGCAGCCCGTCGCGCGGTCCCATTTCAAAGATTTCAGCCCTGGACATCGGGCACCTCGTAGAAATCGCGGTCATAGATCACGCGTGTTCCCGGCCCCGGCAAAGCGCGTCGAAAGGCGGGGCGGGCCGCGCAGCGCGTCGCATAGGCCGCAAGCAGCGGACGCTCGTTCAACCGCACGAAGCGCGTCGAAAGCCAGACAGAATAGCCGATCTGGCAATCCACGCCCGAAAACTCGCCCAGCAGCCAGTCGCGGGTCTCAAGCGCCTGTTCGACCAGCCCCAGGGCGCGCGCAAGCCGCGCCGCCTCCAGCTTCATAACGGTCGGTGAGCGCTGCCAGTCCTCGCGCAGCATGATGTGATGCTGGGTCAGGTTCGCCAGATGCTGGCCCAGCGTCTCGCCGAAATGCAGCCAGTCCAGCCATTCGGCCCGTCCCTCGGTTCCCGGTGCGCGGCCCAGATGCGGGGCGCGGGTCTCGCACAGCCATTCGGTAATCGCACCGGATTCATGAAGCGTGACCCCGCCATAGCAAAGGGCGGGAACACGGCCCACGGGATGGACCCCGGAATAAGGGGGCTTGCGCATCGAGCCGTCGAAGAAATCCAGCTCTTTCAGGGTGAAGGGACAGCCGATCTCGTTCAGCAGCCACAGCGCCCGCATCGACCGGGACAGAGGCACATGCCACAGCGTCAGGTCAGCCATCCTCATCCTCCAGCCGGATCAGGGGCGCGCCCGCCTCGACCTGATCGCCAGCGCGGGCCAGCACTTCGGCCACGCGGCCATCGCGGGCGGCGGTCAGGGTATGTTCCATCTTCATCGCCTCAAGGATGGCCAGCCGGTCGCCGCTCGCGACCTCCTGCCCGGTGGTCACGAAAACCGCCTTGACCAGCCCCGGCATGGGCGAAAGTGTCAGGCCCCCACCCACCTCTGCCCCGCCGCGCGCCAGCGGATCAAGCGGCACCAGCGTCAGCGAGCGCCCGCCAAAGACGCTGGTTCCCGCCGCGTGGGTCACGATGCGAGAGCGGCGGGGGCTGCCATCCACCCACCAGCGCCCGCCTTCATATCCGATCTCATGGGTGCGGCCGTCTAATGTGACCCGGGCGGCGCCGGGGCCAAGCACCTCCAGCACGGCGTCGCCGCCCTGCCACGCGATCGTGCGGCGCAAAGGCTGCCAAAGCGTGATGCCGCCGCGCACCATGGGGTCGTCCAGCCCGGCAAGCCCCAGCACGGCCAGGGCACGCGCGCGGGGATCAGGCTCGGCCGCGCGGATCAGATCGTCAAGATCGCGGCCGATCAGTCCGGTATCGACCTCGCCGCGGCCGAACCCCTCGTGCCGGGTCAGGGCGATCAGGAAATCGACATTGGTGACAGAGCCCGCGACCTCGGTTTCGGCCAATGCGGTTTCCAGCGCGCGCAGCGCGATGGCCCGCGTCGCACCATGGGTCACGACCTTGGCGATCATCGGATCGTACCAGGGGCTGATCGTATCCCCGGCCCGCACGCCTGCTTCGATCCGCGCGGTATCGGGAAAGCGCAGATGGGCCAGCGTCCCGGTCGCAGGCAGGAACCCGGCGAGCACATCCTCGGCGTAAAGCCGCGCCTCGAAGGCGTGGCCGGTGATGTGCAGATCTTCCTGCCGAAGCGGCAGATTCTCACCGCTGGCGACGCGCAATTGCCATTCGACCAGATCGATGCCGGTAATCGCCTCGGTAACGGGGTGCTCGACCTGCAGGCGGGTGTTCATTTCCATGAACCAGAAGCGGTCAGGGCGCAGCCCGTCCGAGCCGTCGACGATAAATTCGATGGTTCCCGCCCCGGAATATCCGATCGCCTCGGCCGCGCGCACCGCCGCCGCGCCCATGGCCGCACGCATCGCACGCGTCATGCCGGGGGCCGGGGCTTCCTCGATCACCTTCTGGTGGCGGCGCTGCAGCGAGCAGTCGCGCTCGAACAGGTGGACCGCCCGAATACCGTCGCCAAAGACCTGCACCTCGATGTGGCGAGGCTTGGGGACGAACTTCTCGATCAGCACGGCGGAGTTGCCGAATGCGGTCGCGGCCTCGCCCTGGGCCGAGGCAAGGGCCGCAGCGAAGTCCGCCGGGCTTTCCACCAGCCGCATCCCTTTGCCGCCACCGCCGGCGACGGCCTTGATCAGCACCGGATAGCCGATGCCGTCGGCCTGCCGGGCCAAATGGGCACTGTCCTGATCCGCGCCGTGATAACCCGGCACGACCGGGACGCCCGCGCGCTCCATCAGCACCTTGGCCGCGTCCTTCAGTCCCATCTTGCGGATCGCCGCCGCCGAAGGGCCGATGAAGACAAGACCCGCCGCCGTCACCGCATCAACGAAATCCGGGTTCTCGCTGAGGAAGCCATAGCCGGGATGGATCGCCTGCGCGCCGGTTTCAAGCGCCGCGCGGATGATCGCGTCGCCCCGCAGATAGCTGTCGCGGGGCGCTGAGCCGCCGATATGGACCGCCTCGTCCGCCAGTGCGACATGGCGCGCGCCACGGTCCGCATCGGACCAGACGGCGACGGTGCCGACGCCAAGCTTGCGGGCGGTGTCGATGACGCGGCAGGCGATTTCGCCGCGATTGGCGATTAGGATCTTGCGGAACATCCGGCACCTCGGGTGGCGGGGGCGGCACCGGGGGTTTCACACCCCCGGACCCCCGTGGGGTATTTGGCAAACAGTGAAATCATCCAAGCGCCCCCTGCAGGATCCGCGCAGTGGCGTCATCGAAGGCGACAAGCGTGACCGACAGCCCCGCCCCATGCCTGCGAATGGTCGCGACCGCGATATCCGCCGCGCGCTCGGCCGGGAAGCCGTAGATGCCGGTCGAGATCGCGGGAAAGGCAATGGTTGCAAGTCCGTTGGTGCGGGCCAGGTCAAGCGCGCTGCGATAAGCCGAGGCAAGATGTGCGTCCTCGGCCCTGTCGCCGCCTTGCCAGACCGGACCGACAGCATGGATGATGTGGCGCGCGGGCAGATGGTAGCCCCCGGTGATGCGCGCCTCTCCGGTCGGACAGCCGCCCAGCGCACGGCATTCCTCCAGCAGGCCGGGACCTGCGGCGCGGTGGATCGCGCCATCGACGCCACCCCCGCCCAGCAGACTGCGGTTCGCGGCATTGACGATGGCATCCACCCGAAGCGTGGTGATGTCGCCTTGCCAGACGCGGATACCGGGTTCGCGCTCCATCCCGCCTACATCCTGAAGACGCCGAAGCGCGTCGGCTGGATCGGAGCGTTCAGACTGGCGCGCAGGCTGAGGGAGAGCACGTCGCGGGTCTTTCGCGGATCGACGACGCCATCGTCCCAAAGCCGGGCCGAGGCATAAAGCGGATGGCTTTGGCGGTCGAACATCTGGATGGTGGGGCGCTTGAACTCGGCCTCTTCCTCGGGCGACCAGGTGCCGCCCGCGCGCTCGATCCCGTCGCGACGGACAGTGGCGAGGACGCCTGCCGCCTGCTCTCCTCCCATGACCGAGATGCGGGAGTTCGGCCAGGTCCACAGAAAGCGCGGTGAATAGGCGCGCCCCGACATGCCGTAATTCCCGGCGCCGAAACTGCCCCCGACCAGCATGGTAATTTTCGGCACATTGGTCGTCGCCACTGCCGTCACCATCTTGGCGCCGTGGCGGGCGATGCCTTCATTCTCGTATTTGCGGCCGACCATGAAGCCGGTCACGTTCTGGAGAAAGACCAGAGGGATGTTCCGCATCGAGCAAAGCTCGATGAAATGCGCGCCCTTCTGCGCGGCCTCGGAGAAGATCACCCCATTGTTGGCGACGATGCCGACCGGACACCCCTCGACATGGGCGAAGCCGGTCACCAGCGTCTCACCGAAGCGGGCCTTGAATTCATCGAAACGCGAGCCGTCGACCACGCGGGCGATGACTTCGCGAATGTCATAGGGGGTGCGCAGATCGGCGGGCACGACGCCCAGGATATCGTCGGGGTCATGCGCGGGTGCTTCGGCCGCTTGCCACTGCACGCCTTGGGGCAAAGCCCGGTTCAGGCTGCCGACTGCGCGGCGGGCCAGGGCAAGGGCATGGGCGTCATCCTCGGCAAGGTAATCGGCAACGCCGGAGAGACGGGTATGGACATCGCCGCCGCCCAGATCCTCGGCGCTGACGACCTCACCGGTCGCGGCACGGACCAGCGGCGGGCCGGCCAGGAAGATCGTGCCCTGGTTGCGCACGATGATGGTCACGTCCGACATCGCCGGGACATAGGCGCCCCCCGCCGTGCAACTGCCCATCACCACCGCGATCTGGGCGATACCCTTGGCCGACATGCGGGCCTGATTATAGAAGATGCGGCCGAAATGGTCGCGGTCGGGAAATACCTCGTCCTGATTGGGCAGGTTCGCCCCGCCGCTGTCGACCAGATAGATGCAGGGAAGGTGGCATTCCTCGGCGATCTCCTGTGCGCGCAGGTGCTTTTTCACGGTCATCGGATAATAGGTGCCGCCCTTGACGGTCGCGTCATTGGCGACGACCATCACATCCTGTCCGTGAACGCGCCCGATCCCGGCGATGACGCCCGCTGCGGGTGCCGCGCCGTCATACATCTCATGCGCCGCCGTGGCCCCGATTTCCAGAAAGGACGATCCGGGATCCAGCAGGTTCGCGACCCTTTCGCGCGGAGGCATCTTGCCACGGGCGACGTGCCGTTCCATCGCCTTCGGCCCACCCCCCTCGGCGGCGGCAAGGGCCGCTTCGCGCACGGTGGCCAGCATCGCAAGATGCGCCTCGCGATTGGCGCGGAACGTGTCGGATGAGCGGATGGCCTGGGTGGCAAGCTTCATCTTGCGATCCTCGTGACGGGTGGGCTTGCGCGGCGCGGGCGGGTCATTCGGCATCGCCCAGGGAAAGCAGCAGCGCCACCTGCCGGGCGGTTTCGTCGCGAATGCAGCGCGCCCCGGCAAGCTTGGCCTTGTCCTCACCCGCGGCATCTCTGGCCTGGTTGCACAGGTCGTCGCGAAAGGCGATCCAGCTGCGTTCGGCCTGGCGCAGCATCTCGGCAGGCTTGATCCCCTTGGCGGACTGGTCCTGAAGCGCGGCGTCATAAGTCGCGGTCAGCTTCGCCTCCCAAGCCTGATGCGACGCATCAAGGCAATTCGCCAGCGGGAAATCCGGATCGTCGCCCGAATACTTCCCCTTGGCATAGGTCAGGCAGGCCTCCATCCCCGTTCCGGCGCAGTCGGCGCGGGCACCCTGGGTCGTGGCGTCCTTCAGGCATTGGTCGATCGCCAAGGGGTCGAAACCCGAGGCGTCGCCCGCGTAAGCAGGAACAGACAGCGCCATCAGGACAAGGCCCGCGCGGATCATTGAGCGCCCTCGTTGTCCCGGCCCATGTCGCGCAGCCGCAGGGCCTGTTCCCCCGTCAGCTGCATCATGCAATTTGCCGACGCGGGACCACCGGCGGTGCCGCCCTGAAAGCGCACGGCTTCATAGCGGCAGCTCGAATCGCGAAAGGCGATCCAGTCGCGCTGCGACTGCTTCAGGACCGGCGCGGCGGGATCGGCGGCCGAGCCAAGCTTGACCAGGTCGGCATCGGCCTCCTCGGCCCTCTTCAGCAGTCGGGTGTATTCGCGGTTCAGAAGCGCGTCCCAATCCTTCGTCTCGGCCGCAAGGCAATTTCCCATGCCGACAGTCGTATCGCCGCCCGGCTTGGCCATGCAGGCGGTCGACGCCTCGCCGATGCAGACGCGGGCATTCCCGGTATCCCCGGCGGTGCGGTCCAGACAGGCGGTCAGGATGTTCGGGTCATAGGCGGGTTCGTCCGCGACAGCCGGGGTTGCCAGCAACAGGGCAAGGGCCAAAATGCGCATCACGCAATCTCCATCAACTGCCGCCCGATCAGCATCCGGCGGATTTCCGAGGTTCCGGCGCCAATCTCCATCAACTTGGCGTCGCGGAACAGGCGGCTGACCGTGCTGTCATTCAGGAAGCCCGCCCCGCCCAGCGCCTGCACGGCCTGATGCGCCTGGACCATCGCCTGTTCGCTGGCGTAAAGCACCGCGCCTGCCGCATCCTGCCGCGTGACCTTGCCCGCATCGCAGGCGCGCGCGACCTCATAGACATAGGCGCGGGCGGTATTCAGCGCGACATACATGTCGGCGATCTTGCCCTGCATCAGCTGGAACGAGCCGATGGGCTGGCCGAACTGCCGGCGTTCGCGGACATAGGGCATCACCTCGTCCAGACAGGCTGCCATGATGCCGGTGCCGATCCCCGACAGCACAAGGCGTTCGTAATCAAGCCCGGACATCAGGACGCGCACGCCCTTGCCCTCGGCCCCCAGCACGTTTTCGAAGGGCACTTCGCAATTCTCGAAAATCAGCTCGCCCGTGTTCGAGCCGCGCATCCCTAGCTTGTCGAAATGCGGGCTGGTCGAGAACCCCGCCATGCCGCGCTCGACAATGAAAGCGGTGATGCCCTTGCTGCCCGCCTCGGGGTCGGTCTTGGCATAGACGACCAGCGTATCGGCATCAGGGGCGTTGGTGATCCAATACTTGTTGCCGTTCAGGACATAGCGGTCATTGCGCTTTTCCGCGCGCAGCTTCATCGAGACGACGTCGCTGCCCGCCCCTTCCTCGGACATGGCAAGGGCACCGACCGCCGTGCCGCTGCACAGGCCTGGCAAGTATTTCGCGCGCTGTTCATCGGTGCCGTTCAGCTTGATCTGGTTCACGCAAAGATTCGAATGCGCGCCATAGGACAGGCTGATGCTGGCGCTGGCGCGGGCGATTTCCTCGGTCGCGACGACATGAGCCAGATAGCCCATGCCCGCGCCGCCCCAAGCCTCGGGGACGGTTATCCCCAGAAGGCCCAGCGCGCCCATCTCGGGCCAGAGTTCATTCGGAAAGGCGTTCGTGCGATCGACATCCGCCGCAATAGGCTTCAGCCGGTCCTGCGCCCAGCGATGCACCATGTCGCGCAGGGCATTGACGTCCTCGCCCAGGTCGAACTGCATCCCGGTGGTGAACATCGGCGCCTCCCTTCCGATTATTGAACAACTGTTCATTTCCATTGTTTATGCGTCGCATGCCGAGCGCGCGTCAAGCCCCGACACCCGCGATGCTGGCGGCAGGGCCCGAGTCGGGCAAGCGGGAAGCGTGGTTGACATGGGCAAGGCCGCACGCGATCCATGCCCCGCAAACGCCCCCCGTCCCCGCTTCGCGCCGAGGAAACGCATGGACCGCCCTGCCCGCCTGCTCATCGCGCGTCACGCCCCGCTGGCGGTTGCCGGGCTTGCGGGGCGTCGGGACGTGCCCGCGGATTGCACGGATCGGGGCGCGCTCGACTGGCTGCGCGGACAGTTGAGCGGGGTCGATCACATCTGGTCCAGCCCGGCACTGCGGTGCCGCCAGACCTGCGCGGCGATGGGGCTCGCGCCAGAATTCCTGCCGGACCTGTGGGAACAGGATTTCGGGGCATGGGAACAGGACGGCATTCCCGATCTGGGCATCCTGCCCCCCGAACGGCTGGCCGCGCAGCGCCCCCCACAGGGCGAAAGCTTTCTGGACATGGCCGCGCGAGTGCAGCCCCTGCTGGCGCGCGCGACCGGCACCACGGCCATTGTCGCCCATGCGGGAACCGTGCGCGCCGCACTGGCGCTGGCGGTGGGACCAGCGGCGCTGTCCTTTTCAGTGGCACCCCTGTCCCTGACCATCCTGTCGCATTCGTCCGGCGGCTGGGCGGTCGAGGCCGTGAACAGGATCGCGCCATGATCCTGTCGCCCGAGACCCTGACCGTGGCGCTGGTCGCCCTGCTGATCGATGCGGCCATCGGTTGGCCGGATGCGCTGTATCGTCGCATCTCGCATCCGGTGGTCTGGATCGGGGCGCTGATCGCGTGGCTGGACCGGCGGCTGAACCGGGGTGGCCACAAGATCATGCGCGGCGCCTTGGCCGTGGCCGTGACGCTGGGGGTCGCGATTGCGCCCACGATGCTGCTGGTCCGACTGTTGGGCGACCTTCCCCTTGGGCCGTTCCTGCTGGGGGTGCTGGCGTGGCCGCTGGTCGCCGCACGCTCGCTTCACGATCACGTCGCCGCAGTGGCGCGCCCCCTGCAGCAGGGCGACATGGCGCAGGCGCGTCAGGCCGCCGCGATGATCGTGGGGCGCGACCTGTCCGATGACCCCGCCCCCATCGCGCGGGCGGCGCTGGAAAGCCTGGCCGAGAACAGTTCGGATGGGATCATCGCGCCGCTGTTCTGGGCCGCCATGGCGGGATTGCCGGGGATCGCCGCCTACAAAGCGATCAATACGCTTGATTCCATGATCGGGCATATGAGCCCTCGCCACGCCCTGTTCGGGCGCGTGGCGGCGCGGCTGGACGACGTGGTGAACCTGCCGGCCTCACGGTTGACGGGCGCACTGTTCGTGCTGGCCAGCGGCTCGCGGCGGGCGTTCCGGGTGATGTGGCGCGATGCCCGCCGCCACCGCTCACCCAATGCCGGCTGGCCCGAGGCGGCAATGGCCGGCGCACTCGACATCCGCCTGTCCGGGCCGCGCAGCTATCACGGGATCGAGTCGGTCGAGCCGTGGCTGAACCCCGCCGCGTCGGATCCCGACGCGGCAGATCTTGGACGCGGGTTGACGCTTTACCGCCGCATGGTGCTGCTGGCAGGGCTGGGGCTGGTCCTACTGCTTCTGGCCTAACGCCAGTCGAAGAAGCCCGCGGGCGCGCGACCCAGCAATTCCCCGGCCAGATCGGTGCCCATTGCCGGACCGTCCGCCAAGGTGCCGCGGCGTTCGCCGAAAATGACCTCGCCGCCATCGGGGCGCAGGATCTCTCCCCGCAGAAGCAGTTCATCACCCCTGATCTCGGCCAGCCCCGCGATGGGTGTCTGGCACGACCCGTCAAGCCGCGCGAGGAAGGCGCGCTCCGCCGCGACCCGCACGGCCGAGGGTACGTGGCTGATCGGCGCAAGAAGTGCGGCCACCCGGTCATCCTCCGCCCGCCGTTCGACACCGATGCAGCCTTGCGCAACCGCGGGAAGCATTTCTTCCGGCTCGATCGCGCTTTTCGCGACATGCGCCATGCCCAGCCGCGACAGGCCCGCCATCGCAAGGAAAGTCGCAACCGCGACGCCTTCTTCAAGCTTTTTCAAGCGCGTCTGGACGTTTCCCCGAAACTCGACCAGCTGCAGATCGGGCCGCCGCGCCGCAAGCTGCGCGCGACGGCGCAGGCTGGACGAACCGACGACCGCGCCTTGCGGCAAGTCTGCGACAGACCCGAAACGGGACGAGACGAAGCCGTCCCGCACATCCTCTCGGGGAAGATAACAGTCGATGAGCAACCCTTGGGGCTGAAGCGTCGGCATGTCCTTCATCGAGTGGACGGCAATGTCGATCCCGCCGTCGGTCAGCGCATCCTCGATCTCGCGGGTGAACAGGCCCTTGCCGCCGATCTCTTTCAGCGGGCGGTCCTGCACGCGATCTCCGGTGGTCTTGATGACCACGATCTGGAACGCATCCTGAGGCAGGCCATGCGCTGCCATCAGCCGATCGCGGGTCTCATGCGCCTGCGCCAGCGCCAGCGCCGAGCCGCGCGTGCCGATGCGAAGGGGGGTCTGGGGGTCGGGCATCTGGGTCATGCCACCGGGATTACCGAACGGCCGCGCCCTTGACAACGGGGACGCGCGCGCCATGAAGGCCTGAACGAGGTGAACATGACACAGAAGACCATTCTGCGTGCCCTTGCGGGCGAGCGACTGCCGGTGCCTCCGGTCTGGATGATGCGGCAGGCGGGGCGTTACCTTCCCGAATACCGCGCGACGCGGGCGCAGGCGGGCGACTTCCTGTCGCTGTGCTATACGCCCGATCTTGCGGCCGAGGTCACACTGCAGCCGATCCGGCGCTATGACTTCGACGCGGCGATCCTGTTCGCGGACATCCTGCTGATCCCGCAGGCGCTGGGTCTGGACCTGTGGTTCGTGACCGGCGAAGGCCCGCGCCTGTCGACAGTCACCAGTGCAGCCGAGGTCGCGGCACTGAAACCGGTCGACGCCATCCACGAGACACTGTCGCCCGTCTATGAGACGGTGCGGATCCTGTCCCGCGAACTGCCGGACAGGACGACGCTGATCGGTTTTGCGGGCGCACCCTGGACGGTTGCGACCTATATGATCGCCGGGCGCGGCACACCCGACCAGGGTCCGGCCCACGCCTTCAAGGATGCCGATCGCGAGGCGTTTTCCGCCCTGATCGACCGCGTGACAGAAGCCACCATCGCCTATCTTCTGGCGCAGGTCGCCGCCGGGGCCGAGGTCGTGAAACTCTTCGACAGCTGGGCCGGGTCGCTGCGCGGACGAGACTTCGACGATTTCGCGCTGAAGCCCGCGCAAAGGATCATCGCGGCGCTGAAGGCCCGGCACCCGCACCTGCCCGTCATCGCCTTTCCGCGCGAAGCGGGGCCGCGCTATGCCGGCTTCGCCCGCGCGACTGGCGCCGATTGCGTGGCGCTGGACAACTCGGTCAGTGCCGACTGGGCCGCGGCCGAGGTCCAGAAGGATGGTTGCGTTCAGGGGAACCTTGACCCCCGCCTGCTGGTTCAGGGCGGCGACGCGCTGGAGACCGAGACCCGCCGCGTGGTCCGGGCCTTTTCCGGCGGGCCGCATATCTTCAACCTTGGGCATGGCATCACCCCTGATGCCGATCCGGACAATGTCTCGCGCATGATCGCGGCGATCCGGGGCTGAACCATGTGGATCATCGCGACGCTCATCGCTTCGGCCGCGCAGACGGCGCGAAATGCGGCGCAGCGCAACCTGACGGTCGAAATCGGGACGATGGGCGCGACCGCCGTGCGTTTCCTGTTCGGCCTGCCCTTTGCCGCGGCGTTCCTGCTGCTGTGGTCGCTGATCTCTCCGATCCCGATGCCCGACGCCGCCGTGCTGGGCTGGGTCGCGCTTGGCGCCTCCAGCCAGATCGCGGCGACGGCGCTGATGCTGGTCATCATGAAAAGCCGGGGCTTCGGCGTCACGACGGCCCTGATCAAGACCGAGCCGGTCAGCCTTGCCCTGATCGGCGCGGTCGTGCTGGCCGAGCCGATGGGCGCGGGGCGGCTGGCCGCCATCGCCACCGCCACCCTGGGTGTCATCCTGATGTCCGGCACCGACTGGCGCAGTGGTGGCTGGCGCGCCGCCCTGACCGGGCTGATCGCAGGCGGGCTTTTCGGCCTTTCGGCGATCGGATTCCGGGGCGCGATCCTGGCGCTGCCGGATGGCGGCTATGTCACGCGGGCCGGAACCGTTCTGGTGCTGGGCCTGCTGGCCCAGACGCTGGTGATGCTGGTCTGGCTGGGCCTGGCCGACCGTCCGGCGCTTCAGGGCATCGCGCGGCACTGGCGCGGATCGCTTTGGGCCGGGTTCCTTGGCTCTTTCGCGTCGCTCTTCTGGTTTCTGGGCTTCGCGCTGACCGCCGCTGCCAATGTCCGCACGCTGGCGCTGATCGAGGTCGGCATGGCGCAGCTTGTCTCGCGCAAGGTGCTGCGTGAAGGCGCCAGCCGCAGGCAGCTTTTCGGCATGGCGCTGATCGTGCTGGGGGTCGGCGCGCTGATCGCGCTTAATGCTGGCTGAGCACCGGCAGCATCGAGCCGACCAGCAGCAGGGCCATCGTCCAGTTGAAGATGCGCAGGCGGCTCGGGTTCTGCAACCAGCCCCGCAGCCCCTGCCCCATTGCCGCCCAGACGGCGACTGACGGCAGGTTCACCAGCGTGAAGACCAGCGCGACCCCGATCGCGCCCCCGGTCCCGACCGCATAGGCCGAAAGCGCGCCCAGCGCCATCATCCACGCCTTTGGGTTGACCCATTGGAACGCGCAGGCCGCGACGAAACCCATCGGCCGCGAAGAAGAGGACGCGCCCTTTGCCTCGGGCGGGGCGGAATGGGCGATTTTCCACGCCAGCCAAAGCACATATGCGAGACTGATCCACTTCAAGCCTTGCGCAAGGACGGGCGAGTTGGCGATGATCCGGTCGAGGCCAAGTCCAAGCACCGCCACCATGGCTCCGAACCCCAGCGCGACCCCCAGCATATGCGGAAGCGTTCTGCGCATCCCGAAATTCGCCCCCGATGCCATCAGCATCAGGTTGTTGGGACCAGGGGTGATGGAGGTGACAAAGGCAAAGGCGACAAGTGCCAGGAAGACTTGGTGCGACATGAAGGGAATACCTGAGAATTTCGCGGCAATAATATTCTGAATCATTCGCAATTTCTGACCTATTATCGCAATACGAGGCGAAATGTCGCAACCAGACGCCGAATCCGATCACACATCCGCGCGGATATTGCAGATCCTTTCGCGCAACGGCCGCATCCCGAATCAGCAGCTTGCCGCGGAAATCGGGCTTTCTCCCTCGGCCTGCCTGCGCCGGGTGCAAGAGCTGGAGCGCCGTGGCGCAATCACCGGCTATCGCGCCGTCATCCATCCTGCGGCGCGCAATGCCGGGTTCACGGCCTATGTCACCGTGGGGCTGTCGCGGCATTCGAACGAGGCACAGCAGGCTTTCGAGCGGGCCTGCCTTGCCGCGCCACAGGTCCGGGAATGCCACAACATCACCGGCTCGATCGAATATCTTCTGCGGGTCGAGGTTCGCGATCTGGAGGCCTATCGCCGCTTTCACAGCGACGTGCTGGGCGCATTTCCCCAGATTTCCACAATCACCACCCATGTCGTGATGAACTCGCCCAAGGACGACCGCGCCTGATGGGCCGGGCTTCGCGCCCCTCCGACACCTCGCAGGGGTATTTGGAAAACGGTGAAACCCAGAGTCCGCCGGAATTTCACCGTTTTTTAAATACCCAAAAAACGGCTGACGCGACAAACGGCCTTTCCGGTCGCGCGAGGCATGGTTAACAAGGCTCCATGACCCTTCCCACCCTTTCCCCCGATCAGGCCGACGCCTGGGATGCCCTTTCCGCGATGCTTCAGGAAGCGGGCGTCGACCTGCTCTCCGAAGAGGTCGCGCCCTTGACCGCCGGCAAGGGACGGGTGATGGCGGTGATCGGTAAGGCCGGCTCCGGCAAGACCCTGCTGCTGGCAGAACTGACCAAGGCGCTGAAGGCGGCAGGCGTCGACATCATCTCGGGCGATTACGAAGGCCGCAAGCGCAAGGACCGGCGCACCGCCGCCATTCTTGCCCCGACGAACAAGGCCGCCTTCGTGCTGCGCATGCGCGGCGTTCCCGCGACGACCATCCATCGCATCCTGTATACCCCGGTCTATGACCCCGATTACGAACGCATCGCGGATTGGCTGACCGGCGTTGGCGACCGCCCGCAGGTCGAAGGCGTGATCGAGGGGCTGACCGACGCCGCGCTGGACCGCGCCAAGGCCTTCTATGACCAGCATGCCTCGATCCCCGGCGCATTGGCGGCCGCAGGCCTGCGCGGTTCGGATTTCATCCAGGGCTGGAAACGGCGCGAGGAAGGGCTGGACATCGGCCTGATCGACGAAGCCTCGATGCTGGACGAACGGCAGTTCAACGACCTGCGCGAGATCTTCCCGATCCTGGTCATCTTCGGAGACCCGGCACAGCTGGCCCCGGTCGGGGAATCCGGCGAAATGGTCTTTGACCGACTCGCGAAATCGCAGCGGCTGGAACTGTCGCGCATCCACCGCCAGACCGGCGACAGCCCGATCCTTGACCTTGCCCATGCGCTGGCCGATCCGCAGCTGGATTTCGCTTCTTTCGAACGCATGGTGCAGGACGCCGCGCGCCGCGATGACCGTGTGGTCTGGGCCGAGCGTGTGGAAAGCGACCTGATGGCGCGCAGCCCCGTCCTGGTCTGGCGCAACATCACGCGGATCAAGCTGATCCAGGCCTTTCGTTCCGCCTATGGCGCGCCGGGCGATGCCTTGCTGCCGGGCGAACCGCTGATCTGCGACGGGATCGAGCTGCCGCTGAAGCACCGCAAGAAGCGCATCGACCTTGAGGCGCGTGGCCTGATCAAGGGCGCTCAGGTGATCTATCTTGGTCCGGGCCGCAAACCCGGCTTTTCCCGCCTGCATGTCGTGGGGGCCGAGGATCCGCGCCTGTCCGCCGCCTCGATCGTCAAGATCGAGATGCCGGACGTCGAGGAGCCGTTCATTCCCTTTGCCGCACGCATGGGCGCAACTTTCCTGCATGGCGCGGCGGTGACGATCCACAAGGCCCAAGGGTCACAATGGCCAGACGTGCAGGTCTTTGGCCCCGACATCAATGCCGCCGCCTGGTCGAACCGCACCGAGGCCGGGATCCCCTTGTGGAAGCGCCTGACCTATGTCGCGATCACCCGCGCGCAGGAACGGCTGTTCTGGATCGTGCGCTCTCGGCTTGCCCGGCCTTCGGCCCCCTTGGGCATCGATCACCTGGAGACCGGGCCCGCGCCATTGGCCCTGACCGCCGAAGCGGTCGAGGATTAACGCGCCGCCTGCCGTCGCGCGGTCTTGGCAGTCGATCCGGGCCGGACCTGCTCCATCCGCAGCAGCAGCGCCTCGACCAGAGCCTCGCGCGGCAGGCCGGTTTCCTGCGACAGCCGCAGCAGGCCGAACTGGACTCGCGCGACCTCCTGGTAATAGCGCGTGAAGTTGTAGTTGATGGCTGCCCCCGCGAACGCGCCAAGGATCGGCACCGTCTGCGCGGCCAGCTTTTGCGCCAGCGATGCCGAAAGCTTCGGCGCGACCTTGGCGATCAGCCCCTGGATCGTCTGGCCGGTGATCGTCATCCGAGCCGTGACCAGGCCAAGGTCCGCGCCTTCGTCATCGGCAAGCGGACCGGCGCTGGCGAAGACATGCAACGCCTCGCGCCGAGCAAGATCACTGTCGGGATCAAAGCCATGCTCGGCCGCGATGTCCATGATCGCCCGCAAAAGCAGGGTGATCGTCACCGGAAGTTCCAGCGTCGCCCCCGCGATCCCCGCAAGGCCGCCGACCGCGCCCGACGTGGTCGACAACATCCGGTTGAACCAGTCGCCCCGGTCGGCAAGCACTCCGCGCGACCGCGACGCCGCACTGAAAGAGCGGTCAAGGACCCCCAGCGTGATCCGGTCCATGCGCGACCGCACCGGTTTCGGCAAGCGGTCGAGCAGGTTTTCGGCCTTCCCTCCGACCGCGTTCATCAACTCCATCGCCATGCCGCCCGCATTCAGGTAACGGCGCGCCAGCCGGTCAAGCTCGGCATGGACGGTCGGGTCGGTGATCGGAGGCAGCACGGACTGCCGGGTTGAAATCGAGCTTTGTTCGGTCATCCCTTGGACACCTGATCATTCGGTCGGTCTTAGGGAAACCAGATAGGAAGCGCGGGGTTCCGTTTCAGCGGGCACTGTCCTTATTGTGACACGGGATGCCAGACACATGAGGGAGCACGGAATGGCGCTGATCGATAAGGCAATGGGCATGATGGTTGCGGGCGCGATCCTGCTGGCCGCGCCGCTGGCATATGCCAAGGAACCACCGACGCTGGACGATCTGGACCAGAACGCCGCGCTTTCCAAGGCGTTCAAGGGGATGGCCGGGAAATCCCCGATGCCGGACTGGGTCCAGCAAGGCATCGTGGTCACCCCGACCCAGACCGCGCGCTTTGACGGCAAGTCCTGGCTGGTCATGTCGGGCTGCAAGCAGCATGACTGCGCCTCTCAACAGATCGCCGTCATCTATTCGCCCGAAACCGGCGCCATGCATGGCGTCCTGTCAGAAACGGCCGAGGATGAGCCGGTCCAGACGCTGCGCTGGCTGAATATCGGCGGCGGCGCGGAATCGATCGACGGGCGCACGATCCTGTTCGCCGCACTGACCGGCAGCCTGGCCAATCACACCGAATCCTTTGACTATGGCACCGAGTGACGCGCCCTAGCCCTTGTGGGCAGGATGCGCCGGCTCGGATTCGATCTCGACGCAGGTCTGGCTTTTCGGCGGGTCCCGGCGCATCTCGGCAAGGCCGGCAGCGACATCGCCCCCGGTTTCGCGTGTGACCGCGCCGGTCACGCCCTGCCATGCACCTTCGACCAGTTCCAGCCCCAGCACGCGGTCGGGGTTGGTGGGTGGTGGCATCTCGACGCCGTCCAGCTTCCAGAAACCGAAGCGCCGGTAATAGGGCAGATCACCGACCAGCATCACCCGCGCCCAGCCCAGCGCCCCGGCCCGCGACAGGCTTTCCTGCATCAGAAGCCCACCCAGTCCCTCACCCTGCGTCGTCGGGTGAACGGCCACCGGTCCCAGCAGCAGCACCGGCCTGCCCCCCACGCGCACCGGCCAATAGCGGATCGACCCCAGAAGCACGCCCGAAGCGTCGCGCAGGACGAGGCACAGGGCCGAAACCGCAGGCACCCCGTCGCGCAGCCGATACGAGGACAGAGCCGTCCGGCCCGGCGCAAAGCACAGGTCCAGAAGCGCCTCGACCTCGGGCGTGTCCTCGGGGGTTTCAGGGCAGAGTTCGTACATTGAGTCTCCCGGTCATGGCGGCGGGCTGCGGTCTGATCCGCTTGGGCGCGCCCCCTAACATGCATGTTCCCGCACGAAAACATCCGATGGGAAACCGGGCCGAAAAAAATCGCAACCGACGCCGCGTCCCGCCCTTTGCACGCAGGAATTTCCGGTCCGTGCGCCCCACCGGCGCTTGACGTGAAACGGCCACGCGGGCAGACCGTTCCCCGACAAGCGGCGCGGACCGGTCGCGCCCGGCAATTCGGACGCGAGGATACCGATGTTCTATCGACCCGAGGCCGGCCACGGCCTGCCCCATAACCCGCTGAACGCGATCGTGGCCCCCCGTCCCATCGGCTGGATCTCGACCCGTGGCGCGCAGGGCGACAACCTGGCCCCCTATTCCTTCTTCAACCTGACGGCCTATGTGCCGCCGCAGGTGATGTTTGCGTCGACCACGGCCAAGCCCGACCGTCCGGGAACCAAGGACAGCGTGGCCCAGATCGCCGAAAGCCGCGTCTTCTGCGTCAATATCGCCGACGGCGCGATGCGCGACATGGTGAACGCCAGCTCGGCCGCCCTGCCCGCCGGCACCAGCGAGTTCGAGGCTGCGGAAATCGAGGCCGCCGAATGCGAGACCATCGACTGTCCCCGCGTCGCGCAGGCGGCCGCTTCGCTTGAATGCCGCATGACGCGGATCATCCGGCTGGCCGGTGCGACCAATGTCATGGTGCTGGGTGTCGTGACCGGCATCCACCTTCGCCCGGATTGCGTCATCGACGGTCGTTTCGATCTGCGCCGCAACGGATGGCTGTCGCGCCTTGGCTACAAGGATTACACGGTCACGACCGAGACTTTTGAAATGGAGCGACCCTGATGGAACAGCCGGCCAAGCGCAGCCGCGACACCCGCGAGGTCCGGGACTATATCCGAACCATCGTGGACTTTCCCAAGGAAGGGATCATCTTCCGCGACGTGACCACGCTTTTCGCGGATGCGCGCGGCTTCCGCATGGCAGTCGATCAGCTTCTGTCCCCCTATGCGGGCGAGGCGATCGACAAGGTCGTGGGGCTTGAGGCGCGCGGCTTCATCCTGGGGGGCGCGGTGGCGCACCAGCTTTCCGTAGGCTTCGTGCCAATCCGCAAAAAGGGGAAACTTCCCGGCGCGGTCATCAGCCAGGCCTATGCGCTGGAATATGGCGAAGCCGTGGTCGAGATCCATGATGACGCGCTGAAAGCGGGCGACCGGGTGCTGATCGTGGACGACCTGCTGGCGACGGGCGGCACCGCCGCGGCCGGGATTTCGCTTTGCGCGCGGCTGGGCGCCGAGGTGATCGGCTGCGCCTTCGTCATCGACCTGCCCGAACTGGGTGGACGGAAGCTGCTGGAAGGCATGGGGCACGAAGTCTATGCCCTGACCTCGTTCGAAGGGGCGTGACCTTGCGGTGCGCGGGTCGGAAGGCTAGGTGATGGGCATGGACAAGAAACCGCCTTTGACCCTGTACCTTGCCGCCCCGCGCGGCTTTTGCGCCGGCGTCGACCGCGCCATCAAGATCGTCGAGATGGCGCTGCAGAAATGGGGCGCCCCGGTCTATGTCCGCCACGAGATCGTGCACAACAAGTTCGTCGTCGACAGCCTGCGTGACAAGGGCGCGGTCTTCGTCGAGGAACTGGACGAATGTCCCGACGACCGCCCGGTGATCTTTTCCGCGCATGGCGTTCCCAAGGCCGTTCCAGCCGAGGCGCGGCGGCGCGAGATGGTCTATGTCGACGCGACCTGCCCGCTTGTCAGCAAGGTCCATGTCGAGGCCGAACGCCACCATGCCGCCGGTTTGCAGATGGTCATGATCGGCCATGCCGGCCACCCCGAGGTGCTGGGCACGATGGGCCAATTGCCCGAGGGCGAGGTGCTGCTGGTCGAAACCGTCGATGACGTGGCCGGTATTCAACCGCGCGACCCTTCGCGGCTGGCCTTCATCACGCAGACGACGCTGTCGGTCGACGACACGGCCGCCATCGTCGCGGCGCTGCAGGCGCGCTTTCCGGCCATCATCGGACCGGCCAAGGAAGACATCTGCTATGCCACGACCAACCGTCAGGCCTCGGTCAAGGCCATTGCCGGACAGATCGACGCACTGTTCGTGATCGGCGCGCCGAACAGTTCGAATTCGCGCCGGCTGGTCGAGGTCGGCTCGGCCGCGGGCTGCGCCTATTCCCAGCTTGTCATGCGTGCCGACCAGATCGACTGGCGCGCCATCGAGGGCGTGCGCGCCGTCGGCGTCACCGCCGGGGCCAGCGCCCCCGAAGTGCTGGTCGACGAGGTGGTCGATGCCTTCCGCGCCCGTTTCGACGTGACCGTCGAGATGGTGGAAACCGCGCGCGAGAACGTCGAATTCAAGGTGCCCCGCGTCCTTCGCGAACCCGTCTGATCCGGCGTTTCACGGCGATTTCGGGATCAGATCGTTTCTGCTATGCTGACGGCATCGTCCGCGACCACGCGGGTCGCGGCCCCAATGGGGGAGTGATCCGACATGACCGTCTATCTGATCGCAGAACTCAAGGTGACCGACGAGGCGTGGCTTCCCGAATATGTCACGCATGTCCATCGGATCGCCGCGCGGCACAATGGCCGCTACTTGTCGCGCAGCACCAATGTCGAAACGCTGGAAGGCGTTCCGCGCGATGTCACGGGAATCGCGCTGCTGGAATTTCCCTCGCGCGATGACGTGATGGCCTTGATCGGCGATCCCGAATACCGCCCCTATCGCGAGGCGCGGCGCAGGGGCTCGATCTGCCATTACCGCCTGATCGACGATACCGACATCGCGGGCAGCATCCCCTATCTCGGCAAGCCCACTGGCATCTGACGCGTTGCCCCAATGCCATGTTGCCGGGGCAGAGCTTCCGCACTTATCCTGCGCACGCTGGCCGTCGCCGATCCGGCCGCGGCACATGCCCGAGGGAGGATGAACCGAGAATGACTGTCTTTCTGATCGCTGAAGTCAAAGTCACCGACGACGCCTGGATTCCCGACTATGCGGCCAAGGTCCATGACATCGCCGCCAAGCATAATGGCCGCTATCTGTCGCGGAGCGGCAATATCGAAACGCTGGAGGGCGAAAAGACCGACGAGACGCTGATCGCCCTGATCCAGTTCCCGTCGCGCGAAGATGCCTTGGGCTTTGCCAACGATCCCGAATATGCCCCCTATGGCAAGGCGCGGCAGGAAGGCTCGGTCAGCCATTTCCGCCTGATCGATGACAGCGACATCGCGGGCGCGATCGAGTATCTGCCGAAACCCGCCTGATCGCTTGATCCCGCGTGATGCAAGGTGGCCAGCTTGCGCTGGCCGCTTCCGCCCTTCCCGCCTATAGTGCCCGCGACATACCGCCCGGCCCCAGCGCGCCCGGCCAAACCTTGCGAGAGATCTGCAAATGCGTCTTTATTCCATGCCCTCCTCGGGCAACAGCTACAAGGTGCGGCTGCTGCTGTCGCTTCTGGGCCGCGACTGCGAGATCATCGATGTCGAGGACAGTTCCGATGCGCTGGCCAAGGCCAAGGCCGAAGGTCGCCTGCCCTTTGGCAAGGCCCCCGTGCTGGAACTGGACGATGGCCGCCTGCTGCCGGAATCGAACGCGATCCTAACATGGCTGGCGGAAGGCAGCGCCTTTGTCCCCGCCGACGGGTTCACCCGCGCCGAGATGCTTGGCTGGATGTTCTGGGAGCAGAACCAGCATGAAGGCGTCATCGCCGTGCGCGCCGCGCTGCTGTTCTATCCGCAGCGCCGCCACCTGGCCACGCCCGAGCGCCTGGCCGAACTGCTGGAGCGCGGCCACGCGCTGCTGCAGATCATGGAAGACCGACTGACGAAGCGCGACTGGCTGGTCGGCGACGCCGCCAGCCTGGCCGATATCTGCCTTTACGGCTATACCCACAGTGCCGGCACGCGCGGCGGCTTTGACATGACCCGCTTCCCGGCAATCAACGCCTGGCTGGACCGCGTTGCCGCTTTGCCCGGCCACAAGGGGCTCGACGGATGAGCTGGGACTATCTGCTGACCGTCCTGATCGTCTGCGTCGCGCCGGGTCTCGGGGTCGTCTATACCCTGTCCGCGACGCTGGGCGGGGGGATGCGCGCCGGGGCATGGGCTTCGGTCGGATGCACGATCGCCACCATCCTGCATATGCTGGTCGCGATGGCCGGGCTGGCGGCGGTGCTGCACACCAGCGCGGTGCTGTTCCAGGCGGTCAAGCTGCTGGGCGTCGCCTATCTGCTGTGGACGGCCTGGGCGGTCCTGCAGGATCGCGGCAACATGGCGGTCAGGCCCGCTGCGCCGGTCTCTGCCATGCGAATCCTGTGGCGCGGCGTCCTGCTGAACCTGCTGAACCCCAAGCTGCCGCTGTTCTTCATGGCCTTCCTGCCCCAGTTCATGCCCGCCGGGTCGGGCCTTGGCGCACTGGCCCGACTGGGTGGTATCTTCTCGTTGGTCACGCTTGTGGTGTTTCTTGGCTATGCCGCGCTGGCGGCCAGCGGACGCGATGCGCTTCTGGCCTCGGACCGAGCGATGGCCTGGCTGCGGCGGGCCTTTGCGGCCTCGTTCGCGGCGCTTGGCCTGAAGCTGGCGTTGGCTCGCGCATGACCCGCCTTTTCGCATGGACCGACGGCGCGTGCAGCGGCAATCCCGGCCCGGGAGGCTGGGGCGTCCTGATGCGCGCGATGGAGGGCGACAGCATCCTGAAAGAACGCGAGTTGTCGGGTGGCGAGGCCGCGACGACCAACAACCGCATGGAGCTGATGGCCGCGATCTCGGCATTGGAGATTCTGAGCCGCCCCAGCACCATCACCGTGACCACCGACAGCGCCTATGTGAAGAACGGCGTGACCCAGTGGATCCACGGCTGGAAACGCAACGGCTGGCGCACCGCCGACCGCAAGCCGGTCAAGAATGCAGAGCTGTGGCAGCGCCTGGACGAAGCACAGGCCCGCCACAAGGTCAGCTGGGAATGGATCAAGGGCCATGCCGGCCACCCCGAAAACGAGCGCGCCGATGAACTGGCCCGTGCAGGCATGGCGCCCTTCAAACCCGCACGGGCAGCGGGGTGACGCCGGAAGTCACAGTTCCGGTCCTCGACTATGCCAGCGTGCTTGTCTTTGCCCTGACCGGCGCGCTGGTTGCCAGCCGGGCGCAGCTCGACATCGTCGGCTTCTTCTTCTTTGCCACGCTGACGGGGATCGGCGGCGGCACGCTGCGCGACTTGTTGCTGGGACAGGATCCGGTCTTCTGGGTCCAGCGGCCGGGGCTGCTGATCCTGACTTCGCTGGCCTCGATCCTGGTGTTTTTCACCGCCCACCTGCTGGAAAGCCGGTACAGCGTGTTGCTGTGGCTGGACGCGCTGGCGCTGGCGATTGCGGTCCCAGCGGGGGTGGGCGTCGCGATGGATACCGGCGCAAGCCCGATCGTCGTGGTCGCAATGGGCGTCGTCACCGGCACCTTCGGCGGGCTGCTGCGGGACGTGGTCGGAAACGAGCTGCCGCTGGTCCTGAAACAGGGAGAGCTTTACGTCACCGCGACCTTCGGCGGGGCCGTCGTCGCCGTGGTGCTGATGGAGATCGGCTGCCCGCGTATCTGGGCTTTAGCGGCCTGTGCGGTCAGCGTCTTTGGCCTGCGCGCGGGAAGCATGGTTTTTGGCTGGAAGCTGCCCACCTATCGCGCGCGCCCTCCCCGGAACTAGGCTTCGGACCAGACCGCCATCTCGGTCCCGCCGGGTTCGCGGAAGTGAAAGCGGCGACCGCCGGGAAAGGCAAAGATCGGCTTGGTAATCGTGGCGCCGGCCGCGGTCACGCGGGCCAGCGCGGATTCCAGGTCGTCGGCTTTCAGGATCACCAACGGCGGTGCCAGTGGCGCGGCGGCGATACCCCCGGATATGCCTGCATCGGCAAGTTCCTGATACTCGGGGCCATAGTCATTGAAGCTCCAGCCGAAAGCGCGGCCAAAGAAGTCCTTCGTCGCGGCAATATCGGGGGAACTGAATTCCAGATAGTCGATCTGCATGGCAACCTCCGGGCAATGTTCCCGTTTTGTTTACGGCGAAACGGCCTTTAACGCAAGACCGGAGGGTTGCGGCGGACGGGCTGCATGTTCTCAACCCCCATCCGCAGGCCCGCGCCGATCCGATGGGCCAGCGCCGACCAGCCGGCGGCGGCTTCCTCGGGCAGCGTGCGGCGCAGGGTTTCGTCAAAAAGCATCAGCCAGACCGGGAAATGCTCGGGCTCGACATCGCCCGCGCGCATATGGGCATGCATCGGGCTGCCGTCATAGCTGCGTTCGTAAAGAATCGCGTTGCGCCAGAACGCGGCGATCTTGGCCTCATGCGCGGGCCAGTCGGTGACATGGCCGCTGAAGATCGGCCCCAGCAGCTCATGACGGCGGATGGCGGCATAGAAAACCGCGACGACGCGGTCGATCTGTTCGGGGGTCACGGGAAATCGAGCGGGGATCATGCCGCCGATATGGGTCCGCCTGCGCGCGCGCGCAAGGCGGCAGCTTGTCGCGCTTGCAGCACCCGCACCCGTTTCCTATAACCCGCCCATGTTCAGTTTTCGATCGGTCTGGGCAGGCCGGGACTTTCGAATTATCCGCCCGGCGGCGTAGGGGTTCCTCGCCGCCGGGTTACACATGTCTGCCCTGCTACCCCGAAGGATCCCCGCCAGATGAGCGACACGACCTCGACCGCGCCCGACTACCGCGACACCGTTTTCCTGCCCCAGACCGATTTTCCCATGCGCGCGGGCTTGCCCCAGCGCGAGCCGGAATGGCTGGACCGCTGGGCGCGCATGGGCATCTATGACCGCCTGCGCCGGAAAGAGGGGCGCAGCCCCTTCATCCTGCACGATGGCCCCCCCTATGCGAACGGCCACCTGCATATCGGCCACGCGCTGAACAAGGTGCTGAAGGACTTCATCACCCGCAGCCAACAGATGATGGGCCGCGATGCCCGCTATGTTCCCGGCTGGGACTGCCACGGCCTGCCGATCGAGTGGAAAATCGAGGAGCAGTATCGCCAGAAACAGCAGAACAAGGACGATGTCGACGTCGTCGAGTTCCGTCAGGAATGCCGCAAGTTCGCCGAGGGCTGGGTCGAGACCCAGCGCGATGAATTCAAGCGCCTTGGCATCATCGGCAAATGGGAAGACCCCTACCTGACCATGAACTACCACGCCGAGGCGGTGATCGCGGCCGAGTTCATGAAGCTGCTGATGAACGGCGCGCTCTATCAGGGTTCCAAGCCCGTGATGTGGTCGCCGGTCGAAAAGACCGCTCTGGCCGAGGCCGAGGTCGAATATCACGACCATACCAGCCACACGATCTGGGTACGCTTCCCCGTGCTGGGCGGCGCGCTGGACGGGGCCTCGGTGGTGATCTGGACGACGACGCCCTGGACCATCCCGCAGAACCAGGCCGTCGCCTACAACCCCGAGATCGCCTATGGCATCTATTCGGTCGATACCGCGGCCGAGAATGCCACAGCGAAACCGGGCGAGAAACTGGTCCTTGCCGATGCGCTGGCCGAGGCGGTGATGAAATCCGCCAAGGTCGAGGGCTTCACCCGCCTGCGCGGCGTGACCGCCGATGAACTCGACGGTGTGCTGCTGGCCCACCCCTTCCGCGCTGTGGAAAATGGCGATGGCGAATGGGACTATGACGTCCGCCTGCTGCCCGGCGATCACGTCACCGACGACGCAGGCACGGGCTTTGTCCATTCCGCCCCCAGCCACGGCGAGGACGACTATCAGCTTGGCCTGAAATTCGGCCTGAAGATGACCTACAACGTCGAGCCGGACGGCAGCTTCCGCCCCGACCTGCCCCTGTTCGGCGGTCAGGCGATCCTGACCCCGGAAGGCGCCGAAGGCCCCGCCAATGTCAGCATCATCAAGCAACTGGCCTATTCCGGCGCGCTGCTCGCCAAGGGCAAGATCAAGCACAGCTATCCGCATAGCTGGCGCTCCAAGGCGCCGCTGATCTATCGCAACACGCCGCAATGGTTCGCCGCCATCGACCGCAAGCTGGAAGACGGCATGGGCGAGTACGGCGATACGATCCGCTCACGTGCGCTGACCTCGATCGACAAGCTGGTGCGCTGGACGCCGCAGACCGGGCGCAACCGACTGTATTCCATGGTCGAAAACCGGCCAGACTGGGTGCTGTCGCGTCAACGCGCCTGGGGCGTGCCGCTGACCTGCTTCGTGAAAAAAGGTGCGCGCCCGGACGATGCCGATTTCCTGCTGCGCGACCAGCGCGTCAATGACCGTGTCATCGAAGCTTTCGAGAAGGACGGCGCAGACGTCTGGTATCACGCCGATTTCAAGGCAAAGATGCTGGACGGCGTGGCCGATCCCGAGGCCTATGATCAGGTCATGGACGTGCTGGATGTGTGGTTCGATTCCGGCTCGACCCATGCTTTCGTGATCCGCGACCGGGCCGATGGCTCGCCCGACGGAATCGCAGACCTGTATCTGGAAGGCACCGACCAGCATCGCGGCTGGTTCCATTCCTCGCTGCTGCAGGCCTGCGCGACCAAGGGCCGCGCCCCCTATAAGGGTGTGCTGACCCACGGCTTCACGCTGGACGAAAAGGGCATGAAAATGTCCAAATCGCTGGGGAATACCGTCGCGCCCGCCGATGTCATCAAGGAATATGGCGCAGACATCCTGCGCCTGTGGGTTGCGCAGTCCGACTACACCACCGACCTGCGCATCGGGAAAGAGATCCTGAAGGGCACGGCAGACAGCTATCGTCGCCTGCGCAACACCCTGCGCTTTGTTCTGGGCAACCTTGATGGCTTCTCGGATGCCGAGCGGGTCGAGGTCAAGGACATGCCCGAGCTGGAGCAATGGGTGCTGCACCGCCTGGCGCAGATCGACCACCAGCTGCGCAAGGGCTATGACGCCTATGACTTCCAGGGCGTCTTCCAGACCGTGTTCCAGTTCGCAACCGTGGATCTGTCGAGCTTCTATTTCGACATTCGCAAGGATGCGCTTTACTGCGACGCGCCGGACAGCCTGCGCCGCCGTTCGGCCCGCACCGTGCTGGATATCCTGTTCCAGCGCCTCGTGACCTGGCTTGCGCCGATCCTGCCCTTCACCATGGAAGATGTATGGCTGAGCCGCTTCCCGTCCGAGGATGACAGCGTGCATATGCACGACTTCCCGGTGACGCCTGCGGACTGGCTGAACGAACCCCTGGCCCGCAAGTGGGAGGCGATCCGCCGCACCCGTCGCGTCGTCACCGCCGCGCTGGAGATCAAGCGCAGCGACAAGACCATCGGGGCCAGCCTTGAAGCCGCGCCGGTCGTCCATGTCGAGGATGCCGAGGTACTGAAGGCGCTGAAATCGGTCGCCTTCACCGATATCTGCATCACCTCGGACCTGAGCCTGACCGCGGACCCCGCGCCGGGCGAAGCCTTCCGCCTGCCCGACGTGGCGGGTGTGGGCGTGGTCTTCGAGGCCGCAGATGGCGAGAAATGCCAGCGTTGCTGGAAGATCCTGCCGGATGTCGGAACCCACAAGCACGCGGGCACCTGCGCCCGCTGCGACGAAGCCCTGAGCCGCTAGGCCAAGATGTGAAGCGGTCCCGGCCTACGCCGGGACCCATCCCCTATCAGCGAAACCACAGGCCCGCGCGCTTCAACTGATGGCGGATCGGCTGTTCAGGCTGGTCTGCGGCCTGCGGGAACATCGGCCGGATCACGCCACGCCCTTCGCCGTCCCGCACAAGCCGGTTCGCGGCGTCGTCCTGCGCAAAAAGCGGGGCGATCATCGGATCGGCGATCAGCTCCTCGACCAATGCCACCGTATCCTCGGCCTCGCGCGCGTAAAGCAGCGACAGGTTGCGGTAATGGCAGGTCACATCGCCATCCAGTCCCGCCAGTGCGGGACCCGGCCTGCCGCCCCCAAGCGAATGGATAACCAGCGGCAGCACCACCTGATCCAGCCAGGGGTCCAGGCTTTGGCACGCCAGCGCCTCGCCCGGGGCGTCACGCACCTGCTGAGACCATTCCAGGAAACGCCGACCGAATTCCTGCGGATCAGGCCCGAAGAACCAGCCCGCGTTGAAATACAGATACCGCTCCCAGTGGTTGTCGTGGTGGTCAAGATCCAGCGAACCCGCGAATTCAAGCCCGAAACGATCATAGAGAGACTTCCAGATCGCGTTGAAATCGGGGCCGTAAAGCGGCGGCTCGGGCCATGTCCCCGTGCGACGCATCGACGCGGACGGGCGCGAGAAGTCAAAGCCGACACGATCCAGCCGCCCGGTGACGATGGTGTCACTGTCGAAGAAGACAAACGGCTCGCCCGCGGGAAGCAGCTCCAGCGCCTCGATCTTGTTGCCATGAGGATAGGCCGCGCCGAAATGCCGGGCGGTAAAGGGCAAAATCTCGGCGCCGAAGCCTTCCAGCGCCTTGCGCTCGTTCGGATCCAGAAGTGTCGCCATGCCCGCCCAGGCGCCCTCCGGGCGGGGCTCGGCCACGATCAGACGCCCCTTCCAGTCCGGCGCGTTCCGCCGCAGGCTGGCGGCAAACAGGGACGCTTCACGGGCAAGGCGTCCGTGCTGCGCGACAATAAGGATGTTGAAGCGTTGGGGCGCGAGCGGTTCCGTTTTCGGAGCCTTCTCTGACTGCGCGGGCTTCTTGCCCCGATCCCGCGTCGCGGCGTCGACACGGATCGCCTTGCCAGGCTTGGCCGGCGCGTCGGCAACGGTTCTTGCCGCCTCCGGCTTTTCGCGGGCAGCACGGCGCGCCTCTCGTTCCGCCTGGCGTTGCGCCTGACGTTGGGCGCGCTCAGCCGCGCGCTCGCTACGCTTTTCGGCTTGTCGGGCTAGACGCTTGGCAATCTTGTCTTCGGCATTACTGGCGCGGGGCAGAACCTTATCGTCCCCGGATGTTTTCTTTTTGCCCGACTCAGCCAATTCATTCACCTCGGTCATTCTTGCCCGGACAAATCCGACGCAAGGGCAAGTTCACCGAATCGAGGCCGGAGTTGCAAGCCCATAGATGGAGTTTATTAATGGGCTGCAATTCAAAGTTGAGCACCATCCAATAGCTTGCATTAAGCAAGGCGGACTCGCGCCACGAATGCAGGAAACGCTGAAAAACTTCACCAAAAAGTCAGGTTTCAACATTACGACTTTCGGGGCAGTTTTATCCCGCCAAGTAACGATTGCCATGTTTGTTTGTATGGCCAGACCGGGTGAGGCTGGGAGCGGTTCTCACCCGGTCGTGATTTTCGAAGTATATTCCAGACCTTTGCCAAGCTGTCGATAATTACGCAGCGTGCCGGCGTCAATTCGCCGACTGGCTTCGGAACTTCACCAATTCAATTCAATCGAACGCTTGTTCCAATCCTGAATTTGTCGGACACAATTAGGTTTATGGCACAGTGCATGAAAATTGGGCAGAGCCGCTAGCTCTGCTTGTTTTTCGGATTGAGCAGGAAAAGCGCGTCTTTCGCCAAGGCAATTTCGAATCGCCGTGACGGATTCCATCAGACCGCGATGCCTTGCCGACCTGCCAGATCGGTGAAGAATTGCCAGGCCACCCGCCCCGAGCGCGAGCCCCGCGTGGCCTGCCACTCGATCGCTTCGGCCCGCAACTGGTCCTCGGCGACAGAAACGCCATAGGCGTCGCAATAGCCGCGCACCATCGCCAGATATTCGTCCTGCGAGCAGGGATGGAAGCCCAGCCACAGCCCGAAACGGTCCGACAGCGAGACCTTCTCCTCGACCGCCTCGCCTGGATGGATCGCGGTCGAGCGTTCGTTGTCGATCATGTCGCGCGGCATCAGGTGCCGCCGGTTCGAGGTCGCATACAGGATGACGTTGGCCGGCCGCCCGGAAATGCCGCCATCCAGCACCGCTTTGAGCGATTTGTACTGCGTATCGTCATGACTGAAGGACAGGTCATCCGAGAACAGCACAAAGCGCTTGTCCTGCGCTTGCCCCAGGATCGCGAGCAGCCGCCCGACAGATCCCAGATCCTCGCGCGCGATCTCGACCAGGATCAGCGGCAGCCCCTGACGCACTGCCTCGGCATGGACGGCCTTGACGAGCGACGACTTCCCCATCCCGCGCGAGCCCCAAAGCAGCGCGTTGTTTGCCGCGTGACCCCGCGCGAATTGCAGCGTGTTGGCCAGCAATGTGTCGCGGGACCGATCAATGCCGATCAGCTGGACCAGATCCACGCGGCTGACCTCGTCCACCGGGACCAGCCGGTCGGGGTCGGGCTGCCAGATATAGGCGGTGGCTTCGGAAAAGCTGGGCGCGGGTGCAGGCGCCGGGGCCATGCGTTCCAAGGCCTCGGCGATGCGAACCAGTAGATTACTCGACATCGGCTTCCTGTTCTTCCAGCTCGCGCTTCTTCTCGATGCGACGGACTAGGTAGATCGAGATTTCGTACAGGCCATAGATCACGGTGAACAGCACGACCTGACTGATGACATCGGGGGGTGTGACCATCGCCGCGAGGATCAGGATCACGATCACCGCATAGCGGCGGACGCTGGCCAGCCCCTCGGACGAGACCAGCCCCGCCTTGCCCATCAGGGTCAGGGCGACCGGCAACTGGAAGGACAGACCGAAGGCCAGGATGAACTTGGTCGTCAGTGTCAGGTATTCCTCGACCGAACCCTGGAACACGATCCCGGCCCAAGGCTCGCCCGCTTTTGCCTGTGTCGCCGCTCCTGCGGCCGTCGCCGCAGCTCCTGTCGGGTCATCCGGCAATGCCAGAGGCCCCTGCTGGAAGCCCAGGAAGAAGTCGAAGGCCCAGGGCAGGATGACGTAATAGGCGAAAGCCGCGCCGATGATGAACATCACCGGCGATGCGATCAGGAAAGGCAGCAGCGCATTCTTTTCCTTGCGATACAGCCCCGGCGCGACAAAGCGCCAAAGCTGGTAGCCCACCACCGGGAAAGCCAGCACGAAGCCGCCGAAAAAGGCGATGCGCATGGCGACGAAGAAGCCCTCCTGCAGTTTCAGCAGGATCAGGCCGCAGGTCTGGCCGCGCTTTTCCAGCGCATAGCAGATCGGCTGGGTCAGGAAGTCGAAGATCGGGTTCCAGACGAAATAGCAGACGATCATGGCCACGACGAAGGCCAGGACCGACCAGATCAGCCGCGTGCGCAGCTCGGCCAGATGTTCGATCAGGGGGGCAGAGGAATCTTCGATGTCATCCTGCTTGGCAGATTTCGTCGCCACGCGGCAGCCTTTCGTTCTATTGATCGAGATCCGAGCGTCGGACCGCGTGCAGGCGCCGTTTGCCGCCCGCCGTATCGCTGCCCGCATCATCGGCAGGCAGGGGGGCCTTCACACCGGGCGGCTCGGGCAATGCGGCTTCGGCGGTGGCCGCCTTGGCCGGATCCGAAACTTCGGGGAAGTTCTTCGGCGCCGACGGTGCCGACGGATCGGGAACGGCCGAGGCCTTGCCCGACTGCTCCCGCGGGTTCAGCGGATCCCATTTTTCGAAACGCTCGGTCGCGCGCTCCAGCGCGTCCAGACCCAGCGCCCGCTTCGAGGTCAGCGAATTCACGTCTTTCAGCGCCTTGCTGGCCTCTTCAAGACCAGAGGACTTGGCAGCGTCCTCCATCGCACTGGTGAATTCCCGCGCCATGCCCCTGGCACGCGCAGTCAGCCGTCCCAGCGTGTGGAACAGCTTTGGCAGATCCTCGGGACCAATGACGATCAGCGCCACAACGCCGATCAGCAGAAGCTCGCTCCAGCCGACATCAAGCATGGCCGTTCGTATCGCGCCGGATCAGAGTTTGGTCTGATCGGCGGGCGTGACGTCGCGCAGACCCGCATCAGCGGTCATGCGGGCACGCTCGGCCTCAAGCTTGGCGCGCTCGGCGGCCAGCTCGGCACGGGCTTGGGCGATCTCGTCGACCGAATTCAGCTCCAGCTCCTTGGCTTCGGCCTTTTCCTCTTCAGCGCCATCCTTGACGCCTTTCTTGAAGGCCGTGATTCCCTTGCCGACCTCGCCCATCAGGGACGAGACTTTGCCACGTCCGAAAAGGACAAGAACGACGATCGCGATGAGCAACAGCGCCATGGGGGAAGGTGCGTGCATGTGTTTACCTCCGTGGCACGACATATCGCTGCCGTGCATAGCATAGACTGCCACTGATATAGGGCGCACCGAACCGCCGCGAAAGCCCCAAACGCGTGATCACGGACCTCGGGGGTCCGGCTTCACAGTCGCGTGCTTCCGCGACATACTGGGCTAACCCATGGACATGACACAGACCATCAGCGCCTTCGTGACCCTTTTCGTCGTCATCGACCCGATCGGTCTGGTGCCGCTTTTCATTGCTTTGACGCAGGGCATGACCCCCGCAAGACAGCGGCGAATCGGGTGGCGCGCGCTGGCCATCGCCGCGTCGCTGCTGACGCTTTTCGGACTTGCGGGCGATGCAATCCTGTTGGGCATCGGCATCTCGCTGCCCGCGTTTCGCATCGCGGGTGGCGCGCTGCTGTTCCTGACCGCGCTTGACATGCTGTTCGAGCGCCGGACCGAACGGCGCGAAGGGCAGACGCGCGAAGATCCGGCCCGCGAGGATCATAATGATCCTTCCGTCTTTCCGCTGGCGACGCCGCTGTTGGCCGGTCCCGGTGCGCTGGCCAGCATGATCCTGCTGGTGAACCAGAACCCCAGCGCGGCCCACACCCTGACGATCCTTCTGGTAATGGTGGCGGTGCTGGCGATCGTCGCGGTGCTGTTCGCGCTGGCCGCGCCGATCGCCCGGCTGCTGGGGCGGACGGGCACGATGGTGGTGACGCGGCTGTTCGGAATGCTTCTGGCGGCGCTGTCGATCCAGTTCGTGATCGACGGCCTCAAGGGATCGGGTCTGGTCTGATGAATGACGGGTTCATGCGCTTTGCCTATCTCATGCTGCTGCTTGTCGCGGTCGGGGGCTTCCTGCTGGTCGAGCTGCGGACACGGCCGGGGCGCACGCTGCGGCTGGCGGCGGCCTGGGGCATGATCTTTCTGGGCGTGATCGCGGTCGCGGGCCTGTGGGGTGACATTCGACGCAGCGTTCTGTCCGAGGCCCGCTTCGTCGGGGACGAGCGAATCGAGGTTCCGCTGAGCGAGGATGGCCATTTCCATCTGACCGCCCAGGTGAACGGAACGCCGCTGCGGTTTATCGTCGATACCGGCGCGACGACCCTGGCGCTGGGACAGAATGACGCCCGCAAGGTCGGCATAGATCCCGCGCGGCTTGGCTATGCCGGTCAGGCGCGGACCGCGAATGGCGTGATCGAGACAGCGACCGTCATGCTGGATTCGGTCGAAATCGGCAGCATCCACGACGCGCGCGTGCCCGCGCTGGTCCTGCGCTCGGACCTTGACCAGTCGCTGATGGGAATGTCCTACCTGTCGCGCTTCGCAAGGGTCAGCATCGAGGGAAACCTGCTGATCCTTGAACGATAAGGACCAAGGGCGGCGCTATTGCTTGCGCTCCCATCGGCCATCGGCCTCGGACCAATATTCGGCGGCGACGCCTGCGGCCTTGAATTCGCGCCACTGGGCGCGCGCGGTGTCCAGCGCCTCGGGGTCGTTCCCGTCGAAGACGATGCACACCCGGTCCAGGTCGTTGCATTCCTGCCCGCCGACTGGCGCGCCGTCCAGCGCGATCAGGCAGCGGGGCGCGTTGGTCGCAGGTTGCCCCGCGACCGTCAGCAGCACCGGCTGGCGTGGATCATGCACCCCGCCGGCAAGGCCGTGCGGCAGGAAGCCATCGCCCTGCCACAGGGTCTCGTCCAGCCCGGCCTGGCGGGCCCGGTCCCTGCCCCGCACCTCGACCCGCCACCCGGCCTGCAGACTCTTGCCGATCAGCATCGGCAAAAGTTGCGCGGGCCCCGAACGGGTCAGGTGATAGAACAGGGCCGAGCCCATCAGGCCTTGGCCTCGAACCGGTCGCGGACCAGACGGTTCAGCGTGGCGACACCCCAACCGCTTGCCCCTTTGGGCGCCATCGCCGTCGCAGCCGGCGGCAAGGCCACCCCCGCGATATCCAGATGGATCCACGGCACGTCCTTTTTCACGAAGCGCTGCAGGAACTGCGCCGCCGTGATCGAACCTGCGGCCCGTCCGCCCGAGTTCTTCATGTCGGCCAGACGCGAGTTCATCAGCTCGTCATAGGCCGGGGACAGCGGCAGGCGCCATGCGCCCTCGCCCTCGGCCTTGGCCGCGCCCAGAAGCTGGTCGGCGAAACCGTCGTTGTTCGAGAAGACTCCGGCGTTCTCATGGCCCAGCGCCACGATGACGGCCCCGGTCAGCGTCGCAAGGTTGACCATCGCCTTGGGCTTGAAGCGCTCCTGCGCGTACCAGAGGACATCGGCCAGCACGAGACGCCCCTCGGCGTCGGTGTTGATGACCTCGATCGTGTCGCCCTTCATGGACTTCACGATGTCGCCCGGTCGCTGTGCCTTGCCGTCGGGCATGTTCTCGACCAGCCCGACCAGCCCGACCACGTTCGCCTTGGCACGGCGCAGGGCCAGCGTGCGCATGACACCCGCCACGACGCCCGCCCCGCCCATGTCCATCGTCATCTCTTCCATTCCCGCAGCGGGCTTGATCGAGATGCCGCCGGTATCGAAGACGACGCCCTTGCCGACCAGCGCCAGCGGCGCTTCGTCGCCACCGCCGTTCCAGCGCATCACCACCACCTTCGAGGGGCTTTCCGACCCCTGTCCGACGCCCAGAAGCGCGCGCATTCCAAGGCTTTCAAGTTCCGGCTCGTCCAGAACCTCCACGTCCAGCCCAAGCTCGCCCATCGCCAGCAGACGATCCGCGAAATCGCTGGTCGTCAGGACGTTCGCGGGTTCGCTGACCAGATCGCGGGTGAAATGGACGCCCTCGGCCAGGGCCGCGCCTTCGGTCGCCTTGCGCGCAATGGTCTCGGGATCGGCATGCAGGAAGGCGACACGGCCGCGCTTGCCCTTTGCCACTGAATCATCCGCCGGCACCGAATCGACATCCGTGCCCTCGCTGCCCTCCGCGGAGGACTTCTTCGTCTTGTAGGCGTCGAAGTCATATGCGCGCAGCGCGAGACCCAGGGCGATCTCGGCACCCTGCGGATGGTTGCTGGCCACGACCAGCGCATCCTTCTTGCCCAGCTTCGCGCCGATGGCGGCGCCCGCCTTGCGCGCGGTCAGCGCATCGGTGCGCCAGGGCAGCGCGACCAGCTGGATCGCATCGGCCTGGATCCCCGCGGGAAAGGCGATTTCCAGCGAACCGCCGGGTTTCACCTCTTTCCACGTTTCGGACTGGATGGCCCGGATCAGGGCCGTGCGCAGGATCCGCGGCAGGCCCGCAGGCAATCTTCCGGTTGGCGGCACGAGAATGGCGATGCGCCCCCCATGTGCGGCCAGATCCGCGCTCTCCATTGAAGTGAAAGAGATTTCGACCGGTTGGGCCATCAGGCTGCTCCCTCGCATTGATCCGTCTGAGCGGAAACTAGTCGGCAAGGGGCACCTTGACCAGAGCCGGGGCTTTCACAAACGCGATCCAAGGGTTAAGCAAATCCGCAGCACTACAGTGAAAGTTCCATGGCCCGGATAGACCGCTATATCCTGTCGCAATTCATGACCCTTTTCGGGTTCTTTGCGCTGGTGCTCGTGTCGGTCTACTGGATCAACCGCGCCGTCTCGCTTTTCGAGCAGCTGATCTCGGACGGGCAGACCGCACTGGTGGTGCTGGAGTTCACGGCGCTGACTCTTCCTCTGGTGATTTCGGTGGTGCTGCCGATTGCGGCCTTCACTGCATCGGCCTATGGCACGAACCGCCTTTCTTCGGAATCCGAACTGGTGGCGATGCAGGCCGCGGGCATGTCGCCCTGGCGGCTGGCGCGCCCTGTCCTGGTCTTCGGCGTGCTGGTCGCGCTGATGGTGGCGCTGCTGGTCCACGCCGTCGTGCCCATGGCGCGGGGACGGATGGCCGACCGCCAGGCCGAGATTGCCCAGAACGTCACCGCGCAGTTCCTGCGCGCCGGGGCATTTCAGTATCCGGTCAAGGGTGTCACGCTGTATATTCGCGACATCGCCTCGGATGGCAGGCTTGAGGATTTCTTTCTTGAGGATGCGCGCGATCCCCAGAACCAGACCACCTATACCGCGACCGAGGCGCTGGTCGTGAAGACCGAAGCCGGCCCGCGACTGGTCCTGATGCACGGCATGGCCCAGACGCTGCGCGTGCAGGCGGATCGCCAACAGCTTTCCATCACCCGCTTCGGCGAACTGGCCTATGACCTCGCATCGCTTGTCCAAAGCGACGAGGCGCGCAAGCGCGACCTGCGGGCCTATTCCACGATGCGTCTGCTGAACCCCGACCCCCAGCTTCTGGCCGATACGCAATCGACAGCCGACAAGGCATTGGCCGAGGCGCATGAACGCCTGGCAAAGCCCCTGCAATCGCCGATCGCAGCGATGCTGGGCTTTGCCATGCTGCTTCTGGGCGGCTTCAGCCGCTTTGGCGTCTGGCGTCAGGTGATCTGGGCGGTGGTCGCGCTGATCGTGGTCCAGTTCCTCAGCACCGCGGCCGAAAACCAGGTTGCGCAGGACGCCTCGCGCTGGCCGCTGATCTATCTGCCGCCGCTGATCGGGGGGCTGATCTGCGCGGGCATCCTGTGGATCGCGGCCCGGCCGCGCCGCCTGCGCCGAACCCCAAGGCCGGAGACCGCGACGTGATCCTGTCCGCCTATGTCGCCCGCCGTTTCCTGCGCACGTTGCTGATGATCGCGGCGATCTTTGCCGCGATCCTGTTCCTGATCGACATCGTCGAGCAGATCCGCCGCTTCTCGGGCGAGGGAATCGGGCTGAGCGGCGCCGCGGGGCTGTCGGCGCTGAACATCGCCTCCAGCTTCTATTCGATCCTGCCGCTCATCACGGTGCTGGCGGGGATCGCGCTGTTCCTGAACCTGTCGCGCAGTTCGGAACTGGTCGCGATCCGCGCGTCGGGCCGGTCGGGCATCCGCGTTCTGGCCGCCCCGGCAGTCGCGGCGGCGCTGGCCGGAATCCTTGCGGTCGCGATCATGAACCCGGTCGTCGCAGCCACGACCAAACGCTATGACGATGCGGTCACGCGCATCCGCAGCGACGGCGGCCAGACGGTCAGCCTGGGCGACAGCGGAGTCTGGCTGCGCCAGGCCCTGCGCAGCCGTGCCGCCGACGGGACCGAGACGCTGGGCCAGGTCGTGATCCGCGCCACCCGCGCCAACCCCGAGGCGACGACGCTTTACGACGCGACCTTCATGGTCTTTGCCCCCGATCAAGGCCCGATCCGCCGCATCGACGCCGCCGAGGCGCATCTGCAGCGCGGTGCCTGGTTGCTGAACGACGTCAAGGAATGGCCCCTGACCGATCCCAACCCCGAGGCGACGGCGCGCACGATCCAGACCATGAACCTGCCGACCGACCTGACCGCCGCGCGCATCCGCGACAGCTTCGGCCGCCCCGAGGCCGTGCCGGTCTGGCAATTGCCCGCCTTCATCAACGGGCTCGAACGCGCGGGCTTTTCTGCCCAGCGGCACAGGGTCTGGTTCCAGATGGAACTGGCCCGTCCCCTGCTGATGGCGGCCATGGTGGCGATCGCCGCGGTCTTCACCATGCGCCACATGCGCGGGCGCAAGATGGGGATGCTTGTGCTGGGCGCCTTTGGCTGCGGGATCGGGCTGTTCTTCCTGCGCAATCTGGCGCAAGTGCTGGGCGAGAACGGCGAAATCCCGGCGGCCTTGGCCGGTTGGGCGCCCCCCATAGTGGCCCTGCTTTTCGCGCTGGGGGCACTTCTGCGTCTGGAGGATGGCTGATGGCTGCGCGTAAGGTTTCCAAGGGGTGCGGCGCGCATCCCGCCCGGCGCGCGGCCCTGATCGTCGCCGTGTGCGCGGGCATCGGCCCCACGCTGACCACCGCCCCGGCGCTGGCGCAAAGCCTGATGGCCGATGGCCAGACCCTGCCCGCCTATGACGGCAACGAGGGGTTCTGGACCGACAAGGACCAGGGCCCCGCGCTGGCCCCGACCGAGTCGCCCGATGGCAATACCCGCATGGCCGACGGGACCGAGGCGACGCAGGTTTCCTCGGTCGCGAGCCCCAGCCAACAGGTGCGGATCGCGCCCAGCGTCAATGCGCCCCAACGCGGGACGGCGGCGACGGTGCTGGCGGATAACGTGACGCTGGACGGGAACAAGCAGCTGACCGCATCGGGTGGGGTCGTGATCTGGTATCAAGGCACCAGGCTGATCGCTTCGCGCGTGATCTATGACGGCCAGAACGGCGGGGCCATCATCGAAGGGCCGATCCATCTGACCCAGCCCGACCGGCGCGGCACGCGTGACGAAACCATCGTCATCGCCGACAGCGCGCAGCTTGACCCGAATCTTCAGGACGGGATCCTGCGCGGCGCGCGTCTGGTCCTGGCTCGAGAGTTGCAGCTTGCCTCGCGCGAGATGCGACGCGAACAGGAAGGCCGCATCACCACGATGGACAATGTCGTGGCCTCAAGCTGCAATGTCTGCGCCTCGGACCCGGTGCCGCTGTGGGAAATCCGCGCGCGCCGCATCACCCATGATGCGCAGACCAAGATGCTGCATTTCGACCAGCCGCAGTTCCGCGCCTTTGGCGTGCCCTTGGCAAGCCTGCCGTCGCTGACCGCACCCGATCCCACGGTCGAGCGGATGACCGGCTTCCTGCGCCCGCAGTTCCGCACGACCTCCAGCCTGGGCGTCGGGATCAAGCTGCCCTATTTCATCACGCTGGGCGACCATGCCGACCTGACGGTCACGCCCTATGTCGCCGCCAGCCGCACCACGACGCTGGAGCTGCGCTATCGTCAGGCCTATTCGAATGGCGAGATGGAGTGGAATGGCGCGCTCAGCCGCGACGATATCGAACCCGGCGAAACCCGCGGCTATCTGTTCGGCGCTGCCCGGTTCGAACTGCCGCGCGGCTATCAGCTGGGTGTGCAACTGCAGATGGCGACGAACCGCGCCTATCTTCTGGATTACGATATCACCGATGCCGACCGGTTGTGGAGCGGGCTGACGCTGGACCGGGTCAAGCGCGACCGCATGGTCATTGCGCGGATCGGCAATTACGAATCCCTGCGCGACGACGAACCCGACGACATCACCCCCTCGGTCGTGGCCGATGCCTTGTGGGAACGGCGCTGGCAGCCCGATCGCATCGGCGGAATCGCCAGTCTTGAATGGTCGATGCACGCCCATCGCCGCCAATCGAACGAGGATATCATCGGTCGCGACATGGCGCGCGCCTCGGTGATGCTGGACTGGCAGCGCAACGAGATCCTGCCGGGCGGAGTGGTCGGCACGGTCGAGACGCAGCTGAACACGGATTTCTATACCATCAACCAGGACAGCCGCTACGAGGACTTCGTCGCGCGCGCCGACCCGACGCTGGCGGCCGAGCTGCGCTGGCCCCTGGCCCGCCACTCGGGTGGCGTGACGCAGATAATCGAGCCGGTCGCCCAGCTTATCTGGTCGCCCGAGCGCGATGCCGAGGACGAGGTTCCGAACGAAGACAGCCGCCTGATCGAGTTCGATGAAGGCAACCTTTATTCGCTGGACCGTTTCCCCGGCTGGGACGCCCGCGAATCCGGCCTTCGCGCGAACCTTGGCGTCAGCTGGACGCGGATCGATCCGACGGGCTGGCAGCTTGGGGTGACGGCGGGACGCGTCCTGCGTTCGCAACCCGACAGCGCCTTCGACGGCACGGGGCCGCTGGGCGGGAAACGCTCGGACTGGCTGCTTTCGGCCAACTATTCCGGCACGAACGGGCTGGCGCTGGTGAACCGCGCGCTGTTCGACGACAGCTTCACGATGAGCAGGAACGAATTGCGGCTGGGTTGGCTGAAACCGGGGCTGCAGGTTTCAGCCGGGTATCTGTGGATGGATTCCGACCCGCGCGAGGACCGGATGGAAGATGTCTCGGAACTGACGGCCGTCGCGGGCTGGCAGATTCGGGATGGCTGGTGGGCCAGCGCGGAAACGCGATATGATTTTGCCGAGAACCGCGCCCAGAAGGCCGAGCTGGGGCTGGAATACCGCAACGAATGCGTCACGGTCGAAATGTCGGTGAAGCGCCGCTTCAGCTCGTCCGAAACGCTGCGCGAGGATACCAGCCTTGACCTTGGCGTCCGGCTGGGTGGCTTCGGCAAACAACAGTCCGGTCCGGGAACGGTGGCGCGTCGCGCCTGCCTGCGATAAGGTCCGGCGAAACCAAACGGCGAGGGAGCTGATGCGGCGAATTCTTCTGGGGGCCTCCGTGGCCGCAATGCTGGCGGGAACGGTCTTCGTGCCCGGCTTCGGCACGCATCCGGCTTCGGCCCAGTCGGGCAGCGGTCTGTTCAAGCCGGTTGTCTATGTCAACGACTCGGCCGTCACCCGCTACGAGATCGACCAGCGCGTGAGATTCATGCAGCTTCTGCGTGCGCCGGACGCTGAGCCCGCCGCGGCCGAAAAGGCGCTGATCGATGAACGCCTGCGTTCGTTCGCCGCCAAGCAGGCTGATATCCGTCCCAAGGAAGAAGACGTCAACAAGGGGCTTGAGGAATTTGCCAGCCGCGGCAACCTCAGCGTCGACCAGTTCGTGCAGCTGCTGCGCCAGAACGGCGTCGACCGGCAAACCTTCGAGGACTTCGTGGTCGCGGGCATTGTCTGGCGCGATTACGTGCGCCAACGCCTGGTCGGACAGGTCCGCGTCACCGATGCCGAGATCGACGAGGAAATGAAGAAGATCATCGAGACGCCCCAGACCTCGCATGTCGGGCTGTCCGAACTGATCATCCCCGCCCCCGAGGGGCGGGAGGACGAGGCGATGGCGCTGGCCGAACGCATCGTCTCGCAGACCCATTCCGAAGCCGATTTCGCCTCGTTCGCGCGCCAGTATTCGGCGACGCCCTCGGCCGAAAACGGCGGACGGCTGCCGTTGACGCCGCTGGCGAATCTGCCGCCGACGCTGCGCCCGATCCTGATGCAGCTGCAACCGGGCCAGACCACGCAGCCTCTGCAGGTCAAGGGCGCGGTCGTCCTGTTCTTCCTGCGCGAAACGCGGGGCACCCTGCGGCCCGGTGCGACCCAGCAGGTCATCGAATATGCCCGCCTGCGCCTTGCCACGGCCGAGGAAGCCGCGCGCATCGCCGCCGTGTCCCGAACCTGCAACGATCTTGAGGTCCAGTCGGGCCGCTATCCCGCCAGCCAGTGGATGCGTCAGACGGTCCCCGAAGGCCAGATCCCGACCGGAGAGGGGGTTCGCCTTGCAGTCCTGGACGACAACGAGTCGACGATCGTGAACTATGGCGGCGGGATCGACCTGCTGATGCTGTGCAAGCGCAGCCCGGCGCTGGCCGCAAATGCAGGCGAAGCCCCGGTCGCGACCAGCAACGAGGGTGACCAGACGCGCGCCCCTGACGCGCTGCCCGGTCGTGATGAGGTGCGCAACCAGATCTTCAACCGCAAGGTCGGCGAGGCGGCGGAAACCTATCTGGCCGATCTGCGCGCGAACGCGATCATTCGCCGGCCCTGAACGGGCCTGACGGGCGGTTCGGCCGCCCGTCGCGCCACCGTCTGCCAAGGATACGAACATGACCGGAACTCGCCCCATCATCCTGACCTGCGGCGAGCCCGCTGGCGTCGGTCCAGAGCTTGCGCCGAAAGCGCTGGCCGCCGGCGTCCCCTTCGTCTTTCTGGGCGATCCGCGTCACCTGCCGCCCGGCACCCGTTGGGCCGAGGTGGCGACGCCTGCCGACAGGGTCGAGGATGGCGTGCTGGCGGTCCTGCGTCATGACTTTCCCGCCCCCGCCGTGCCGGGTCGTCCCGACCCTGCCAATGCCGCCGCGGTGATCGAAGTCATTGCCCGTGCCGTCCACCTGGCGCAAAGCGGCGCGGCAGGTGGCATCTGCACCCTGCCGATCAACAAGGAGGCGCTGAAGACCGGCGCCGGTTTCCCCTTCCCCGGTCATACCGAGTTTCTCGCGCATCTGGCGGGCGACGTGCCGGTTGTGATGATGCTGGCCTCAACCACGGTTTCGCCGCCCTGCCGCGTGGTGCCCGTCACCATCCATATCGCGCTGAGCGAGGTTCCCCGCGCCCTGAACCCGGTCGCGATGGAGCAGGCGATCCGCATCACCGATGCCGCCCTGCGCCGCGACTTCGCTATCGCCGCGCCGCGCATCGCCGTGGCCGGGCTGAATCCCCATGCGGGTGAGAATGGCGTGATGGGAACCGAGGAGACCGCCTGGATCGCCCCTCTGCTGGAACATCTGCGCGCCGAGGGGCTGGATCTTTCCGGGCCGCTGCCCGCCGATACCATGTTCCATGCCCCGGCGCGGGCGCGCTATGATGCGGCGATCTGCGCTTATCACGATCAGGCGTTGATCCCGATCAAGACGCTGGATTTCGCGGGCGGCGTCAACTTCACGCTGGGATTGCCCTTCGTGCGGACCTCGCCCGATCACGGCACGGCATTCGATATTGCAGGCCGCGGCATCGCCGACGCAGGCAGCGTGATCGCCGCCTTGCGCATGGCCCATGACATGGCAGGAAAAAGATGAGCGCGATTGACGGTTTGCCCCCGCTGCGCGAAGTGATCGCGCGGCACGAGTTGAAGGCCAAGAAGCAGCTGGGCCAGAACTTCCTTCTGGATCTGAACCTGACGGCCAAGATCGCGCGCGCGGCGGGCGACCTTGCCGGCTGCGACGTGATCGAGGTTGGTCCCGGCCCCGGCGGCCTGACCCGCGGCCTGCTGGCCGAAGGCGCGCGCCGCGTGCTGGCGATCGAAAAGGACGCCCGCGCCATGCCCGCTTTGGCCGAGATCGCCGAGGCTTATCCGGGCCGGCTTGAGGTCATCAATGGCGACGCGCTGGAAATAGACCCGCTGCAATATCTGACGCCGCCGGTCCGCATCGTCGCGAACCTTCCCTATAATGTCGGGACCGAGCTTCTGATCCGCTGGCTGACGCCTGCCGAATGGCCGCCCTTCTGGCAGTCCCTGACCCTGATGTTTCAGAAAGAAGTGGCCGAGCGGATCGTCGCGAAGCCCGGCGGCAAGGCCTATGGCCGTCTTGCAGTGTTGGCGCAATGGCGTTCGGACGCGAAGATCGTGATGACGCTGCCGCCCGAGGCTTTCGTGCCGGCGCCCAAGATCCACTCGGCGGTCGTGCATCTGACCGCTCTGCCCGGCCCCCGTTATCCCGCCGATCCCAAGGTGTTGAACCGCGTGGTCGCCGCTGGCTTCAACCAACGGCGCAAGATGCTGCGGGCTTCGCTGAAAGGGCTGCATCCGGCCATTGAGGACATCCTGCTTGAGGCAGGTATCGCGCCCACCGCGCGGGCCGAGGAAATCGGGCTGGAGCAATTCTGCGCGCTGGCGCGGGGTCTGGCCGCCGCGCCGCGCTGAATGGCCGGGCGATTACTCGCCCGAGGCCTTTTCTGCAACTGCCGGGGTATCGGCCCCGTTTTCTGCCTTGGGCTCGCTGGTCGTGCGGCGGCGCGAACGCGTCGGCGTCGTGCCGGCTGCAGCCGGCGCGGCGGCTGCGCCGGACGCGGCCGTGGTGCTGCGGCGACGACGCGGAGCTGCGACGGGCGCCTCTTCCGCCGGGGCGGCCGCAGCGGGGACCGCAGGCTCAACAGCGGCCGGGGCTTCGGCCACGGGCGCGGTTTCCACGGCAGCTTCGGTCGCGGGCTTGGCACGGTTGGTTTCGGGCGTATCGACCGGGCCGCGCTCTTCCTCGGCGGAAATCGCAAGCGGCAGGCCGCGTTCCTCGGAGGCTTCGGCGGCAGGGGCCGGACGCTCCTCGCGACGGTCATCCTTGCGGTCGTCCTTGCGATCATCCCGACGGTTTTCGTCGCGGCGATCATCACGGCGGTTGTCGCGGCGGTTCTCCTGGCGGCTTTCACCGCGCTGTTCGTCCCGTCGGCTATCGTCGCGACGGTTGTCGTCACGACGGTTGTCTTCCCGGCGGTTATCGTCCCGACGATTGTCGTCGCCGCGGTTGTTGCCGCCCTGGCCATTGCCATTCTGAGACTGGCCGTAATCGCCCGACGCATCGTCGCGGTCGTCGTCGCGACCACCGTTCTGATGCTGCTGACGTTCGGCCTGCTCGCGCTGCGCCTCGCCCAGCATGCGGGTATAATGCTCGGCGTGCTGCAGGAAGCTCTGCTCGGCCACGCGATCGTTCGAAAGCTGAGCGTCGCGCGCAAGCGTCAGATATTTCTCGATGATCTGCTGCGGCGTGCCGCGCACCTTGCCCTCGGGGCCCGAGCTGTCAAAAACGCGGTTGACGATGTTTCCCAGCGTCGTGCGCTGGCGGTTCGACTTGTTACGCGAACGGGATTTGGATGATCTCATCAGCTTGCTGTCATTCGTGGACCGGCAATGGCCGGCTCAGGTTAGGGTCATCTCTTGCAGCGGTTGCCAGTTCAGGATTGGCCCTGAGGCTTTTCCTGTGTGACCAGTTTGAGGCTGGGAGTGCAACTGACCCGTGCGTGGGCGCTACGCCCCCGTCACAAACGCCACTAAGCATCCCGCAACGGTGCTGACAAGCAAAAATTTCACAGGATGCAGGGTTTTTGGCGATTAAGTGCTCTGCAATCCGGCTTTCCGGCCCCAGACGACGCGATCGCGCCCGTCAAGGTCGCGACAGACGGTAACATCCGCCAACCCCGCCCGGCGCATCAGCTCTGCCACCGCGTTGCCTTGGCTGGGCCCGATCTCGACCATCAGCCGGCCTTGGGGCCGAAGATGGGCGGGCGCGGCGGCACAGATGGCGCGATAGGCGGCCAGCCCGTCGCCCTCATCCGTCAGCGCCATGCGCGGTTCCCACTCCCGAACTTCGGGGGCCAGTTCCGGCATCTCGCTTTCGGCGATATAGGGCGGGTTGGACAGGATCAGGTCGAAATCGCCCGAAATCACCGCGAACCAGTCGGAAAGAACGAAATCCGCTTGTACTCCGATCATCTGGGCGTTCTGGCGCGCCACATCAAGGGCGGCGGGCGAAAGATCCACTCCGAGCCCGGCAACCCCCGGACGTTCGGCCAGAACCGAGATCAGGATTGCCCCCGTCCCCGTCCCCAAGTCGAGGACCGAGCGGAATCCCTCGGTCAGTGCAAGTTCGACCAGCAGTTCGGTTTCCGGGCGCGGATCCAATGTGTCGGGCGTGACGCGGAAGTCATGCTTCCAGAAGGCGCGCCGCCCGGTGATCTGGCTGACGGGCTGGCGCGCCTCACGCGCGGCGACCATCCGGGCAAAGGCGTCCACAACCGCCTGGGGAACAGGCGCAGCCAAGTGATCACGCAGGGCGTGGCGCGGCACCGGCCGACCCAGCGCGGTTGTCAGCGCATGCAGAAACAGCGCGCGGACATCGCCGGCCGCCCCCTCGATGCCAACGGATTGCAGGCGCTTTTCGGCAGCCGAACAAAGCACGCTGCCCGTCGGATGGTCCGGCCGACCCTCGGGGGCGGTCATTCCAGTTCCGCCGCCAGCCGCGCCGCCTGGTCATGGGCGATCAACGCATCGGTGGTCTCGCCCAGATCACCCGCAATGATTCGATCCAGCGCGTAAAGCGTCAGCCCGATGCGGTGGTCCGTCATCCGACCCTGCGGGAAGTTATAGGTGCGGATACGCTCGGACCGATCGCCCGATCCGACCTGCGACCTGCGATCTGCGGCCCGCTCTGCATCGGCCCGGCTGCGCTCCAGATCGTAAAGCCGCGCGCGCAGGACCGCCATCGCATTGGCGCGGTTCTGGTGCTGCGACTTTTCAGAACTGGTGACGATGATCCCGGTGGGCAGGTGCGTGATCCGCACGGCCGAGTCGGTGGTGTTGACGTGCTGCCCGCCTGCGCCGCTGGCACGCATCGTGTCGATGCGGATGTCGCCGGCCGGAATATCGATATCCACCTCTTCCGCCTCGGGAAGAACGGCGACGGTGGCAGCGCTGGTGTGGATCCGCCCGCCGGACTCGGTTTCGGGCACGCGCTGGACGCGATGGACGCCGGATTCATATTTCAACCGGGCAAAGACCCCCTCGCCCTCGATTCTCGCCACGGCCTCGCGCACGCCGCCCAGCTCGGATTCGGAAAGCTCGAGCAGCTGGAAGTTCCAGCCCTGCGATTCCGAGAACCGGCGATACATGTTCAGCAGGTCGCCCGCGAACAGCGCGGCCTCGTCGCCACCGGTGCCGGGCCGGATTTCCAGGATCGCGGGCCGCGCGTCCGCGGCATCCTTGGGCAAAAGCGCGATGCGCAGACGGTGCTCCAGGTCGGGCAACTGCGCGCGCAGGCGCGACAGCTCATCCTCGGCCAGCTCGCGCATCTCGGGATCGGCAAGCATGGCCTGCGCCTCTCGGATGCCGTCCTGGGCTGCGCGCCATTCGGCGATCTGGGTGACGACCGGCTTCAGCTCGGCATATTCGCGGCTGATGCGCGCGATTTCGTCAGGGGCGGGTCCGGCGTTCAGCTTCGCCTCGAGAAACTCGAAACGCTGAACGATCTGGGAAAGTCTGTCCTGGGGCAGCATGTCAGCGGGATTATCCGCTGCGCTGCCTTGCCGCAAGGCCGATCGCTTGGCCGCCAAAGCGAACACGGCAAGCGGCCGCAGAAAATCCGTGATTGGCAGACGGCGTTTGCCGGTCTACACCTAATCTTACGAAGACAGAGGGTTACGGGAACGAACACAGCCCGTCGACGTTCTGATGCGGGATGACTTAACCGCCCGAATGCAACTGACTGCAGAGCCGACCACTGGAACAGCACAGGAGCACGATCGTGAAATCACCTCTTATCCTCGGCGCAATGGTACTTGTTGCAAGTGCCTGCGCCAACCAGACCCCCGAGCAACAGCACGAGGTCGCCTGCATATCGGGCAGCTTCATGGGCGCGGTGCTGGGCGGCGCAGCGGGCAGCCTGATCGGCGGCGGTGTCGGTCGCGATGTCGCCATCGCGGCAGGCTCGGTCGCTGGCGGCTACGCTGGTCAGCGTTATTCTTGCGGCTGAGGAGGAAAGCCATGAACAGAACATTTTCTGCCGTCGCCGTCTTCCTGCTTGCCGGCACCCCGACCTTCGCCCAGGTTTCGGGCAATTATCTTGCGGCCATGGACACCAACGGGGACATGTCGGTCGACGCCAACGAATTCGCGGCGTTCACCGACAAGGTCTTCACGACGCTGGACGCGGACAAGAACGGCGCGCTGTCGCAGGCGGAAGCCGGCACCACCGTTTCTGCGGAGCAGTTCACCGCGGTCGACACGAACCGGAATGGCAGCCTCAGCAAGTCCGAGTTCGCTGCCGCGGCCAAGGCCGACTTCGCCGCCTCGGATCTGGACAAGAACGGCGCGCTGAACTGATCTTGCGCGCCGCCGGACAGAAACAGGAAAAAGGGCCCGACGGGGCCCTTTTTTGTGTCGATCCGCAGGCTGAGCTTACTCGGTCTTCACGGCCTCGACAGTGATCATGACCGCAACCTCGTCATCGACCGCCGGGGCAAATTTCCCGAGGTTGAATTCCGAACGCGCAATCCGGGTTTCGGCGTCGAAGCCGGCGGCGTCCTTGCCGGTCATCGGGTGCGCGCCGATCTTGTTCAGGTCAACTTCAAGCACGACGGGTTTCGTCACGCCGTTCAGCGTGAAATCGCCGGTGACCTTCGCTTCGTCATCGCCGTCCTGCTCGACCTTGGTCGACTTGAAGGTCGCGACCGCTTCGCCCTGGTCGGTGTTGAAGAAATCGGCGCCGAACAGGTGCTTGTCCAGTTCGGGCGAGACTGTCCGCAGCCCGGCCAGCGGGATCGTCGCCTCGACACTGGAATTCGCGGGATTCTCGCTGTCCAGAAGCAGCTTGCCGGTCACGCCATTGACGATGCCGGTGCTGGTCGAAAAGCCCATGTGGCCATATTCGAACACGACCTGGCTGTGCGAGGGATCGAAGTCATAGGCAACAGGCTCGGCCAGGGCAGCCGAAGCACCAAGAACAGTGAGAACGGCGACGGGGGCGACAAGGGACTTCATGCGGAGACTCCTGATTGAATTCGTCATGTTTGGCTATGTGCTGATGAAATGCGTCAATCGCAACAAGGGTTTGACCACATCTTCCTGACAATTTCGTGTTGCCGCGCAGCGTGGAAACAGTGTCGCCGCCACGGCGATTTTCCCAGCAAACCGGCGGTTTTCCCTTGCTCCCCCGGATTTCGCCGCTATAAAGCCGCATCCTTCCGCAAATGCGAAACCGGCGCAGCCTCTCGTGGCGGGGCGCGGAGGGATTGTCCCGCCGTTGAAATGCGCCCTGATATAAAGGTAGCAGTCATGCCGCTTTACGAGCATGTGCTGATCGCCCGCCAGGACCTGTCGAACACGCAGGCCGAAGGGCTGATCGAACATTTCTCGACCGTGCTTGCCGATAACGGTGGCAAGGTCGTCGAAAACGAATACTGGGGTGTCCGCACCCTCGCCTACAAGATCAACAAGAACCGCAAGGGCCACTATGCCTTCCTGCGTTCGGACGCGCCCTCGGCCGCCGTGCAGGAAATGGAGCGCCTTGCCCGCCTGCATGACGACGTCATGCGCGTGCTGACCGTCCGCGTCGACGAGCACAAGGAAGGCCCCTCGATCCAGATGCAGAAGCGCGACGAGCGCGAGCGTGGTGATCGCGGCGATCGTGGCGACCGCGGTGATCGTGGCGACCGTGGTGGCGAACGCCGCGAGCGTCGTGACCGCGACGACCGGAACTAAGGGATAGGAACCAGAGAAATGGCTAACAAACCCTTCTTCCGCCGCCGCAAAGTCTGCCCGTTCTCGGGCGACAACGCTCCCGCGATCGACTACAAGGACACGCGCCTTCTGCAGCGTTACGTTTCGGAACGCGGCAAGATCGTGCCCTCGCGCATCACCGCCGTCTCGGCAAAGAAGCAGCGTGAGCTGGCCCGCGCCATCAAGCGCGCCCGCTTCCTCGCCCTGCTCCCCTATGCCGTGAAGTAAGGAGAGACGATCATGCAAGTCATCCTGCTGGAACGTGTGGCCCGGCTTGGCCAAATGGGCGAAGTCGTGAAAGTCAAAGACGGCTTCGCGCGTAACTTCCTTCTGCCGCAAGGCAAGGCGATGCGTGCCTCGGACGCCAACGTCAAGGCATTCGAAGAGCGCAAGGCCGACCTGGCCGTTCGCAACGACGAGACCCGCGCCGAAGCTCAGAAAGTCGCCGAGAAAATCGACGGCCAGACCTTCGTCATCATCCGCTCGGCCTCGGACGCCGGCGCGCTTTACGGCTCGGTCACCCCGCGTGACGCCGCCGAAGTCGCCAATGCCGAAGGCTTCTCGATCGAGCGCCGTCAGGTTGTCCTGACCGCCCCGATCAAGGAGCTGGGCCTGCACGACGTTCGCGTGCACCTGCACCCGGAAGTCGACGCGACGATCCACCTGAACGTCGCCCGTTCGGCCGAAGAAGCCGAACTGCAAGCTTCGGGCAAGTCGATCCAGGAACTGGCCGCGGAAGAAGATGCCGCCGCCGATTTCGAAATCGCGGAACTCTTCGACGAGATCGGCTCGGCCGGCCGCGACGAGGACGAAGCCGCGAACTGATCGCCGCTTCACCACGAAGACAAGGAAAAACGCGCCGCGAACCGGCGCGTTTTTTCATGCCTGCTGGCTGGCAAGCAGGGAACTCGGTCACGGAACATTCGCCGCATTGCGGGGTTGAGGCTGCGACGCGCGTTTCGCACAAGGATCCGAAGATGAGCCAAGAGCCGCCCTTTGACGAACTGGACACCCCCCGCACCGAAGCGGACGTGACCAGCCAGACACGCTTTGGCCCGCGCCCGGTTCCCGAGGGTCACCACCACCCTTCGGAGCGCCCCGAGCCCCGGCGCATCCCCCCGCATGGAGATGTCTCACCCGACGGGTTGCGCGCCTATCCCCGGCCGTCGCGCTTGGCGAAATGGGTGGTCTGGGGGGGCACGGGGATCGCAGCGGCCGCTCTGACTGCCGGCACCGTGATCGCCGCGCGCCACCTGACCGACCTGATCTCGGGCAAGGGCGATGACCGCCCGCGCCCGCCGCGTCCCACGCGCCACCGGCGCGACCTCCAGCCGCCTGCGCCGCGCTTTGCCGCGCCCCCTGCGCAGGAGCCGCAGGCCCCCCGGCCCCGCCCTGCGCAGCCCCAGCCCGCACGGCGGAACCTGATGGAGGAAATCGAAGCGAATACCGCCACGCTGACCAGCAGCGTCGACAATGTGGTCAAAAGCGTGACCGCCGCCGTCGCGGGTTTCCACGGCGTCGCTTCACAAGCCAGCGCGATCATGCGTGAGTTCGGGGATGCCGCCGATCTGGTGCGCGACATTCTGGACCGGCGCGAACCTGAAGGCGACGCCACACGCGAAGCCAATGCCGAAACCGGCCCTGCCGATCACGACCCGCGCACCCACAGGCTTTAGCGCCATACCCAAACGCCGCAAGGCCGCTCAAGGCGGCCGCGGCGCGTCGACGCTTTCTGTCAAGCGTCCGTCAATTCACTGAATTGGAAAGATATTTGGTGGAGCCAAGGGGAGTCGAACCCCTGACCTCTTGAATGCCATTCAAGCGCTCTACCAACTGAGCTATGGCCCCACCGGAGGTCCAGATGACGTTTCCGCCGTCTGCGTGGGGCGTCGTATATGGGGGGTGCCGGATAGGCGCAAGCGGAAAAAACATCTTTCGCGAAAGTTTTTTCCAACACCTTGAATTTAATCACTAAACATCGAGAACCTCACCTGTCCCACAGCACTCCAGGTGCGGCTGGCTTGGCAGCCGTGGCACAATGCGGCGCGGGGGACGTCGCGGATGGCCCGACAAGCCCTCTCAAAACCGCCTTGGTTCTTGCTATGGGACGCAAAATCCCCTAGCTAGCGCGCTGAAACACGGCGGGGGCGCGGCCTTTTGGGCCACTGCGCCACAAGGGCTATGATTGCCTCTCCCGCGCTCAGGTTGGATGAAGGAAGTCAAATGCAGGTCAAGGAAACCCAGAACGAAGGGCTGAAGCGCGGCTATCAATTCACCCTGCCCGCATCGGATCTTGCGGCACAGGTCGAAGCGAAGCTGAAAGAGGCCCAGCCCGAGGTCGAAATGAAGGGCTTCCGCAAGGGCAAGGTGCCGATGGCGCTGCTGAAAAAGCAGTTCGGCCAGCGCGTCATGGGCGACGCCATGCAGGAAGCGATCGACACCGCGCTGCGCGGCCATCTGGAGACCTCGGGCGACCGCCCGGCGCTGCAGCCGAAGGTCGAGATGGTCAACGGTGAAAGCTGGAAGGAAGGCGACGACGTGGTCGTCACCGTTTCCTATGAAGCCCTGCCCGCGATCCCGGAAGCCGATCTTTCGGGCGTCGAGCTTGAGCGTCTGGTTGTCGAAGCCGGTGACGAGCAAGTGACCGAAGCGCTGGAGAACCTTGCCAAGAATGCGCAGTCCTTCGAGGACCGCAAGAAAGGCACCAAGGCCAAGGACGGCGACCAGGTCGTGATCGACTTCAAGGGCATGGTCGACGGCGAAGCCTTCGAAGGCGGCACTGCCGAGGATTATCCGCTGGTGCTGGGCTCGAACAGCTTCATCCCCGGCTTCGAAGCGCAGCTTGTCGGCGCCAAGGCCGGTGAAGAAGTCAAGGTCGAGGTCAAGTTCCCCGAGGATTACGGCCACCCGACCCTGGCTGGCAAAGACGCGATCTTCGAAACCACCGTCAAGGCCGTCAAGGCTCCCAAGGCGGCCGAGCTTGACGACGAGCTGGCGAAGAAATTCGGTGCCGAAGACCTGGAAGCCCTGAAGGGTCAGATCCGCGAGCGTCTTGAGTCGGAATACAAGGGTGCGTCGCGCCAGATCCTCAAGCGCGCGCTGCTGGACAAGCTGGACGCACTGGTCAAGTTCGAGCTGCCGGAATCGCTGGTCGAAGCCGAAGCACAGCAGATCGCACACCAGCTGTGGCACGAAGAGCATCCGGAAGAGCACGGCCATAACCATGGCGAGATCGAGCTGACGGACGAGCACAAGGCTCTGGCCGAGCGCCGTGTCCGTCTGGGCCTGCTGCTGGCCGAAATCGGTCAGAAAGCCGAGATCACCGTCTCGGATCAGGAAATGACCCAGGCCGTGCTGCGCCAGGCCCGCCAATATCCGGGCCAGGAGCGTGCTTTCCTGGAATTCATCCAGCAGAACCAGCAGGCCCAGCAGCAGCTGCGCGCCCCGATCTTCGAAGACAAGGTCGTCGACCACATCGTCGAAGGCGCCAAGGTTGCAGACAAATCCGTGACCAAGGAAGAGCTGGAAAAAGCCATCGAGGCGCTGGATCAGTTCTGATCCGGCACCCGCCGCGACCGGCATCAGGGCCGCCCTTCGGGGCGGCCTTTTTCTTTGCAGTGGACGGGCGTTGAGGTGGCAACCGCCCCTTCCCTGCCGCCTTCCCAATCGGGCATCAGCGCATAAAAAAACGCCCCCTCGGAAGGGGGCGTTTTCGACTGAACCAGAGGTTCTATCAGAAGCGGTAGGACGCGCGGATCTGGAACAGATCCGTGTCGAGGTCCGCGTTGTCGACATCAGCAACGTCTTTGAAGTCGTTGCGGGTGTATTCCGCACCCACGGTGAACTTGTCGTTGATCATGTAGTCAGCGCCGAGGCCGTAGGTGATCCCGGTTTCCGACAGATCACCGGCTTCCAGCTGAGCGACGCCCAGCGTGGCGTAGGGCAGGAACTTGCCCATGTCGTAGCCAGCGCGGCCACGCAGACGCCACAGATCGCCGTCCTCGTCGGTTTCGTCGAGGCTGATGCGGTTGTAGTCCAGTTCGCCACCGAGAACGAAGTTCCCGAAGTCGTGCATGTAGCCACCATGAAGGCCGTAGCCGTCCATGTCGCTGTCGCCGGCATAGTTGCTGTCGGCGCTACCTTGGCCGTACTGAACACCGGCGTACCAGCCGGTCCAGTCAACACCCGGAGCGACAGGCTCGACCGGTGCAACAACCGGCGTCTCGACGACCGGTGCAACATAGCCGCCCGCGGACGCCGCGGTCGCAGTCAGACCGGCGAGGATCGCGTAACATGCCAATTTCATGTTGTATCTCCTGTAGTAAAGGAGACACCGGCTATCAACTATGGGATTGAGACAAAAGCCAATTAATTGTGATGGAAAGTTGTATGAATAGTGTGGAACTACAACCGCACGCAGATTTCCATCGCATGCATATACGACAAATACCCGGCCCCTGCTGGGGTCGGGCAGCGATCACGAAACGACTGATTTCAGATGGTGCGGGTGGAGGGACTTGAACCCCCACGCCTTGCGGCGCCAGAACCTAAATCTGGTGCGTCTGCCAATTTCGCCACACCCGCATCCGTCCCACCGCGCCGCTTCGGCGCGCAGGGCTCGGGTCTATTAGCAAAGCAGTCTGGCAGAGGCGAGAGGGAAAATGCAGTCCCTATGCCCCAAGGTCGCGCAGTACTGCGGGCAGGGTTTCGGGCAGATCCTCGGCGATCAGGCCGGGTCCGAAACGGCGCGCGGCCTCGGCGTGAAGCCAGGCTCCGGTCCGGGCGGCGTCGGGCACGGGAAAGCCCCGTGCCATCAGCCCCGCGACCAGACCGGCCAGCACATCCCCCGATCCTGCGGTCGCCAGCCAGGGCGCGGCTTCATCACCCGTCGCCGCCGCGATCGCCGCCTGCCCATCCGGCGCGGCGATGATCGTATCCGGCCCCTTCAGCAGCACCGTCGCGCCCGTCCGCGCCGCAGCTTGCCGCGCCGCATCCAGGCGTGAATAGGCCGGGCCGCGAGCCGGGGCATCCTGCAGTCGCCGCGCAAGATCGGGAAACAGCCGCGCAAACTCTCCATCATGCGGCGTCAGCAACACCCGGTCGTGTAGCTGGCCGAACAGGCGCTCGGGCGCCTCGGTAAAAGCGGTGAGCACGTCGGCATCAAGTACGGTGGCCCGCTTTGCCGCCAGTGCGGTGGGAACAAGCCGGGCGGCACGGTCAAGCCCCAGCCCCGGGCCAAGGCAAAGCGCGGTGATGCGCGGATCACGCAGGCGGCGGGCAAGGTCTTCCTCTTCCGCCAGGGGTTCAAGCATGATCGCGTCAAGCCGGGCCGCGTACTCGGGCACAGCCTCGGCCGGGACGGCCAGGCTGACCAGCCCCGCCCCGATCCGCAGCGCGGCACGCGCGGCAAGGCGCGCGGCCCCGCCCCGTCCCGGACCGCCGCCAAGGATCAGGGCGTGGCCGTGGCTGTATTTATGCCCCGCGCGCTTGGCCAGCCTTGGGTCCGGCCCCGCGGAAAGGATGGCCTGCCCCGCGGCGTCGCGCCAGGGCTCCAGCCCGATGTCGCAGCAGGTTACGCTGCCGCCAAGTTCACCCCCCTCGGCCAGCACATGGCCCAGTTTGCGCCGGTGAAAGGTCACGGTCAGTTCCGCCGCGGGCAAGACGCGATCGCCCAGGACCCGGCCGCTGTCCGCACAGATGCCGCTGAGGATATCGACCGCCACGATCGGGCAGCCCGAGGCTGCGATGCCCCGCAAAAGGCCGGCCAGCTCAGCATCCAGTGGGCGCGAGATTCCTGTCCCGAACAGCGCATCGATGCACAGCCCGATCCGCTGTTCGGGCATGGCCGAAACTGCCCCGATCTCGGACACGTCGCCACGCCACAACTGGGCAGCGCCCTGTGCCTCGGACGTGGTGGGCGGCGCCAGTGCTGCGACCCGGACCGACCAACCACGCCCCGCCAGGTGCCGCGCAATGACATAGCCGTCGCCGCCATTATTGCCCGGACCGCACAGGATCAGCGCCACCTGCCCCGAGGCCGCGAATCCCGGCCAGCGTACTGCCAGAACCTGCGCCGCGGCAGCACCCGCACGCTCCATCAGGCTGCCGCCCGTCTCGACGCCGGACGCAATCGCGGCCATTTCGACCGCGCGCATCTGGCGAGTCGTCAGCATCGGCGATGTCGCGCCCATGATCGTTGCATACCTCTTAGGCTTGCTGCACAATAAAAGCGCAGTTCATTCTGATTAAGCGTTTCCATGCCGCTTTCCCCATCATGCCGCATGGACGATCTGCATCAAACCCGCCAATCAGGTCGCAGGCAAGTCGCGAGGAAGGATCAGGCGATGAAGAAAGTCGAAGCCATCATCAAGCCCTTCAAACTGGATGATGTGAAAGAAGCGCTTCAGGAAGTGGGCGTCCAGGGTCTCTCGGTCACCGAAGTCAAGGGCTTCGGCCGTCAGAAAGGCCATACCGAACTTTATCGTGGTGCCGAATACGTCGTCGACTTCCTGCCCAAGGTGAAGATCGAGATGGTGCTGCCCGACGATCTGGTCGAAGTCGCGGTGGACGCGATCATCTCGGCCGCTCGCACCGAAAAGATCGGCGACGGCAAGATCTTCATCATCCCTGTCGAGCAGGCGATCCGCATCCGCACGGGTGAAACCGGCGACGACGCCGTCTGACCTGCCTGACCGGCCCAGCGGCCTTACCAAGTTTTTCCAACCGGCCGCGGCGGCCGGTCCGACTGAATGGAGGAAGGAATCCAATGCAAGTCAAAGACGTTCTGGATCTGATGAAGGACGAGGAGGTCGAATATGTCGACATCCGCTTCACCGATCCCAAGGGCAAGCTGCAGCACGTGACGCTGGTTGCGGACCTGGTTGACGAGGACTTCTTCGAAGAAGGCTTCATGTTCGACGGTTCTTCGATCGCCGGCTGGAAATCCATCGACCAGTCCGACATGAAACTGTTCCCGGACCCCTCCTCGGTCTATATCGACCCGTTCTATGCCGAAAAGACGCTTTGCGTGCATTGCAACGTGGCCGAGCCCGACACCGGCGAAGCCTATTCCCGCGACCCACGCGGCACTGCCGTCAAGGCCGAGGCCTATCTGAAATCCTCGGGGGTCGGCGATACGGCCTATTTCGGGCCGGAAGCCGAATTCTTCCTGTTCGACGACGTGAAATACCAGATCAGCCCCCAAAAGGTCTCGTTCGAGATCGACTCGGTCGACGCTGCCTGGAACACCGACACCCATTATGAGGACGGCAACCTTGGCCACCGCGCGCCTCACAAGGGCGGCTATTTCCCGGTGAACCCGATCGACGCGGCCCAGGATCTGCGCGGCGAGATGCTCAGCACGATGAAGCGCATGGGCATCAAGGTCGACAAGCACCACCACGAGGTCGCCTCGGGCCAGCACGAGCTTGGCATGATCTTCGGCGGGTTGGTCCAGCAGGCCGACAACATCCAGAAGTACAAATACGTCATCCACAACGTCGCTGCCGCCTATGGCAAGTCCGCGACCTTCATGCCGAAGCCGATGAAGGGCGACAACGGCTCGGGGATGCACGTCAACATGTCGATCTGGAAGGACGGCAAGCCGCTGTTCGCCGGCGACAAATATGCCGACCTGTCGCAGGAAGCGCTGTATTTCATCGGCGGCATCCTGAAGCATGCGAAGGCGCTGAATGCGCTGACCAACCCGTCGACCAACAGCTACAAGCGCCTGATCCCCGGCTTCGAAGCCCCGGTCCTTCGCGCCTATTCGGCCCGCAACCGCTCGGGCTGCGTCCGTATTCCGTGGACGGAATCGCCGAAAGCCAAACGCGTCGAGGCCCGTTTCCCCGATCCGGCCGCGAACCCCTATCTCGCCTTTGCCGCGCTGCTGATGGCCGGCCTTGACGGGATCAAGAACAAGATCGATCCGGGCCCGGCTTCGGACAAGGATCTGTATGATCTGCCGCCGGAAGAACTGGCCGAGATCCCGACCGTCTGCGGTTCGCTGCGCGAAGCGCTGGAAGAGCTTGAGAAGGACATGGACTTCCTGCTGGCCGGTGACGTGTTCACCCGCGACCAGCTTGAGGCCTATATCAAGCTGAAGTGGGAAGAAGTGTACGCCTACGAGCATACCCCCCACCCGATCGAATACGCGATGTATTACAGCTGCTGATCGGCAAGGTTCGACAGGGAGAATTGGGAAAGGGCGCCGAACGGCGCCCTTTTTCGTTGCCATTGCGGTCGGGCGCCCTGAACCGGGCGCCAACCTGATCAGGCCAGTTCTTCGGCCAGCGGATAGTCGGTATAGCCCTTGGCTCCGCCTCCGTAGAAGGTCGCAAAGTCGATCTCGTTCAGCGCAAGCCGTTCGCGGAAGCGGTGCGGCAGGTCGGGCGTCGCGATGAAGTCCTTGCCAAAGGCCACCGCATCGGCGCGGCCCGCCTCGACCAGCTTCTCGGCGGATTCTTGGGTCAGCCCCTCGTTCGCGATGACGACGCCGCCGAAAGCCGCCTTGATGTCGGGCAGAAGGCTGTCTTCGGCCAAGTGCTCGCGCACGCCCAGGAAGGCGATCTTGCGCTGGCCCAACTGGCGCGCGACATGGGTGAACAGGGCTTTCGGATCGCTGTCGCTCATGTCATGGCTGTCGCCGCGCGGGGCCAGGTGAACGCCCACACGGTCCGCGCCCCAGACGCCGATCACGGCATCGGCGATCTCTTCCAGCAGGCGGGTGCGGTTCTCGATCGAGCCGCCATACTGGTCGGTGCGGTGATTGGTGCCATCCTGCAGGAACTGGTCGATCAGATAGCCGTTCGCGGCATGGATCTGCACGCCGTCAAAACCCGCGCGCTTCGCGTTCTCGGCACCCAGGCGATAGGCTTCGACAATCGCCGGGATCTCGTCCGTTTCCAGCGCACGGGGTGTGACATAGGGACGCTTCGGCCGCACCAGGCTGACGGTGCCCTCGGGCTGGATCGCGCTGGGGGCAACCGGGGTTTCGCCATCCAGGAACTCCGGATCCGAGATGCGCCCGACATGCCAAAGCTGCAGGAAGATCACGCCGCCCTTGTCATGCACGGCTTTGATGGTCTGTTTCCAGCCTTCGACCTGTTCGTCGCTCCAGATGCCGGGGGTATCCGCATAGCCAACCCCCATCGGGGTAACGCTGGTCGCCTCGGACAGGATCATGCCGGCTTGCGCACGCTGCCCATAATACTTGGCCATCAGGGCATTCGGGACGCGGTTGTCGACAGCGCGGCTGCGCGTCAGCGGTGCCATGACGATACGGTTCTTCAGCGTCAGCGCGCCCAGCTTCAGGGGGTCGAAAAGCGTCGGCATCATGTGCCCTCTTGCTAATTGCATGTCGTTTCTAGTTGTGCGCGCCCCCGACCTGCCGCAATCGCACCAGATGCAATCCAGTATCCCGCCCGGCGCATGGCTGAATGCGCGACAGCAAGGATGCGGTAAGCCGGTGCCGAAGCCCCGGTCTTTCGCTGCCTTTCCAGTTGTTTGCCGCCAAATTCTCGACCTTGCGATCTCCATGATCGCCCGCCCCTGTCGCGGCGCTGTTGCGGGCAAGGGGGCAAGCCGCTAGAACCCCCGCAAATACAGGAGAATCCGATGATCCCGCGCTATTCCCGCCCCGAAATGGTCTCCATCTGGTCGCCCGAAACCAAGTTCCGCATCTGGTACGAGATCGAGGCACATGCCTGCGACGCCCAGGCGGATCTGGGCGTGATCCCGCGCGAAAACGCCGAAGCGGTCTGGAAAGCGAAGGATGTCGAATTCGACGTCGCCCGCATCGACGAGATCGAAGCCGTCACCAAGCATGATGTCATCGCCTTCCTGACCCATCTGGCCGAACATATCGGCAGCGACGAGGCCCGCTTCGTCCATCAGGGCATGACCTCGTCCGATGTGCTGGACACCACTCTGAATGTCCAGCTGGTCCGCGCCGCGGACATCCTGCTGGCCGACATGGACCGCGTTCTGGCCGCGCTGAAAAAACGCGCGTTCGAGCACAAGGATACCGTTCGCATCGGCCGCAGCCACGGCATCCATGCGGAACCCACGACGATGGGCCTGACCTTCGCCCGCTTCTATGCCGAGATGGACCGCGGCCGCGCACGTCTTGTCGCCGCGCGCGAGGAAATTGCGACCGGCGCGATCTCGGGCGCTGTCGGCACCTTCGCCAATATCGACCCGCGCGTCGAAGAGCACGTCTGCGCGAAACTGGGTCTGAAGCCCGAGCCGATCAGCACGCAGGTCATTCCCCGCGACCGGCACGCGATGTTCTTTGCCACGCTGGGCGTCATCGCCTCGTCGATGGAAAACGTGGCGATCGAGATCCGTCACATGCAGCGCACCGAAGTGCTTGAGGCCGAGGAGTTCTTCAGCCCCGGCCAGAAGGGCAGCTCGGCCATGCCGCACAAGCGCAACCCGGTGCTGACCGAAAACCTGACCGGTCTTGCCCGTCTGGTCCGCATGGCCGTAGTTCCCGCGATGGAAAACGTCGCGCTGTGGCACGAGCGGGACATCAGCCATTCCTCGGTCGAGCGCGCCATTGGCCCGGATGCGACGATCACGCTGGATTTCGCGCTGAACCGTCTGGCCGGCGTCATTGAAAAGCTGGTCATCTATCCCGAGAACATGTTGAAGAACATGAACAAGTTCAAAGGCCTGGTCATGTCGCAGCGGGTTCTTCTGGCGCTGACGCAAGCCGGTGTCAGCCGCGAAGATGCTTACCGCCTGGTCCAGCGCAACGCGATGAAGGTCTGGGAACAGGGCGCCGACTTCAAGACCGAGCTGCTGGGTGATGCCGAAGTAACGGCCGCGCTGTCACCTGCCGAAATCGAAGAGAAGTTCGATCTTGGCTATCACACCAAGCATGTCGACACGATCTTCGCTCGTGTCTTCGGCGAAAACGGCGCGCATTAACCGCCCGTTCGGCATTTGATGCAAGACTGCCCCCGAACGGAAAACGGGGGCAGTCCATGACGGCAAATCCGGCGCTGAGCGCAAGGCAGAAGGCGGCGATCATCGTGCGCCTTGCTCTGGCCGAAGGCGATGACCTGGACCTGTCCGGCCTGCCTGCCGCGGCCCAGACCGACCTGGCGCAGGAAATGGCCCTGATGGGTCTGGTGGACCGCGAGACCCGCAATGCGGTGGTTGCCGAATTCTGCGACCGGCTTGAGGCGATCGGGCTTAGCTTTCCCGGCGATATCGACGGCACGCTGAATCTGTTGGACGGCCATCTGTCGGCCGAGACCAGCGACCGGCTGCGCCGACTGGCGGCCCTGAACGGCACCGGCGATCCCTGGGACCGGATCGCGATGCTCTCTCCCGTTCTTCTCGCCGAACTTGCCCGGACCGAGGCGGTCGAAATCGCCGCCGTAATGTTCTCCAAACTGCCGGTGCCGCGCGCGGCCGAGGTCTTTGGCCTGATCGAGCCCGACCGCTCGCGCCAGATTGCCTATGCGATGTCCCTGACCGGGACCATCGAATCCCCGGCGCTGAACCGGATCGGGCTGGCGCTGATCCGCGCGGCCGATGCCATCCCCCGTCCCGCGATCGAGGGCAAGGCCGCCGAAAAGATCGGCGCGATCCTGAACGTGTCCTCAGCCCAGACCCGCGACGACGTCCTGTCCCGGCTTGAGAACGAAGAGCCGGAATTCGCGGGCGAAGTGCGAAAGACCATCTTCACCTGGCTCAATATCCCCAACCGCGTGGACAGTCGCGACCTGCCCCGCATCATCCGCGAGATGGATCCCGCCGTGCTGGTCAGGGCCTTTGCCGGTGCGAAGGCAGAGTATCGGGCGACCATGGACTTCTTCCTGCGCGGTCTGTCGACACGGCTTGCGGAATCCATGCGCGACGAGGTCGAGGTTCTTGGCAATGTCGCCGCGCGCGACGCGGAAGAGGCGATGGACGCGGTGGTGGCCACGATCCGCAGGATGGAGGCGGCGGGCGATCTTTTCCTGATCGCCCCATTGGCCAGCGAAGATCAGGACGGCGAACTTTCCTGAGCTGCGCGCGCCTTGGCCCGCCCCTTGCCCAGCCCCGCCGACTGGCCTAGCTCTATCCCCCGACGGCCCGCGCGGGCCCGGTGACGGAGACCCCGATGACCAACGCCATCGCCCTTGGACTGGGGCTCGTGATTCTCGCAGTCTTCCTTGGGGATGCGATCTTCCTTCAGGGAAACCTGCCGCTTTTCCTTGGCAAGGAGTTCGCGGCGCTGATCGAGTATCTCAGCTTCTGGCGCTAACGGCACGGCCTTGGCGGATTGCCGCGCGAACTCAAGGCGCTAACATGGAAATTTCGGGGAGTTTTCGTCCCCGATCGCGCCCCAGCCATTTGCATTTCCAGATAAATGCGGGCTATCTGCCAGCCGAACATCATCAGCGGCGGAGGAAAGCCCATGGCTGTTAAGGTGGCAATCAACGGCTTCGGCCGGATCGGCCGGAACGTGCTGCGCGCAATCATCGAATCGGGACGCACCGATATCGAGGTCGTGGCGATCAACGATCTTGGCCCGGTCGAGACGAACGCGCACCTGCTGCGCTACGATTCGGTGCATGGCCGCTTCCCGGCCAAGGTCACCGTGTCGGGCGACTCGATCGATGTCGGCCGTGGGCCGATCAAGGTCACCGCGGTCCGCAATCCTGCCGATCTGCCCTGGGGCGACATCGACGTCATCATGGAATGCACCGGCATCTTCACGTCCAAGGAAAAGGTGCAGCCGCACCTGTCCACCGGCGCGAAGCGCGTGCTGATCTCGGCCCCCGGCGACAATGCGGACAAGACCATCGTCTTCGGCGTGAACGACAACACGCTGACCAAGGATGACTTGGTCGTGTCGAACGCCAGCTGCACCACCAACTGCCTGTCGCCCGTCGCCAAGGTGCTGAACGACTCGATCGGCATCGCACGCGGCTTCATGACGACCATCCACAGCTATACCGGCGACCAGCCGACGCTGGACACGATGCACAAGGATCTGTACCGCGCCCGCGCCGCCGCGCTGTCGATGATCCCGACCTCGACCGGTGCAGCCAAAGCCGTGGGCCTGGTGCTGCCCGAGCTGAAAGGCCGCCTGGACGGCGTGTCGATCCGCGTGCCGACGCCGAACGTGTCGGTCGTCGACCTGGTCTTCGAAGCCGCCCGCGAAACCTCGGTCGCCGAGATCAATGACGCGATCCGCGCCGCAGCGGATGGCCAGTTGAAGGGCATCCTGGGCTATACCGATGAGCCGCTGGTTTCGTCGGACTTCAACCACGACCCGCACAGCTCGGTCTTCCACATGGACCAGACCAAGGTAATGGAAGGCAAGCTTTGCCGTATCCTGACCTGGTACGACAACGAATGGGGCTTCTCGAACCGCATGTCGGATACCGCTGTCGCGATGGGCAAGCTGATCTGATCCGGTCCGCAGGATTGCAATGAAAAACGAACGCGCCCCGATATGGGGCGCGTTTCGCATTCAGGGGACAGAAGCGCAGGTCAGGACTTGCGCGACAGTCGTTTCACATTGGCCTTGGTCCGCCGGCGATAGGGGCGCAACGCCGCCGCCATGACCTTGTCCGCTCGCTCGCCACGCCCTGCGGCACGCAGCGCCGCCAGCATCGCCTCGGACGCCGCATCAGCCTTTTCCACGACCATGCGCGCGGGCTCACCCACGTCCTGGGGCACCAGCCCCATCATCCCCGCCGTGCGCATCGCGATCACCATCTGCGATTCCCAGGCGATCCGCGTCATCTGCTGCCACAGCAGAAAAGGATTGCCCATCGCGAACGGATCCGGCTTGCCATTCGCCATCTCGATCTCCGATCTTTAGTCACAGGCCAAGAAATTTGCGCCCTTGATCCCCGCTTGCCAAGTCATTCTTTCCGACAGGGTCTGCAGGCTATTTTCATGGCAACCCGCCCGGTATACAGGAACCCCATGACAAATTCCGTGACGCTCCGACGCCCCGACGACTGGCATCTGCACCTGCGTGATGGCGAGATGCTTGCTGCAGTTGCAGCATATTCCAGCCATTTCGGCCGGGCCATCATCATGCCGAATCTTGTGCCCCCCGTCGTGACCGGGGCGCAGGCCGCCGCCTATCGCGATCGCATTCTTGCTGCATTGCCGCAAAATGTGACGCTGCGTCCGCTGATGACGCTGTACCTGACCGAAGCCACAGATCCGGCTGATCTGGTCGCGGCGCACGCGCAGGGAATCATTACGGCGGTTAAGCTTTACCCGGCCGGCGCGACCACGAACTCGGCCTCGGGCGTGCGCGACTTTGACAAGGTGCGTCCCGTGCTGGAGGCGATGGCCGAAGCGGGCATCCCGCTTTGCACGCATGGCGAAGTCACCGATCCCGCCATCGACATCTTCGACCGCGAGGCCGTGTTCATCGACCGGGTGCTGGATCCCATCCGCCGCGCGACCCCCGGCCTGCGCGTGGTGATGGAACATATCACCACCTCGGACGGGGTGGATTACGTCAGCGCGAACGACAATATCGGCGCGACCATCACGACCCATCATCTGGTCATCAACCGCAACCACATCCTGGTGGGCGGAATCCGGCCGCATTACTATTGCCTGCCGGTCGCCAAACGCGAAAGCCACCGGCTGGCACTGCGCAAGGCGGCAACCTCGGGGGATGCGCGGTTCTTCCTTGGGACCGACTCGGCGCCCCATCCCGACCGCGCCAAGGAATCGGCCTGTGGCTGCGCTGGCTGCTTCACGGCGCCGAACACCATGTCGATCCTTGCGCAGGTCTTCGAACAGGATGGCGCGCTGGACCGGCTTGAGGGGTTTGCCTCGCTTCACGGACCAGCTTTCTATGGGTTGCCCCCGAACGAGGACCGGATCCGTCTTGTCAAGCGCGACCAGCCGGCCTCATACCCGACCCATATCTCTGCCGGAGACGAGACCGTGACCGTGTTCGACCCCGGCTTCCCGCTGTATTGGCATGTCGAGGATCCCGCATGACCCTGCCCTTCCCCCCGCGCGAGGAAATCGCCCGGCTGACCGCCCGGATGCTTCTGGAAATCAAGGCCGTTCACTTCAACGCGGCCGAGCCCTTCACCTATGCATCGGGCCTGAAGGGGCCGACCTATATCGACTGCCGCAAGCTGATCTCGTATCCGCGCATCCGCTCGACCCTGATGGATTTCCTGGCTGCGACGGTGCTGCGCGACGCGGGCTTCGACGCTTTCGACAATATCGCGGGCGGCGAGACGGCGGGCATTCCCTTTGCCGCCTTCATCGCTGAGCGCCTGCAACTGCCCATGACCTATGTGCGCAAGAAGCCCAAGGGTTACGGCCGCAACGCCCGCATCGAAGGCGCCATGACCGAAGGACAGCGCGTCCTGCTGGTCGAGGATCTGACCACCGATGGCGGCTCGAAGCTGAGCTTCGTCGACGCGATCCGCGAAACGGGCGCCAGCTGCGGCCACACTGCGGTGATCTTCTATTACGGCATCTTCCCGGAAACGACCCAGCGCCTGGCCGATCACGGTGTCCAGCTTCACCACCTGTGCACCTGGTGGGACGTGCTGGCCGAGGCACGCCAGCAGGGCTTCTATGACCAGGAAACGCTGGCCGAAGTCGAAAGCTTCCTGACCGATCCGCGCGCCTGGCAGGCCGCCCATCCCTGAACGGCGGGGCGCAAGCGCCCTGCTTCATCGTTTTGCAAATACGCATGCTGCCCCCGCCACCTGCGAGGGCAGCATTTTGTCCCCAGCTTATCCACAGCATATCCAGATGGACCCCCGCCGTCATAAGGTGGATAAGAACCCACACCCCCAGTCGAACATCCGGAGTCATCAGGGATGAGCGAGCTACGCGCCGTCGAAATCAGGAACCCCAGCGAAATCGCCGAGGCCGCAGCCAGTCAGGCCGTGCCCTTCTCGATCGAGGCCGAGCAGCAGCTTCTGGGCGCGCTCCTGACCAATAACGAGGTCTATGACCACGTTTCGCGCATCATCCAGCCGCGCCATTTCTATGATCCGGTCCATCGCCGCATCTATGAGATCTGCATCGAGCGCATCGCCAAGAACGCGCTGGCCAGCCCGGTGACGATCAAGGCTTTCATGGAAAACGACGCGGGACTGAAGGAACTTGGCGGCCCGGCCTATCTTGCGCGGCTGGCGGGGGCGGCAATCTCGTCCCATGCTGCGCGCGACTATGCCCAGATGATCCGCGAATTCGCGCTGCGGCGCGACCTGATCTCGCTGGGGCAGGATATCGCCGCGCGCGCCACGACCGTGTCCGTCAGCGACTCGGCCGAGGACCAGATCAAGGAAGCCGAACAGACGCTTTACAAGCTGGGCGAACAGGGCGTGGCCGAACGGGGGTTTCAAAGCTTCCTGTCCGCCGTCAGTGGCGCGCTGACTGCCGCGAACGCGGCATTCAGCCGGGGCGGCGGGCTGTCGGGCGTATCGACGGGCCTGATCGACCTTGATGGCAAGATGGGCGGCCTGAACCGCTCGGACCTGATCATCCTCGCGGGTCGCCCCTCGATGGGCAAAACCTCGCTGGCGACCAACATCGCCTTCAACGTGGCCAAGGTGCACCGCATGGGCGAGATGCCCGACGGCACCCACGGCACCGTCGCCGGCGGCGTCGTCGGCTTCTTCAGTTTGGAAATGTCGGCCGAGCAGCTTGCCGCGCGGATCCTGTCCGAAGCGGCCGAGGTGCCCAGCGAATCCATCCGTCGCGGCGATATGACCGAGGATGAGTTCCGCCGTTTCGTCAAGGCGGCCCATGACCTGCAGAACTGCCCGCTTTACATCGACGACACCCCGGCTTTGCCGATCAACCAGCTGGCAGCGCGCGCGCGCAAGCTGAAGCGGACGATGGGCCTCGACGTGCTGATCGTCGACTATCTTCAGCTTCTGCGCGCCGCATCTGCCAAGGACAGCCGGGTGAACGAAGTTTCCGAGATCACCCAAGGGCTGAAGGCAGTCGCCAAGGAACTCGACATCCCGGTCATTGCGCTGTCGCAGCTGTCCCGCGCCGTCGAAAGCCGCGAGGACAAGCGCCCGCAACTGTCCGACCTGCGCGAATCCGGCTCGATCGAGCAGGACGCAGATATCGTGATGTTCGTCTTCCGCGAGGAATATTACCGCGAACGCGAAAAGCCCGCCGACCACGAACTCGACAAGATGGCCAACTGGCAGCAGATCATGGAGGCCTGTCACGGCAAGGCCGAGGTCATCATCGGCAAGCAGCGTCACGGCCCCATCGGCACCGTCGAGCTAAGCTTCGAAGGCCGCTTCACGCGCTTCGGCAACCTTGAGAAGCACCGCAGCTGGGATCGTACCGAATGAACCTGCCTGTTCCCGTAATGACGATCGGGCTGCTCCTGGCCTCGAACGTCTTCATGACCTTCGCCTGGTATGGGCACCTAAAGTTCAAGGCCGCGCCACTGATGATCGTGGTCCTGGTCAGCTGGGGCATCGCCTTTTTTGAATACCTGCTGCAGGTTCCCGCGAACCGCATCGGCTATGGCCATTTCAACGCGGCCCAGCTGAAGACCATTCAGGAGGTCATCAGCCTTTCGGTCTTCGTCATCTTTTCCTGGGCCTATCTGGGCGAGAAGATCACCTGGAACGTCATGCTGGGCTTTGGCCTGATCTGCCTTGGCGCGTTCATGATCTTTTCGAATTTCGGCCATGCCTCAAAGCCACAGGAAACACTTCCATACAATCAGCCCGTTGCCATTCCCGCCGACACGCGCGAATAGGCAGGGATGACTGCAAACCCGGTTCCGGCCACCAGACGTCCCAAGCTGTTCACGCTGGTGTCGATCACCGGCGCCGGCGCGCTGTCAATGAACATCTTCCTGCCGTCGCTGCCCGGCATGGCCAGGGATTTCGGCGTCGATTACGCGCTGATGCAATTGTCCGTGTCGGCGTTTCTGGCGGTCAGCGCCTGTGTGCAACTGCTTTGCGGGCCGATCAGCGACAGCTTCGGGCGCAGGCCGGTCATCCTGGTTTCATTCGCCGTCTTCCTGCTGGCGACGGTGGGAACGCTGCTGGCCCCGACCGCGGGCTGGTTCCTGTTCTTCCGCATGATCCAGGCCATCGTCACCTCGGGCTTCGTGCTGAGCCGCGCGGTCGTGCGCGACATGGTCCCGGCCGAGCGTGCCGCCAGCATGATCGGCTATGTGACCATGGGCATGTCGCTGGTGCCGATGATCGCCCCCACCATCGGCGGCATCCTGGACGAGAATTTCGGCTGGCGCGCCAGCTTCGTGACAATGGGCGTGCTTGCCAGTGTCGTCTTCGTGCTGTGCTGGTTCGACCTTCGCGAAACCTCGCGCGGCGGGGGCGTCCCGCTGAGGCAACAGATCGCGACCTATCCTCTGCTGGCACGGTCGCAACGGTTCTGGGGCTATGCGCTGGCCGCGACGCTAAGCGCGGGGGCCTTTTACGCCTATCTCGGGGGTGCCCCCTTTGTCGGGCAGACGATCCTGCACCTGCGCCCGGCCGAGGTCGGATACTGGTTCGCCGCGCCCTCGATCGGCTATGCGATGGGAAATTTCATCTCGGCCCGCTATTCGACGCGCTTCGGGATGAACCGCATGATCCTGACCGGCGCAATCATCTGCACCTTGCCGCTGGGTGTGGCGCTGGTGATCGACATGCTGGACGGCCAGACACCGCTGATCTTCTTCGGCTCGGTCGCCTTCATGGGCTTGGGAAACGGGATGCTACTGCCCAACGCCAATGCCGGGATGATGAGCGTGCGCCCTGAATTGGCGGGCACCGCGAGCGGACTTGGTGGCGCGATGGCCGTCGCCGGCGGCGCCGGCCTTGCCGCGCTTGCCGGGGCCTTCCTGCACGAGGACACGGGGGCCGCGCCGCTGCTTGTCATCATGGTCATCGTCTCGGCCGGTTCGATCCTGTCGGCGCTGTGGGTCATGGCCCGCGAAAGGCGGCTTCTCGCGCAGGGCTGATCCCGCTTGCGCCGGAACTTTTGCAAAGCATACTGTGTCTTTGCAAAAGGGGGTCCGGATGGGATTGCAGAAGATCTATGCCGGGGTTGCCCTGCGTGAAACCCGCAGCCGGGCCGGGCTGACACAGCGCGCCTTTGCCGACCGGTTGGGCGTCTCGCTGCCCTATCTGTCGCAGATGGAGAACAACCATCGCCCGGTTTCGGCAGGGGTCCTGCTGCGGCTGGCCTCGGAATTCTCGGTCGATCTGGGCACGATGACGGTGGGCGATGCCGAACGCATGGTCATCGACATGGTCGAGGCCTTTGCCGACCCGCTTTTCGACGCGACGCCGCCCCAGGCAGATCTGCGGCTGGCGGCCACCAATGCCCCGGCGCTGGTGCGCGCCTTTCTGGACCTCTATCGCGCGCATCGCGAAGGCCAGGAACGGCTGGGCGCGCTGGACGAGGCGATCGGCGCCGGCGCCCAGAATGCCACCCCCTCTCCGTGGGAGGAGGTCCGCGACTTCTTCCACTATTGCGACAATTACATTGATGCGGTCGATCGTGCCGCCGAACATTTTGCCCGCACCCATCCCCAGCCGGATCCACTGGCCCGCGCCATCTTTGCGCTGAAGGAGCGCGGGATCACGGTCGAACTGGCTGAGCTGGGCAGCGGCTCGGTCTATCTGCGAGATGGCAACCGCGTGACGGTGAACGCCGCCGCCGAGCCGGCAACCCAGGCCTTTCAGCTGCTGCATCTGCTGGCGCTGGAAAGCCGGGGCGAATTGCTGGATGCAACGCTGGAGCTTGCGCGGTTTCGCAGCCAGACCGCGCGCGACATCGCAAGGCTGGGGCTTGCGAACTATTTCGCGGGCGCGGCGATGATGCCCTATGGCCCCTTCCTTGCCGCCGCCCGGACCGAGCGTCACGACCTTGAGCGGCTGGCGCATCTGTTTCATGCCTCGCTGGAACAGGTCGCGCATCGGCTGTCCACGCTTCAGCGCGGCGGCGACCGGGGCGTGCCGTTCTTCTTCGTGCGCGTCGATCAGGCCGGGACAATCACCAAGCGGCATTCGGCCACGCGCATGCAATTCGCGCGCTTTGGCGGCGCCTGTCCGCTGTGGAACGTGCACCAGGCGTTCGAGGCGCCGGGCCGCTTCCTGCGCCAATTGGCCGAGACGCCGGACGGCAAGCGCTATCTGCTGCTGGCCCGCGACGTAAGCAAGGCAGCGGGCGCGTTCGGTGCGCCGGTCCGCCGCTTTGCCATCGGCCTTGGATGCGAGATCAGCCATGCGCGCGATCTGGTCTATTCGGACGGGCTGGATCTTGGCAATCCGCAGCTGTTCGAGCCGATCGGCGTCTCCTGCCGGATCTGTCCGCGCCCGTCCTGTCACCAGCGTTCGGTCCCGCCAATGGATGGCCATATCCGCATCCCGCGCGACCGGCCGGGCCCTCTGCCCTATGAAATCGCGTGAAAGGTGCGAAGAACGCACTCGCGCGACTTCGGTTCCATACCAGGAGTTGCGGATACACAACGTGGAACCGCCAGTTCTGGCTCATCTGCCTGTCTGACAGGCAATTTTGGCAGCAGCCGCCGCAAGCAGCCGAACGCCCCCGAAAATCGCGGCTCTTTCGTAACAGGGCGTCGGATTAGCGTTTCTCCTCAGGAATTTCCGACCGGGACTTGAAGTTCGGCCCTGCAATCGACGATGCGACGCCGCATCATGTCGACAGCGAATATCCACCAGTTCCGGTCAAACCTGTCGGCGTCAATCCGCCCATAATGGATGCACAAATTCCGCGAATGTTGCGCTTTGGGCACATGTCGGATTTATGAGTGCCAAGCAACGGCCCACCTCTGCTCGGCGGGGCCGCAACAGCAACAGAATGGAACAGGGACATTGGGCATCACACAGGGTCTGAATTCGGTGCTTGAGCGCTGGCTGCCAGAGCAGCGTCTCTTTCTGAAATCCGACTGTTCGACCCGCTTTGTCCGGCTCAGTCCGTCGACGCAGCTTGTCGCGCTCAGCGGCACGGCCTTTGTCTTCGGATGGGCAATCATTGCAAGCTCGATCCTTGCCATCGATGCCATCAGCGCCCACGGTTCGCGCGATCAGGCCCGCCGTTCGCAGGACGCCTTCGAAGAGCGTCTGGCCGATCTGTCCACCGAGCGCGACAACCGCGCGACCGAAGCGTTGGCTGCCCAGAACCGCTATTCCGTCGCGCTGGACCAGGTCTCGCAGATGCAATCGCAACTGCTGGAGTCCGAGGCCCGCCGGCGCGAGCTGGAAACCGGCATCGGCGCCGTCCAGGCCCGCCTGCAGACCGAGATCAAGGACCGCGCCGACGACACCCGCAGCGCAAGCGCGGGCACCCCGGACGCGCAGGGCGCAGACTTGCAGGTCGCTTTCGATATCCTCTCGGACGAATTGAAGAAATCCGCCGACGATCGCGCCGACGCGGTCAAGGTGGCGGCCGACGCCCGCCGCACTGCTGATGCCGCGACGCTTGAACGCGACCAGGTCATCGCCCGCAACGACGAGATCCTGACGCAGATCGAGGATGCGGTCACCATCTCGGTCAAGCCCTTCGACGACATGTTCCGCAGTGTCGGCATGAATCCGGACAAGGTTCTCAGCACCATCCGCGAGGGCTATTCCGGCGAGGGCGGGCCGCTGAACCCGGTCAGCTATTCCTCCAGCGGTAATGCGCAGATCGGCCAGGGCGAAGCCAAGGCGCAAGAGATCATGATCACGCTGGACAAGGTGAACAGCTATCGCATCGCGGCGGAAAAGATGCCGCTGGCGATGCCGGTCAAGGCGGCCTTCCGCTATACCTCGCCCTTTGGTCGCCGCTGGGGTCGCGGTCACGAAGGCATCGACATGGCCGCGCCGATCGGAACTTCGGTCTTTGCGACGGGCGACGGCACCATCACCTATGCCGGCTGGCAGCGCGGTTACGGCAACCTGATCAAGATCCAGCACGAGCTGGGCACCGAAACCCGCTATGGCCACCTGTCCAAGATTAAGGTCAAGGTCGGGCAAAAAGTGTCGCGCGGCAGCCTGATCGGTGCTATGGGCAATACCGGCAGGTCGACCGGTCCGCACCTTCACTATGAAGTCCGCGTGAACGGCAATGCTGTGAACCCCATGACCTTCATCAAGGCAGCCCAAAATGTTTTCTAAGACGCGTGTGACCGAACCTGGCCCCCGGACCCAACCGACGCCCGAGCCCACCGAAGCCCCGCGCAGCTTTGACACGACCTATGACGTGCCCGCCTCTCCGGCCGCGCCGCGGACCCGCACCGCGCCGTCGGTCATGTCCTCGGATCTGACCGTCACCGGCAATATCAAGACGCAGGGCGATATCCAGATCGAGGGCACGGTCGAAGGTGATATCCGCGCGCATCAACTGATCGTCGGCGAAAGCGCCACCATCCGCGGCGAGATCGTTGCCGAGGAAGTGGTCGTGAATGGCCGCGTCATCGGCCGCGTCCGTGGCCTGAAAGTCCGCCTGACCGCGACCGCGCGTGTCGAAGGCGACATCATCCACAAGACCATCGCCATTGAATCCGGCGCGCATTTTGAGGGCTCGGTGCAGCGTCAGGAAGACCCGCTGGCGAACGGCCCGACCCCGAAGCTTGCGCCCCCCGTGGCAACGAAAAGCCCCGAGGCAGAATAACCGGACTGATCATGCCGGAATGGAAAGCGGCCCTTTTGGGGCCGCTTTTCAGTTTCCGGGGATGTCGTTTTCACCGGGGGCCGGATCAGGCTCGGGATCGGGCAACGGTGGACGATCGGGATCGGGGATGGGCTGCGGTTCGCGGGCAGGCAGGGTCATGCGGATGCTCCTTTCGGTCAGATCCGGCAGCGCCCCCGCCCTTGGCTGCGGAACGCGGCCTCAGCGCGGATAGCGGGCCAGCAGCGCCTCGTTCACGGCGGGGGGCACGAACTTGGTCACATCGCCCCCCAGCCGGGCAATTTCCTTGACCAGCTTCGAGGCAATCGCCTGCCGCCGGGCATCCGCCATCAGGAACACCGTCTCGATGCTGGAATCCAGTGCACGGTTCATGCCGACCATCTGGAATTCATATTCGAAATCCGCCACCGCGCGCAGGCCCCGCACGATCACGGTCGCGCCGACGTCACGGGCACAGTCGATCAGCAGGTTCTCGAACGGATGGACCAGGATCTCGCCCCCGATGCGCGAGGTGATCTCGGCGCATTCCTGGCGGACCATGCTGACGCGGTCGTCCAGCGAGAATAGCGGCCCCTTGTCGCGGTTGATCGCGACACCGATGACAAGACGATCCACCAGGGCAAGGGCGCGCTGGATGATATCAAGATGACCCAGCGTGATCGGGTCGAAAGTTCCGGGGTACAACCCGATGCGCATGGCTTGCCCTACTCTTCAACGGACGGGCACAACGAACAGTTTTTGCCCGCCGATTGCAAGGGGTTCCGCGTCGTTGCGGAATCCGGGACCAAGGGAAACGCTCAGTTTCCCATGATCATGCCGGTCAGGGCTTCCTTCTCGGCGTTCAACTCCTTCAGCCGGGCAGAGACGGCGTCCCCGATCGACACAAGGCCGATCATCACGCCGCTTTCGTCCACGACCGGCAGGTGACGAAACCGCCCCTGCGTCATGCGGTTCAGGATGTCCAGCGCGTCGTCACCGGTGCGGCAGGTCATCAGCTTGCGCGTCATCAGTTCGCTGATGGTCAGGTCCAGCACCGACGCGCCCCGCCTGCCCAATTCACGCACGATGTCACGCTCTGACAGGATGCCGAGCGGCGTCATTCCGTCCTCGGACACCACGATCGCCCCGATGCGTTTTTCCGACAGCAGCTTCGCGGCATCGGCCACGGTGGCGCTGGGGGCGATGGTGATCACATCGCCAACAGATTTCATCGACAGGATCTGGTTCACGAGCATTGCGGTTCCTCCTGCTTGCGAAAGGCCTCGTAACTCAAGCGTTGCCCCAAGCCTGGGTTCCGTCAAGTACGCTGTTATGTGGATGCATCTTCGGGCAAAAGGGCTTGCAGTCTTGCAACCTCGGCACGAATGCCCTGCCCCAGCGCATCGGCCAGCCGGTTCATCCGCTCGGACCGGCGGTCGTCGGCATGGCGGATCAACCAGAAGCTTCGCACCAACGAGATCTGGTCGCTCAGCAGCCTGCGAACGCCCGGGCAAAAGGGAATCGCGAAGTCATGGACGATGCCCAGCCCCGCCCCCGCGCGGATCGCCTGCATCTGGACCGAGACCGAGTTCGAGGCAAGCTGCGCCCATTCCGCCCCCGTCTCGGTCAGATAGTCCAGCTCGCGGTCGAAGATCATGTCGGGAATATATCCGATCATCCGGTGACCGCGCAGTTCCTCGCGCGAGCGAATGGGGGGATGCGCGTCCAGATAATCGTCATGGCCAGCCAGATGCAGTTGGTAATCGGTCAGCCGCTGCACGATCAGCCGCCCCGCCTGAGGTTGCGACACGGCGATGGCCATGTCCGCCTCGCGCCGCGACAGGTTGAAGACGCGGGGCAAGGCGACGATCTGAATCTCCAGCCCCGGATGGTCCTGGCAAAGCCGGGCGCAGATCTGCGGCAGCAGATAGTTCGCGCAGCCATCGGGCGCGCCGATGCGCAATTGTCCCGTCAGGTCGCCGGGGCCGGACAGCGCTTCGCGCGCGCCGGCAAGCGCGGCCTCGGCCGCCTCGGCATGGGGCAAAAGCCGCTCTCCCTCGGGGGCAAGGGCATAGCCTTGCGGCGTCTTCACGAACAGCTTGGCACCCAGCGCGGCCTCAAGCCGGGCGATCCTGCGCCCCACGGTCGAGGCGTCGATCGCAAGCCGACGCCCCGCGCCGGACAGGCTTTCCGATCGCGCCACTGCCAGGAAGATGCGCAGGTCATCCCATTCCATCGCATCGCCACCTTTGCAAATATGCAAAACCCTTTTGCCATACTTTCGCTTTTGACAGCAATGCTGCAACCCTATGATCCGGGAAACGCGAATCCCAAGGGAGGCCAAGATGGAAGAACTGTGCCACTGGATCGACGGCAAAGAGGTCAGGGGAACCTCGGGCCGCTTCAGCGATGTCTATAATCCGGCGACCGGCGAAGTGCAGGCGCGCGTGCCGCTGGCCACGCCATCCGAACTTGACGCAGCCGTTGCCAGCGCCGCGCGCGCCCAGCTGGTCTGGGCTGCCACCAACCCGCAGCGTCGCGCCCGCGTGATGATGAAGTTCGGCCAACTCATCAACGACAACATGGACAAGCTGGCCGAGCTTGTCAGCCGAGAGCATGGCAAGACCCTGCCCGACGCGCGCGGTGATGTGCAGCGCGGGCTTGAGGTGATCGAGGTCTGCATGGGTGCGCCCGCGCTTCTCAAGGGTGAATTCACCGACAATGGCGGCCCCGGTATCGACCTTTATTCGATGCGCCAGCCGCTGGGCGTTGTTGCGGGTATCACGCCCTTCAACTTCCCCGCGATGATTCCGCTGTGGAAGATGGGCCCTGCCCTTGCTTCCGGCAACGCGATGATCCTGAAGCCGTCCGAGCGCGTGCCCTCGACCTCGATCGCGCTGGCCAAGCTCGCGCAAGAGGCCGGGTTGCCCGACGGCGTGCTGCAGGTTGTGAACGGCGACAAGGAAATCGTCGACGCGATCCTTGACCATCCGACCATTCAGGCGGTGGGCTTTGTCGGCTCGACCCCGATCGCGCAATATATCTATGGACGCGCGGCGAACAACGGCAAGCGGGCGCAATGCTTCGGCGGTGCCAAGAACCACATGCTGATCATGCCGGACGCGGATCTGGACAAGGCGGCGGATGCGCTGATCGGCGCGGGCTTCGGCGCGGCGGGCGAACGCTGCATGGCAATCTCGGTCGCGGTTCCGGTCGGGCAGAAGACCGCCGACGCGCTGATCGAACGCCTGATCCCCAAAATCGAAAAGCTGAAGGTCGGCCCCTATACCGCGGGCGACGACGTGGATTTTGGCCCGGTCATCACCAAGGCTTCGCAAAACCGCATCAACGGCCTGATCGCCTCGGGCGTGGAACAGGGCGCGAAGCTGGTGGTCGATGGGCGCGATCTGAAGATCCAGGGCTATGAGGAGGGCTTCTTCTGCGGCCCCTCGCTGTTTGACAACGTCACGCCCGACATGGACATCTACAAGGAAGAGATCTTCGGTCCGGTCCTGACCACCGTCCGCGCCGAGACCTATGAAGACGCCTTGAGCCTTGTCATCGACAACGAATATGGCAATGGCACCGCGATCTTCACCGCCGACGGCGACACTGCGCGCGACTTTGCCAGCCGGGTAAATGTGGGCATGGTCGGGATCAACTTCCCGATCCCGGTTCCGCTGAGCTATTACACCTTCGGCGGCTGGAAGAAATCGGCCTTTGGCGACCTCAATCAGTATGGGCCGGACGCTTTCCGGTTCTATACCAAGACCAAGACGGTTACTGCCCGCTGGTTCTCGGGCATCAAGGAAGGCGCCGCCCTGAACTTCAAGGCGATGGACTGAACAGGTCAAAGGCGAGGGCATCGACCCTCGCCTTTCCTTTTGCGCCAGTGCAAAACTTGCGCAACATTTCGCGGCCTATACCGGCGGCGGGACCGAAAGACATGGGGGGAGCATGGATTTCGCGCTGAGCGAGGAACAACAGGCCATTTTTGACATGGCGCGGGATTTCGGGGCCGAACACATCGCCCCCCATGCCCGCGACTGGGAACAGGACGGGACGATCCCGCGCGACTTGTGGGGCAAGGCAGCCGAGCTTGGCTTGGGCGGGCTTTACGTCTCGGAAGAGCATGGCGGCTCGGGCCTGTCGCGGCTGGACGGCACGCTGGTCTTCGAGGCGCTGGCGATGGCCTGTCCATCCGTCGCGGCGTTCCTGTCCATCCACAACATGTGCGGCGGGATGATCGACAAGTTCGGATCGGGCGCCGCCAAGGCACGCTGGCTGCCCGCGCTGTGCCGGATGGACAAGGTCTTTTCCTATTGCCTGACCGAACCCGGCTCCGGTTCCGACGCCGCCGCGTTGCGTACGCGGGCCGAGCGGACGAATGACGGCTGGCGGCTGAACGGCACCAAGGCCTTCATCTCGGGCGGGGGGTATTCGGACGCCTATGTCGCAATGGTCCGCACCGGGCAGGATGGCCCCAAGGGCATTTCCTCGGTCGTGGTGGAAAGCGGGTCTCCGGGGCTGAGCTTCGGGGCACCCGAAAACAAGATGGGCTGGCGTTCGCAACCGACCTCGCAGGTCCAGTTCGACGATTGCGCGATTCCCGCCGACAACCTGCTGGGCGAGGAAGGCCGCGGCTTTGCCTATGCAATGGCGGGCCTGGATGGCGGGCGACTGAATATCTCGGCCTGCGCACTTGGCGGGGCGCAGGCGGCGCTTGACGCCACCCTTCGCTATATGGGCGAGCGCCGCGCCTTCGGCCAGACGCTGGACCAGTTCCAGGCGCTGCAATTCCGGCTGGCCGAGATGGAGACTGCGCTGCAATCCTCGCGCATCTTCCTGCGCCAGGCGGCATGGAAGCTGGATCGGGCCGCGCCCGACGCCGGCAAATTCTGCGCGATGGCAAAGCTGCATGTGACCGATCGCGCTTTCGAGGTCGCGAACCAGTGCCTGCAGTTGCATGGCGGCTATGGCTATCTTGCCGATTACGGGATCGAGAAGATCGTGCGCGACCTGCGCGTTCACCAGATCCTGGAAGGCACCAATGAAATCATGCGGCTGATCGTCAGCCGCGCCCTGCTGGCGGAGCATCGTTGATGGCCGATATCCATATTCGCAAGGACCGGCGCGCCGGCCGCATCACCTTTACGCGGCCACAGGCACTGAACGCGCTGAGCCACGACATGGCGCTGGCCATCGATGCGACATTGGACGACTGGCGCGACGATCCCCAGGTTCAGCTGGTCATCATCGACGCCGAGGGTGAGCGTGCCTTCTGCGCGGGCGGCGACATTGCCGCTGTCTATCGCGCGGGCCTTGCAGGGGACCATCAGGTCGGGCGCGACTTCTTTCGCGACGAATACCAGATGAACGCCAAGATCGCGGAATATCCCAAACCCATCGTCGCCTTCATGCAGGGCTTCGTGATGGGCGGCGGCGTCGGCGTCGGGGGCCATGCCAGCCACCGCATCGTCTGCGACAGCACCCAGGTTGCCATGCCCGAGGCCGGGATCGGCCTGATCCCGGACGTGGGCGGAAGCTGGCTTCTGGGCCATGCTCCGGGTCGGGTTGGCGAATATCTGGGCCTGACCTCGGGGCGGATGGGACCGGGCGACGCGATCTTCGCGGGCTTCGCCGATACCTATCTGCCCTTCGACGAATGGCCCGCCCTGATCGAGCGTCTGGCGGCCGAGGGCGATATCGCGGTCATCAAGGGCCGGCCACGGCCGGATGCACCACTTGAGGGGATGGACCTTTCGGCGTTCGGTGGCCGCAATGTCGACGAGATCATGGCCTCGCTGCAATCGGATATCGACGAGACGAGCCTGGCCGCCCTGAACCGCAACTCTCCGCTGTCCATGGCGGCGACGCTGGCACTGGTCCGAGCGGCGCGGGGAGATCTTTCGATCCGCGACAGCCTTGCGCGCGAATACCGATTCACCTTTCGCGCGACCGCCGAAAGCGACTTTCTTGAGGGCGTGCGCGCCCAGATCATAGACAAGGACCGCAAGCCGAAATGGTCGGCGGATGCCAGCGACGGCAATGTTCGCGCGCTGCTGGGGCCGCTGCAGGATGGCGGGCTGACATGGGAGGAATGCGAATGAAGATCGGTTTCATCGGTCTGGGCAACATGGGCGCGCCGATGGCCGCGAATCTGGTCCGCGCCGGGCACGAGGTCGTGGGCTTCGACCCCGCCGCGCCAATGCCCGACGGCGTCAGCCCCGCACCGGATGCGGCCGCCGTCGCCGCGGGGGCCGAGGTGGTTATCACCATGCTGCCGAACGGTCAGATCCTGCGCAGCGTTGCCGCCGAAATCATCCCCGCAATGAACGCGGGCGCGGTCCTGTGCGACTGCTCGACCGTCGATGTCGAAAGCGCGGTCGCGGTCGCGCGACAGGCGCAGGACCGCGGGCTTGGCGCGCTGGACGCGCCCGTCTCGGGCGGGATCGGCGGCGCCGCAGCGGGCACCCTGACCTTCATGGTCGGGGGATCGGACTCCGCATTCGCGACGGTCGGACCACTGTTCGAGATCATGGGGCAAAAGGCCGTGCATTGCGGAGACGCAGGCGCGGGGCAAGCTGCGAAGATCTGCAACAACATGATCCTTGGCGCGACGATGATCGCGACCTGCGAGGCCTTTGCGCTGGCCGACAAGCTGGGCCTTGACCGGCAGAAGATGTTCGACGTGGTGTCGACCTCGTCCGGATACAGCTGGTCGATGAACGCCTATTGCCCCGCGCCGGGCGTCGGGCCGACCTCGCCCGCCGACAACGGCTACAAGCCGGGCTTTGCCGCGGAACTGATGCTGAAGGACCTGCGCCTTAGCCAGCAGGCGGCCGAGGGGGTCGATGCCGCCACCCCGATGGGCGAGCTTGCGACCCGCCTTTACGCCGAGTTCGTCGAGGATGGCGATGGACGCGGCCGCGATTTCTCGGCCATGCTGCCGCGCCTTGCGGGCCAGGGACGCAGTCGGTCCTGATGCAACATTGCCACGGATCCCTTCGCCTGCGCAAAACCGCGTGAGGTAGGGGATCCATCCGGCGCAGTCACCCGTTACCCCGACACGGCGTCGAAGCGGACGGCGTTTACGCTTTGGCAGGTAGTGGGTAGTAGACTGATACGACCATGAAGTCCCGGATCAAACGATATTCATTCGCCGCAGCACTCGTGCTGGCGGTCGCGACAATGGCCTTTGCGCAGCATCTGGACCCCGGCGACGCCCAGTCCACCAGCGTCCGCGAGGCCTCTTTCGGCGGCCACCAGCCGATCCGCGTCGGCGACAAGCTGGATCCTGCGGTCCTGCATGAGGTCAGCCGTCCTGGCCTTTATGGAATCAGCGGTCCGCCCGAGGGCAGCGAATACGGGGTCATCGACGGTCGGCTGATCCGCTATGACCAGCACACATTGCAGGTCCAGTCCATCATCAGGCAGGTCGATTACGTCCTGGATTAGCCCTGAAGCAAGGCCTTGGCCGCTTCCTGCGCGGCGGCGGTAATCTCTTCACCCGACAGCATCCGTGCGATTTCCTGCACCCGCTCATCCGGCGCAAGCGCGGCAACGCGTGATGTCGTCATGCCGGCGGCCACCGATTTCGCGACACGGAAATGATGCCCGCCCAGTGCCGCGACCTGCGGGCTGTGCGTAACCACCAACACCTGCGCCCCTTCGGACAGCCGGGCAAGCCGACGGCCGACAGCGTCAGCGGTGGCCCCGCCCACACCGCGGTCGATCTCGTCAAAGATCAGCACCAGAGAGTCGCTGCCCCGTGCAAGACAGACCTTCAAGGCCAGCAGGAAGCGTGACAGTTCGCCCCCCGACGCGATCCGGTCCAGCGGTCCGTTCGGCGCGCCGGGATTGGTCGCAACGGTAAATGCAACCGCGTCGCGCCCGTCGGGACCGGGATCGGCGGCGGAAAGACGCGTTTCGAACACCGCGCGTTCCATCTTCAGGGGCGCAAGCTCGGCCGCCATCGCGGCATCAAGCCGCTTGGCGGCCGCGACGCGTTCCGCGCCGACAGCGGCGGCAGCGGTGTCATATGCGGCATCGGCACCCGCGACCTGCTGGGTCAGGCGCACGAGATCTGCATCCCCGGCATCGATGCGGGTCAGGCGTTCGCGCAAATCGTCGGCAAGCCCCGCCAGATCGTCGGCCAGGACCTCGTGCTTGCGTGCAAGGGCGCGCAACGCAAAAAGGCGCTCCTCGGTCGTATCCAGATCCCGCGGGTCGAATTCCATCGCGTCCAGCGCCGCTTCGACCCCCGACACGGCTTCGCCCAGTTCGAGCAGCGCGCGCTGCAGCGAGGCCGCTGGCGCTTCCAGCCTGCCTTCGGCCCGCTCGGCGGCGGCGTCAAGCCAGCGTGATGCATCCAGCATCGCGCCCTCGGCCCCGTCAGTGCCAAGCGCCTGAAGCGCGCGGGAGACATCGCCCCGGATCCGCTCGGCCCCCTGCATGGCGCGGCGGCGGGTGTCCAGTTCGGCCTCCTCGCCCGGCTGCGGTGCAAGCTTGTCGAGTTCGGCAACGGCGTGGCGCAAGAATTCTTCTTCGCCCTTGGCGGCTGCCAGGGCTTCTTGCGCGGCAACCAGCGCGGCACGCGCCTCGCGCCGTTTTGCCCAGGCGGTCCTAACCGCCGAAAGGTCCAGCGCGGCAAAGGCGTCCAGCAGCAAGCGATGCCCACGCGGATTCAAAAGCCCACGGTCATCATGCTGGCCGTGCAGTTCCACCAATGTTTCAGACAGGCTGCGCAGCACCTCGCCCGAGGCGCGGCGGTCGTTGATATAGCCGGTCTTGCGACCGTCGCCGCCGTTTACGCGGCGCAGGATCAACTCATCGGAAACCGGAAAACCGGCTTCGGCCAGAAGGTCACGCGCGGGATGGACAGCCGGCAATTCGAAGACGGCCGTTACCTCGCCCTGGCTGGCACCGGTGCGGATCAGGTCGGCCCGGCCACGCCAGCCCAAGACGAAACCCAGGCAGTCCAGCAGGATCGACTTGCCCGCCCCGGTCTCACCGGTCAGCACGTTCAGACCCGGCCGGAACTCAAGCTCCAGCCGGTCGATCAGCAGCATGTCACGAATGTCGAGATGCCGCAGCATCAGGCAACTACAGCCACTTGCCCTGGATCATCTGGCGATAGACACCCGTCAGCCAGCTGTTCCCGGTCGCCTCGGGCGTCAGCCCCGCCCCGCGCAATTGCGCATAGGCGTCCAGATAGAAGGGCGACGAGCGGAAGTTGTGCCCAAGGATCGCGCCTGCCGTCTGCGCCTCGTTGGTCAGGCCCAGGGCCAGATAGGCTTCGACCAGCCGCATCAGCGCCTCGGGCGTGTGGGTCGTCGTCTGGTATTCCTCGACCACCACACGGAAGCGGTTGATCGCGGCGGTGTAATGCCCGCGCTTGAGATAGTAGCGCCCGATCTCCATCTCCTTGCCGGCAAGGTGATCGAAGGCCAGATCGAATTTCAGGATCGAGGAGCGCGCATATTCGGTATCGGGATATTGCTCGATCACCTCGCGCAGCGCCTGCAGCGCCTGGAAGGTCAGGCCCTGGTCGCGGCCGACCTCATCAATCTGGTCGTAATAGCTGAGCGCGAGCAGGTATTTCGCATAAGCCGCATCCTCATCCCCCGGATAGGTGTCCAGGAAACGCTGCGCGGCGCCGCGCGCCTCTTCATAGTCGCGGGCACGGTGATAGGAATAGGCCTGCATGATCAGCGCGCGCTTGGCCCATTCGGAATAGGGGTAAAGCCGCTCGACTTCCGAGAAGTAATGGACCGCATCTTCGGGCTTGCGGCTGTTCTCAAGCTCATACTCGCCGCGCTTGTAGATTTCTTCGGCCGTGAAGCTGTCGAGCGATTCGGGCGCCTTGCTGCTGCCGCCACCGCAGCCCGCCAGCAGGGCAACAGAGAGGGCCACCGTGACCAAGGAACCCGCCGATCTGATGCCCGCCATATCTACCTGCCCGTCAGTAACTCTTTGCGCCCCGCACCGAACGGCCGCGCGGCCCGGCCGTCCTAGCACAGAAAATCGGCCTGCGCAAAATGCCAAAACACGGAAAAGGCGGGATGATTGAACACAGAACCGACAGCCGCCGCCCAAGCGGTCAGGCGACGGCAAGCTGCATGGCGGAACGCGGGCTGCGCGCAACCTCGGCCACGACACCCGCGCCGGGCAGGCTTTGCTGCATATCCGGCGTCACGGTGACCCATTCCCAAGCGTCCGGCGCCGCAAAAAGCGCACGGAGCAGCTTGTTGGTCATCGCATGGCCGGCGCGGTGGCCGGTATAGCGGCCCAGAATCGGGGCACCGGCAAGCGCAAGGTCGCCCATCGCATCCAGCATCTTGTGACGCACGGCCTCATCCGCGTGGCGCAGGCCACCGGGGGACAGCACCTTGTCGCCGTCGATCACGACTGCGTTCAGATAGGTTCCACCCAGCGCCAGGCCGTTCTGCTGCATTTGCAGCACATCCGACTGGCGGCAGAAGGTGCGGCTGTCCATCAGCTCATGCACAAAGCTCCCATTCGCCATGTCCAGCGTCTTCTGCTGATGACCGATCGCGGCATCGTCGAAGTCGATGTCGAAATCGATCTCCAGATGGTCGGCCGGCGACAGCCGCGCGAAACCTTGACCGTGATGCACCTCGACCGGGCGCAGGATCCGGATCGCGCGCAGATCGGCTTCGGGCTGGTGGCGGATGCCGGCATCGACGATGCCCTGAACGAAAGGCTCGGCCGAGCCGTCAAGGATCGGAACTTCCGGCCCGTTGACCTCGACCACGGCGTTGTTGATGCCGGTGCCGGCCAGCGCGGCCATGACATGTTCGACCGTCGAGACGGTGGCGCCCTGCCCGTTGTCCAGAAGGGTGCACAGCTGCGAGGGGGTGACGTGGTCCCAGCGCGCGGGAATGCGCATGCCGCCCAGATCGGTCCGCACGAAGACGATCCCGTGGCCGACAGGCGCAGGCAGGATCGCCAGGCGGACCGCCGCACCCGAGTGCAGCCCGACTCCGCGGAACTGAGCTTTTTGTGCGATGGTCGTTTGCATGGTCTTGCCTTCCTAATACCTCGGGCCGGACGATCCTTGTCCTGACCCTGATGCTGAATTAGGCGCGACATGTAGAAGTCACAATTAACGAATTGTAACGGCATGAAACATAGCGACCCCGTCCTGCCGGGTGTTGCGGCGCTTCCTTGTAAATCCCTGTAATTTCGAATGAAAAAGGACCGCCGAAGCGGTCCCTTGTCGAAATGTCGCGAAATATTTGTGAACGCCTCAGTTGGCCTGACGGCGCAGGAAAGCCGGAATTTCGACGTTGTCGTCGCTGCGGTCCGGGCTTGCCAGGTCGTCGAAACCGGCATCGAAGCCGGTGCTGCGACGCGCGGCCACGCGTTCGTTTACCCGCTCGGCCAGGGTCGAGGCCGGGGGCTTCTCGGCCGCCGAGGACGAGTCGCCATGGCCAGAGATGCGCTCAAGCATGCGGCTGAGACCACCCATGCGGCTTTGCACGCGGCTGGCGATGTCCTGCGCCGGCTGCTGCGGCGCCGGTGCGGGACGCGATGCAGCGGCGGGTTGCTGCGGGGCCGGGGCCGGCTGACGTTCGGGCGCGCGCTGCACCGCTTGGGCCAGACGCTGCATCACCGCATCCGAGGGCGTTCCCGCCGGGCCGTTCGGGGCGCGGCGCGGGGCCACGAAGCTGCCCGAGTCTGCGCTCAGCGCATCGGCTGCGGGTTGCCGCGTCTCGGGCTGATAGGCCGGGCGGGGCATATCCTCGTCCTCATAGCGCGCGGCAGCGGGCTGTTGCGGGCGCGGCATCTGCGGGGCCGGAGCTGCCGCGGTCACGGGTTGCTCGACCAGCGGCGCGGTGCGGCGCGGGGGAACCTGCGCCTCTTCTTCGGCGACGCGCTGCGTGGCCGACGGATGCTGGGTCAGCGGCTCTTTCATACCACGGCGCGGGGCCGGGATCTCGGCCACCGAGGCGTCGATACCGGTCGCGACGACCGACACGCGGATCGAGCCTTCCATCGACGGATCAAGCGTCGAGCCGACGATGATGTTCGCCTCGGGATCGACCTTCTCGCGGATTTTCTCGGCCGCCTCGTCCATCTCGAACAGGGTCAGGTCGTATCCGCCGGTGATGTTGATCAGGACGCCTTTGGCGCCGTTCAGGCTGATCTCGTCCAGCAGCGGGTTGGCGATGGCCTTTTCGGCCGCCTGCACCGCACGATTCTCGCCCGAGGCTTCGCCCGTGCCCATCATCGCCTTGCCCATCTCGTCCATCACGGCGCGGACGTCGGCGAAGTCGAGGTTGATCAGGCCCGGACGCACCATCAGGTCGGTGACACCCTTCACGCCCTGGTACAGCACGTCATCGGCCATCGCGAAGGCTTCGGTGAAGGTCGTCTTCTCGTTGGCCAGGCGGAAAAGGTTCTGGTTCGGGATGATGATCAGCGTGTCGACGACCTTTTGCAGGGCCTCGACCCCATCCTCGGCCTGGCGCATCCGCTTTGTGCCCTCGAACTGGAAGGGCTTGGTCACGACGCCGACGGTCAGGATCCCCATCTCGCGCGCGGCCTGGGCAATGATCGGGGCGGCGCCGGTGCCGGTGCCACCGCCCATGCCGGCGGTGATGAAGCACATATGCGCGCCCATCAGGTGATCGACGATATCTTCAATCGTCTCTTCGGCGGCCTTGGCGCCGATCGAGGGCTTGGCACCCGCGCCCAGACCCTCGGTCACCTTGGGACCGATCTGGATGCGGCTTTCCGCCTTGGAATTGGTCAGGGCCTGGGCATCGGTATTGGCAACGACAAACTCGACACCTTCGAGCTGCTTGTCGATCATGTTGTTGACCGCGTTGCCACCTGCACCACCGACGCCGAAAACGGTGATACGCGGCTTCAGTTCCTGGTCATCGTTCAGCATCAGATGGATCTGCCGTTCCATGTCTCGCCTGCCTTGTCTGTTGCGCCGGATCTGTGCGCGGTCCGGTCGAATCCCCGTATAGGTGAAAGCCTAGCCAGATTCGGCCGCAGCGTCACCCTAAAATCACGGTCGTTCCACAAAATATGGCGGGAATCACCGCGTATTTCGGCGGTATCTTGCCCATTCCCCAGCATGTGGTGGGAATGATTCCCGCCACCACCGCATCAAGTCATTTCTCAACTACCAGTTGTTCTTGAACCACCGATAGGCCCGGCGCAGGCTGCGCGCCGGATAGGCTTCTGCAGGCATTTCGAAATCCCACCATTCGTCTTGCGGATGGGCCGTCAGCAGGGCCAGCCCGATCGCCGCCGAGAACCCCGGAGCGGTCGCGTTATGCGGGAGTCCCTGGATCCGAAGCGGACGCCCGATCCGGACATTCTGGCCCAACATCCGCGCCGCCAGCACGTCCAGTCCGGGGATCTGGCTGCCGCCGCCGGTCAGCACGACCTGACGCGCAGGCATGAATTCGAAACCCGCCGCATCCAGAATCTCGGCTACGTTTTCCAGAATTTCCTCGACGCGCGGACGCATGATGCCGATCAGGTCGGCGCGGCTGACGCTGCGCCGGTCGGTATCCCAGTCGCCCGTATCACCACCCAGCTCGATCATCTCGCGGTCGTCGCGACCGGTCGCCTCGACCCCGCCGTGAAGCGTCTTCAGGCGTTCCGCCTGCGCATAGCTGACGCGCAACCCCTTGGAGATATCCTGCGTGATCAGATCGCCGCCAAAGCGCACGGCATCGGCAAAGATCATGTGCTTCTTGATGAAGACCGAGACCCCGGTCGCGCCGCTGCCCAGATCGATGCACGCGGCGCCCAGCTCCTGCTCGTCCTCGACCAGCGCGGCCAGCCCCGAGGCGTATGAGGCCGAGGCCACGCCCGCAAGCTCCATGTCGCAGCGCCGGATGCAATGGACAAGATTGCCAGCCGCGTCCCCGTCGACGGTCAGGACATGCATGTCCACCGCCAGGCGCTCGCCGGAATGGTCGCGCGGATCGGCAAGCCCTGTGCGCCCATCGACGGCGAAGTTGACCGGCTGGGCGTGCAGCACTTCGCGACCGCGCCCGAAATCGGGCACCTCACAGGCGCCCAGCACGCGCGCCACATCGTCCTGCGCGACCTTGCCTCCGGCCAGGGGAAGCTCCCCGGCCAGCCCATAGGACGCGGGCCTTGCCCCCGAGATGCAGGCGATGACGTGATCGACACGAGTCCCCGCCGCCTTCTGCGCGGACTGGATGACGGTGCGGATCGCGCGTTCGGTTTCCGCCATGTTCTGGATTTCGCCGAAGCGCATCCCTCGGGATCGGGTATGCGCCGTGCCGATCACGCGAAAGTTCGACTGTCCCGCCATGGGGCCGACGCCATCCGTCTCGCGGAACTGGCCGGGACCGTCGAATTGCAGGACCAGGCAAGCGATCTTCGAGGTTCCGATGTCCAGCACGGCGATCACGCCGCGTTGCATGGCCTGTCGGCGCATGTTCCGCATCGCGCGCTGGCCCTGATACAGATCCTTCATGTCCCTGCCCCCTCGACCCTTTGTCAGGTCTTTTTCACGCCACTTCCCGAAGTCGTCCCGGTCTTGCCCTTGCTCTTGCCGTCAGCGCCCGATGCAATGGGCTGTCCGTCCGGCCCGATCTCGTCCTGGCCACGGGCCCGGCGGATCGCGTTCTGCGCATCCAGCCCCATCCGCACGACCGGGCGGGCTTCCAGACGCAGGTCCACGACGGATACGTCGCGGGACAGCAGCCCCTGCCCCTGATCCATGGCAATCGCACGCTCAAGTGCGCGTAGCGCGCCTTCCTCGGGCAACTTGATGCGCTGGCCGCCTTCCAGAACCACATCCCAACGCCGCGCGCTGATACGTTCCAGCCCACGTAGCCGCGGCAGGATCGGCCCGGCCGCATCGATCAGCGCCAGAGCCTCGGGCGCGGCGCGGTCGGCCCCCTCGCCCGCGATGATCGGCAGATCCTTGCGAACCTCGCGCGACGTGACCGAAGCGACGCGGTGGCCGGTCTTGTCCAGAAGCTCGATCCCGCGGGCATGGCGCCAAAGGACGGTCGGAACCCGCTCGGTCACGGCGGCCGACAGCACGCCGCCGGGCGTGACCCGAAGCTGGACCGATTCGACGGCATCCAGCATCAGCACGCGTTCGCGCAGCTTTTCCAAATCGATATCGAAGCTGGAGGCCGGAAGTTGGACCGGCAGCATCGCGCGCAGCCCCTTGTCCACGGCTTCCGAGGCACCCTCGATTTCCATCGAGTGGACCATGAAGGCGTCGCGATGCTGGACCTTGTCCACGATCCCGTCGATTCCGCTGGCCAGATTCGCCCGGCGGGTTTCATCCGACAGCCAGATCCCGGCCACCATCGCGGCCAGAAAGGCGGGGATCCCGATGCGGACAAGGCGCCGGATCAGCGGACGCAGCATCATCCGGTTCAGGCGATACGCCAAGCGCGACGGCGCCGGGTCGCGGCGCTGCGTCACCTTGGCCTGCGGGGCGGGGCGCAGGGGCGCGTGACGGATCGGCGCGGGACGCGCGGCATCGCCGTGACCTTGGCCAAAGGGGTTCAGGCCCTGCATAGCGCCTCCTCGACGATCCAGCTGCACAGTGCCGGGAAATCCATTCCGACCTTGGCCGCCTGTTCGGGCGCCAGCGAGGTCGGGGTCATGCCGGGCTGGGTGTTCGTTTCAAGGATGATGAGCCCGTCCAGCCCGCGGCTGTCGTCCCAGCGGAAGTCGCTGCGGCTCAGGCCACGACATCCCAGAGCCGCATGGGCGCGGATGGCATAGTCGCGACACGCGGCATCGATCTGGGCCGGAACCTCGGCAGGCACGACATGGGTCGAGCCGCCGGGCTTGTATTTCGCGTCATAGTCGTACCAGCCGGTCGTGACGATCTCGGTCACACCCAGCGCGCGATCGCCCAGCACGGCGACCGTCAGCTCGCGCCCCGGCGCATAGGTTTCGACCATGACCCGCGCGGGCATCTGGTCGGACAGTTGCGGCGGGCTGTTCGCGGCTTCATGCACGATATAGACGCCGACCGACGATCCTTCGTCATTCGGCTTGACGACATAGGGCGGTGGCAGCACGTGGCGTGTGCGCACCTCGGCGGCGTCGGCGATCAGGCTTTCCAGCACCGGCAGCCCGGCATCGCGGAACACCTGCTTGGCGCGGCTTTTGTCCATCGCGATGGCCGAGGCGAGGACGCCGGAATGCGTATAGCGCACGCCCAGCCATTCCATCAGGCCCTGAACGCAGCCATCCTCGCCCCAACGGCCATGCAGCGCGTTGAACACGACATCTGGCGCGGCCTCGGCCAGGCGCTCGGGCAGATCCTTGCCCGCATCAATCTCGGTGACTTCATAGCCCGCTTGCCGCAGCGCCTGCGCGCATTCCCGCCCCGAGGACAGGGACACCTCGCGCTCGGCCGAGGGTCCGCCCTTGAGAACTGCGACTTTCGGGGCTGTCCTGCTCGACCTGCCCGCCAATTTCCGCCTCATGCACCCGGTTGATCCGGGTATTTATCCCATGAGGATAGCCGCTGATCCCTTTCCGCAAAAGTCCCTTTTCGCGTTCCGCGCGATTTTTCCAGTCAGACCGGCGGGTTACGGCTCACCTATGCGAATGACTTCCCATTGCAGGTCATGGCCGCTGGTCTCGCGTACGCGGCTGCGCACATATTCGCCCAAAGCTTCAAGATCCGCAGCGGTTGCGCCTTCGGCATTCAGCAGGAAATTCGGGTGCTTCTCGGACATTTGCGCGCCGCCAAGGCGATAACCGCGCAAGCCTGCCGCATCGATCAAGGACCAGGCTTTCAACTCGTGGCTGTCATCCGCGCGCCCGGTCGAGGAAAACCCGGCCGGGTTGCGGAAGGTCGAACCGGCACTGCGATCGCGGGTCGGCTGGCTGGCGTCGCGACGGGCAAGCTGCTCTTCCATCCGGGCCAGCAGGGTTGCGGGATCGCCGGCATCGGCGCGGAAGCGGGCCTCGGTCACGATCCAGCCTTCGGGCAGTTCGGACTGGCGATAGCCAAAGCGCAGGTCGGCAGCCGGGATCTCGTGACGGCTGCCGTCGCGCGCCACGGCCCGGACCCAGACAAGATGATCGGCGACATACGAGCCATAGCAGCCCGCATTCATCCGGACCGCACCGCCGATGCTGCCGGGGATGGTGCGCAGGAAGGTCAGATCCCGCCCGGCCTCGGCCGCGCGGCGGGCGACATGGGCATCAAGCGCCGCTGCGCCCGCCGTGACGAACTCGCCGTCGCATTCAATGGCGTTGAAGTTCCGGCCCAGACGGATGACCACGCCCCGAATGCCGCCGTCGCGCACGATCAGGTTCGACCCCACCCCGATCGGAAAGACCGGGACGGAGGGGTCAAGCGCCGCCAGGAATGCGGCCAGATCGTCATGATCGGCGGGCTGGAACAGCACCTCTGCCGGGCCGCCGACGCGAAGCCAGGTCAGTTCGGCCAAAGACCGGTTCGGGGTCAGCATGCCGCGGGGGGTCGGAAGCGTCTGGGTCATGGGCTGCTCGTAATCAAGGCCGGATCGGGCGTCAATCGGGCGCGCCCTACTCGGCCGCGCTGAAACCGATGGCCAGCGCTGCGAATGTCCCGACGACCGCCAGATCCCACCAGGGCAATGCAACGACGGTCAGCCGGGGCCTTCCCGCCGCCTCAAGGCCCAGTCGGATCAATCCGCCCAGAGCCAGCGAACCGGCCGCGATCAGCAACAGCAGCATCATCATGAAACCGATGATCCCGGCCAGATAACCGCCGGTCTTGCCCTCTCCGATTAACTGACAGACCAGCGCGCCCGCCAGCAGCACCGCAAGCGCCGCGCCCAGCTGACGCCAGGACCGCATGGCGGCGCGACGATAGCCGATCCACAGATGGCCCAGGGCGACGAAAATGACGACGGCCCAGACCAGCGCCACGGTCAGGAGGTTCCCTGCCGCCTGCGCATCCATTCGACCGGCGGCCAGACCAGGATGGACAGGCCAAGCGCCATGAACAAGACGCCAAAGCCGGGTCCGTACAGGAAGGTCAGCCAGCCCAGCACCGGGACGCCGGCGAGAACCAGCGCCCACAGCGCGACATGACGCGGGCCGGGACGCAGGAAAGGAAGCATGCAGCTGAGAAACGCCCAGCTCAGCGCGCAGATTGCCGCGGTCGCGGGATGGCTGGCCAGTTCGCTCACGCGGCCCACTCCTGCAATCGCTCGGGAAGATTGTTCGCCCAGGTCGAGATCGTCCCCGCCCCCAGGCAGACGACCATGTCGCCGGGCCGGGCCTGTTCGCGGACCAGCCGGGCCAGGTCGGCCTCGTCGATGACGGCGCGGGCGTGGCGATGGCCATGCGCGATCAGCCCTGCAACCAGATCGTCGCGCGATGCGCCGGGGATCGGCTCCTCGCCCGCGGAATAGACCTCGGCAATGGCGACGACATCGGCTTCGTTGAAGCAGGTGCAGAAATCGTCGAACAGGCTGGAGAGACGAGTGTAGCGGTGCGGCTGGTGGACAGCGATGACGCGGCCCTTGGTTGCCTGCCGGGCGGCCTTCAGCACCGCCGCGATCTCGACCGGGTGATGGCCGTAATCGTCAATGATGGTCACGCCGTTCACGACACCGACGCGGGTGAAGCGGCGCCCGACCCCACCGAATTTCGCCAGCGCCTCGCGGATCTGGGCGCGTTTCATGCCCAGATGGCGGGCAACGGCCACTGCCGCCAGCGCGTTCGAGACGTTGTGGTCACCCGGCATCGGCAGGGTGCAGCCTTCGATCACCGGGATCTCGCCATCGTTCAGCTCGGCCTCGCCCTGAAGGGCGATGTCGAAATGGGCGATACCGTCCTCATAGCGCAGGTTGATCGCACGAACATCCGCCTGGGCGTTGAAGCCGAAGGTCGCGACGCGGCGGTCGGTCAGCTTGCCGACCAGCGACTGCACCTCGGGGTGGTCGGTGCAGCAGACGGCAAGGCCATAGAACGGAATGTTCGAGATGAAGTCCTGGAAGCCCTTGCGCAGCGCGTCGAAGCTGCCCCAGTGCTCCATATGCTCGGGGTCGATGTTGGTGACGATGGCGATGGTCGCGGGCAGGCGGTTGAAGCTGCCGTCGCTTTCATCGGCCTCGACCACCATCCACTCACCTGCGCCGGCGCGGGCGTTCGAGCCATAGGCATGGATCACGCCGCCATTGATGACCGTCGGATCGAAGCCGCCGGCATCCAGCAGGGTCGCGACCATCGTGGTCGTGGTGGTCTTGCCATGCGTGCCCGCAATCGCGACGTTCGAACGCAGGCGCATCAGTTCCGCCAGCATCTCGGCCCGGCGCACGATGGGCAGGCCACGGCGGCGGGCTTCCTCAAGCTCGGGGTTGCCCTTCTTGATCGCGGTCGAGATGACGACGACGCCCGCCTCGCCGATGTTCTGTGCGCCCTGCCCCTCGAAGATCGTGGCGCCCAGGGATTCCAGGCGGTCGGTGATCTTGGACCGCTTCGCATCCGACCCCTGCACGGCATAGCCCAGCGTCATCAGCACCTCGGCGATGCCGGACATGCCGATCCCACCGATGCCGATGAAATGAATGGGGCCAAGTTCGCCCGGAAGTTTGGTCGCTGCGTTCATGCGGTCAGGTCCGTCGCTAGATCTGCAAGTCGCTGCGCCGCGTCAGGGCGACCAAGGGCCAATGCAGCCGCAGCCATGGAGGTGGCGCGCGCGCCGTCCGAAAGAATCTCCCGCATGTCGCGCCTCAGGCTCTCGGCGTCAAGCACGGATTCGGGAAGCACCATGGCCGCGCCCGATTCCCCAAGGGCACGGGCATTGGCTGTCTGGTGGTCGCCGCTGGCGGCCGCGAACGGGATCAGGATGGCCGGACGGCCGATCACGGTGATGTCCGCAAGCGAGGACGCGCCCGCCCGGCTGACGACCAGATGGCAGTCGGTAAGACGTTGCGGAACGTCCTCGAAAAAGGGCTGAACCTCGGCCTCGATCCCGGCCTCGCGATAGGCTGTTGTGACGCGGGGGCCGTCCTCGACCCGGGCCTGATGGCTGACGCGCAACCGCGCGCGAACCTCGGGCGGAAGGCCCGCCATGGCCTCGGGGACCATGTCGGACAACACGCGGGCACCCTGACTGCCACCGATGACCAGCACGTTCAGCGGCCCGTCCCCCGGAGGGTGATAGGCGGCGCCGGCGCGCTCTCGCACGGCCTGGCGCACGGGGTTGCCGGTATGGACGCCCTGCACGCCCTGGGGCAGTTCGGCCGGCCAGGTGCCGCAGGCGATCTTGTTCACATGGCGCGCAAAGACGCCGTTCACGCGGCCCATCACCGCGTTCTGTTCGTGGATCATGCGCGGAATGCGCAGCGACAGCGCCGCCGACATGGCAGGAATCGTCGGATAGCCGCCAAAGCCCACGACCACCGCGGGACGGTCGGCCCGCAGCGCACGCAGCGCGGACAGGACGCCGCTGCCGATGCGCAGCGGGGCCGCGACCCGCGCAAGCATACCGCCACGCGCCGTGGTCGCGGAATTCACCACCTCACGCGTTACCGAGTGGGGAAAGCCCCCGGCGTAGCGCGCGCCGCGTTCATCGGTCGACAGCGTGACCCGCCAGCCGCGGTCCAGAAGTTCCTCGGCCAGAGACTGGGCCGGGAACATGTGCCCGCCCGTTCCGCCCGCGGCGATCAGGCAATAGGGAACCTTCACGGTGTTCATGACCGTCCCCGCCCGAACACGTCCGAGATCCGCCCCTGCGGGCGTGATCGCGTCAGCGCCAGCAGCATCCCGACCGCCACGCCCGAGGCGATGACCGACGACCCACCATAGCTGACGAAGGGCAATGTCATCCCCTTGGCCGGCAGCAGTCGGACGGCGACGCCCATGTTGATCAGGGCCTGCACGCCGAAGGCACAGGCAAGTCCGGTGCCCGCGATCCGCGCAAAGGGATCGCGTTCATCCCGCAACCGCAGCAGCGAACGCACGACCACGGTGCTGTAAAGCACGATGATCGCCAGCACCATGATCAGGCCGTATTCCTCGGCCGCGACGGCGATGATGAAATCGGTATGGGCATCCGGCAGCGACCACTTGACCGAGCCCTCGCCCACGCCGACACCGAAGAAGCCGCCCTCCTGGATGGCGTTCGCGGCATAGCCAAGCTGGGTGCGGGGATCGACCTCGGCCGCAAGGAAACCGTCAATGCGCCGCGCGAAGTGTTCCGATGCGCCATAGGCGAAGACCGCGCCGACCACCGACACGCCAAGGACACTGCACAGCAGGTAAAGCGGCGCGCCCGCGATGAAATACATCACGCACCAGGAAAACAGCACCAGCGAGGCCTGGCCGAAGTCTGGCTGAAGCGCCAGCAGAACGACGACTGCCCCCGCGACTCCGGCCGAATACAGCCGTCCGGGGGGGCCGCCCACCTCTTGGCTGGCCGCCATGAACCAGGCGCAGATGCCGATGAAGCAGGGCTTCAGGAACTCGGACGGCTGGACGGACATCCCGCCCGGCAGTCGCAGCCAGCGCACAGCGCCCTTGCCGAAATCGGTGCCGATGAAGGGCAGAAGCACGATCGCGACCATAGCGATGGCAAAGCCCAGGACGGCAATCCGACGCACGAAGCGCGGCGAGAAGGTCGAGATGACCATCATCACCACCAGCGCCATCGCGCCGAAGACCGCCTGTCGGGTCACGTAATAGAATTGCGGCAGGTTGTTCTTTTCCGCCAGCGGAACCGAGGCCGCCAGCCCCAGCAACAACCCTATCGCGAACAGCCCCAGGACGCAGGCGAGCGACCATCGGTCGACCGTGCGCCACCAACGGGGAAGAATCGGATCACCAGCCCGAACGGGCGTGGTGCCAAAGACCATTTCGGTCATGGATGAACCGCCGTCACTGCCTCTGCCATATCCCGTTTCCGGGTGCCCGTTTTTCCGGGTCTGGGCGGGATGATAGCGCGAAAGGTGTGATCGCGCTACAACGGATTCATCCTTTCCGCGAAGCCCGGCAGCGGGCCGCCTGCCCCTTTCCTATCCCGGCGCGGCGCTTTAACTATCGCTGACCCGGCAAAGGATGGACCATGCTTTACAAGACCAGGGCCGAATGGCAGGCAGCACCGCGCAAGCGCGTGCTTTTCTTCGGCATGTCCGGGCTGGGCAAGACCTATCTGGCCAGCATGCTGCGCAATGCCGGCGACTGGTTCCATTACTCGGTCGATTACCGGATCGGCACCCGCTACATGGGGGAACTGATTGCCGACAACTTCAAGCGCGAGGCGATGAAGGTCCCCTTCCTGCGCGAGCTTTTGCTGTCGGATTCGGTCTATATCGCCTCGAACATCACGTTCGAGAACCTGGCCCCGCTGTCCACCTATCTGGGCAAGCCCGGCAGCCCCTCGCGCGGGGGGCTGGATTTCGAGGAATACATGCGCCGCCAGGACCAGCACCGCACCGCCGAGATCGCGGCGCTGCTGGATGGCAGCCATTTCATCCGCCGCGCGCAGGAGATCTATGCCATTCCGAATTTCGTATGTGATTCGGGGGGTTCGGTCTGCGAAGTGGTCGACCCCTTTGCCGATGACGACCCGGTCCTGGACGCGCTTCAGCGCGACATGCTGCTGGTCTGGATCCGCGGATCAGATGCGCATACGGCGGAACTGGTGCGCCGCTTCGACCGCGCGCCGAAGCCGATGTATTACCAGCCCCAGTTCCTCGACCGCGCCTGGACGGCCTACAGGGTTGAAAAAGGCCTGACCGAGGAACAGGTCAATCCCGACGATTTCATCCGCTGGACCTATGCCCGCGCGCTGGCCCATCGCCAGCCCCGTTATCAGGCCATGGCCCGGCGCGGCGTGACCATCCTGGCCGAGGAGGTCGCCGGGGTGAAGACGCCCGAAGACCTGATCGCCCTGATCGGACTTGCCATCGACAGAAAGGACGCATGATGCCCATTACCCTGCCAAATGACCTGCCCGCCTTCGACATCCTGTCGAATGAAGGCGTGATGGTCATGTCGCCGGGCCGGGCCGCGACCCAGGATATCCGGCCCTTGCGCATCGGACTCTTGAACCTGATGCCCAAGAAGATCCAGACCGAGAACCAGTTTGCCCGGCTGATAGGCGCGACGCCCCTGCAGATCGACTTCCAGTTGATCCGCATGTCGGACCACGAAAGCCGCAACACGGCCGCCGATCACATGGAAAGCTTCTACCGCCGCTTCTGCGACGTCGAGGCAACGGGCGAGAAATTCGACGGCCTGATCATCACCGGCGCACCCATCGAACACCTGCCCTTTGACCAGGTGACCTATTGGGACGAGCTGACCCGCGTCTTCGAATGGACCCAGACCCATGTGCATTCGACCTTCGGCGTCTGCTGGGGCGGCATGGCGATGGCCTGGCATTTCAACCGGCTGGAAAAGCACGTCCTGGACCACAAGGCCTTCGGCTGCTTCCGGCATCGCAACCTTGCCCCCGCCAGTCCCTATCTGCGCGGCTTCTCGGATGACGTGCTGGTCCCGGTCAGCCGCTGGACCGAGGTCCGCCAACCCGAGGTCGACGCCACCCCCGGCTTGCGCACGCTGATCGCCTCGGATCAGGTCGGGCCCTGCCTGATCGAGGATGCGGGGCATCGCGCGCTCTATGTCTTCAACCATTTCGAATATGACAGCACGACGCTGAAGGACGAATATGACCGCGACGTGATCTCGGGCAAACAGATCAACGTGCCGGTCAACTATTACCCTGACGACGACCCCGGACAGCAGCCCACGAACCGCTGGCGCAGCCATGCCCACCTGCTTTACGGTAACTGGATCAACGAGATCTACCAGACCACCTATTACGACATCGGGCGCATCGGAAAGGGCTGAGCATGGCGAAGAAATCCGGGGACAAGTCGACTGCGCCGGAGCTGCCCGATCTGCCCTTCGTAGGCGCGATCAGCCGGTATCTTGAAAAGGACGCCCCGGACGCGATCCGCAAGGAGATCACCGGCGCCCGCGACCGAGAGATCCTCGACAGGGATTATCCCTATGACGAGGAGATGAAGTCCAAGGATTACGACGAGCGCATGGAGGCGCTGCAATTGCAGCTTGTCCGCCTGATGCGCGACGTGATCCAGACCGGAAAGCGCATCGTCGTCCTGTTCGAAGGTCGCGACGCTGCCGGCAAGGGTGGCACCATCGAGCGCGTGCGTGAAAACCTGAACCCGCGCTCGGCCTATATCGTCGCGCTGCCGAAACCGACCGAGCGTGAAACCGGCCAGTGGTATTTCCAGCGCTATGTTGACTGGCTTCCGGCGGCGGGTGAAATCGCCCTGTTTGATCGCAGCTGGTACAACCGCGGCGTTGTCGAGAAGGTCTTCGGCTTCTCGACCGACAGCCAGCGCGAGACATTTTTCCGCCAGCTGCCGCATTTCGAAAACGTGCTGGTCGACGACGGGATCATCCTCGTCAAGCTGTGGCTGAATGTCGGTCGCGCCGAGCAATTGCAGCGCTTCCTCGATCGCGAGAAAGACCCCCTGAAGCAGTGGAAGCTTAGCCAGATCGACGTGGACGGGCTGGCGAAGTGGGACGATTACACCGACGCCATCCACGACACGCTGCGCCGCAGCCATTCCGGCATCGCGCCCTGGACGGTGATCCGCGCCGATGACAAACGCCGCGCCCGGATCGCTGCGATCCAGACCATTTTGCGCGCCGTAGATTTTGAGGGCCGCGACGACGACCTGATCGGCGCCCCCGACGCCCGCATCGTCGGCGGGCCAGAGATCATGCTGCCGGAATAGCCCCCACACCCGCGCCCGGTTGCGATGCGGCGGCGGGTTTGACCATGCCGCACGTGCAGCGAATGCTTGCGGGGTGCCCCTGCCGCGGCTAGCGTTCGATCATCTGCCACGCATTAGACAAGGTCCCAGATGAAACTTCTGCGCTCCTCCGCCCTTTCGCTCATCCTCACGGGCGCGGCGCTTGCCATGCCTGCCCATGCCGCCGATTCCCAGCTGACCGTATTCGACTGGGCCGGATTCGAGGAACCCTCGATCTTCCAGGGCTATATCGACAAGAACGGCGACAGCCCGACCTTCGCCTTCTATGGCGACGATGACGAGGCGTATCAGAAGCTCGCCTCGGGGTTCAAAGCGGATGTCGCGCATCCCTGCTCGCAGATGGTGTCGAAATATCGCGATGCCGGGCTGATCGAACCCTGGGATGTCTCGAAGATCCCCGCCTTCGCGACGATCGACCCGAAATTCCTGGATTCGCCGATCTTCAAGGATGACAAGGGCGTCTGGTACATCCCGACGGACTGGGGCGCGACCGCCATCGCCTATAATGCCGACAACGTCCCGGCCGAGGACGTGGCCAGCCTGAACGTCTTCATCGACCCGAAATACCAGGGCCGCACCTCGCTGCCCGATTCGGCAGATGACGTCTGGGCGCTGGCCTATCTGGCAACGGGCGTGACGGACTGGACCAAGGTGACGGACGAACAGTTCACCGCCGCCGCCGACTGGCTGCGCAAGGCGCATCAGAACGTCGCCGCCTATTGGGCCGACCCCTCGGAACAGGCGCAGCTGATGGCCTCGGGCGCGGTCGATGTCGCATGGTCCTGGAACGACGGCGTCGTGCTTTTGCAGAATGAAGGCTTCCCGGTCGGCTTCCAGCGCGCGGCGAAGGAAGGCTCGTCGACCTTCTTCTGCGGTTTCGTCAATCTCAAGGACGGACCTGGCAATGAAGACAAGGCCTATGACTTCATCAATGCCTGGCTTGCCCCCGAAGCGGCCAAGGGCCTGCTGGACACGATCGGCTACGGCCATACCTCGACCGTCGCGATGGAGACGATCAAGGACGAACCCGCGGTGAAGGAAGGCCTGTCCGCGGTCGACGCCCCGATCCTGGCCCAGACCCCGAACGACCCGGCACAGCGCGAACGCCAACTGGCCGAATTCGAAAAGATCAAGGCCGGCTTCTGATCCGGATCTGAGGTTAAATCGTTTCAGGGGGCGCGAAGAACCGCGCCCCCTCATCGTTTCGGAAATACCCCAAAGGGGGGAATTGGTGCGTCCGACGGGGGCGGAGCAAGGGGGGAACGGGACGTTCCCCCGCCCTTGCGCTGCCCCCCGCCCGCGCCTATATTCGCCCTGTTCGGGTTCGCCCGGACTATGGACATAAACGCGCAGGTAATAAGCGGATCGGACCCGGGGGCGGTACCCGGCGACTCCACCAAACTCCCTCGTTGGGGGCACCTGGGGTCGAAACAGGATCGACGAACGTCTAAAGCTGTTTGCTTTGTCTCGGTGAGCTACCACCGTTATCGGTGCAAATTGTACAGTTGCCAACGACAACCGTGCTCCGGTCGCTCTGGCTGCGTAAGCAGTTCGAGTTACCGAACCTTAAGCCCTTGCGCCTAGCAGTGTAAGGCGGGGTCCGCAGGAACCTGGCAACAGAATCCTGCACCTTCCCCCTTTCAACGCTGGTTTTTCGCGCGGCCCCGGCCTATCTCATGGCACATCCAAGGGAATGCCGACATGAAAGACCTGACCCAGACCGACGCGGATGCCCTGATCGCCACGCTTGGCAAGGCTGCGCGCGATGCGACGCTTGTGCTGGCCGAAGCCAGCGCCGAACGCAAGCACGCCGCCCTGATCGGCGCGGCCGACGCGATCATTGCATCGGAAACCGCGATCCTCGATGCCAATTCCGAAGATATGGGCTTTGCCGCCGCAAAGGGTCTTGCGCCATCCATGATGGACCGCCTGCGGCTTGACGGCCCGCGCATCCGCGCGATGGCCGAAGGTCTGCGTGCCGTCGCCGCCCAGCCCGATCCCGTGGGCCGTGTGCTGGCCGAATGGGACCGCCCGAACGGCCTGCACATCCAGCGCGTGGCGACCCCCCTGGGCGTGATCGGCGTCATCTATGAAAGCCGCCCGAACGTCACAGCGGATGCGGCGGCGCTGGCACTGAAATCGGGCAATGCCGTGATCCTGCGCGGCGGCTCGGAAAGCCTGAACTCCTCGGCCGCGATCCATGCCGCGCTGGCCACCGGCCTGCGCCAGGCGGGCCTGCCCGACGCCGCGATCCAGCTTGTCCCGACCCGCGACCGCGAGGCCGTGGCCGCGATGCTGCGCGCACAGGGCCTGATCGACGTGATCATCCCGCGGGGCGGCAAGGGTCTGGTCGGACTGGTGCAGAAGGAGGCCCGCGTTCCGGTCTTTGCCCACCTTGAAGGGATTTGCCACGTCTATGCCGATGGCGATGCGGACGTGGAAAAGGCGCGCCGGGTGGTCCTGAACGCCAAGACCCGCCGCACCGGCATCTGCGGTGCCGCCGAATGCCTGCTGATCGACCGTGCCTTCTATGCACGGCACGGCGCCGTGCTGGTGCAGGACCTCCTGGACGCGGGGGTCGAAGTCCGGGCAGAGGGTGAGCTTGCCCAGGTCGCAGGTACCATCCCCGCCCAGCCATCGGATTTCGGGCAGGAGTTCCTCGACAAGATCATCGCCGTGAAGCTGGTCGATGGCGTGGACGAGGCGATCTCCCATATCCGCCGCTTCGGTTCGGGGCACACGGAATCCATCCTGACCCAGAACGACGCCACCGCCGGACGCTTCTTCAGCGGCCTCGACAGCGCGATCCTGATGCGCAACGCCTCGACCCAGTTCGCGGACGGGGGCGAGTTCGGCATGGGCGCAGAAATCGGCATCGCGACCGGCAAGATGCACGCGCGCGGACCCGTCGGCGCCGAGCAGCTGACCAGCTTCAAATATCTGGTCACGGGTGACGGCACCATCCGCCCCTGAGGTCCCTGCCGCAAGGCAGGCCCAGCGGCTGCATCAGGATGGCCGCCACCGGGTGACGCTGTTTCGCGCGCCCGGTGGCAGTTCGCGCGTCGTCGTCTGTTTTGAGCCGGGGCGCGAACGGATGCAGGGGTTCGAACCGACCCAGTGCCCGCGTTTTGCTGAAAGGCTTGGCATCGATGCGCTGACCGTGCAGACCGCGCGGCGCGACTGGTTCCTGTCCGCGAAAAGCGATGACCTCGCTGCGGCGCTGGACAAGGCGACGGCTGGCTATGACGAGGTGACGGCCTCGGGCTTCTCGATGGGCGGTTACGGGGCACTGCTTTATTCGCGCGCGGCCCGCGTCCGCCGCATCCTGGCCGTATCGCCGCAATATTGCATCGACCCCGCCATCGCCCCCTATGACCCCGGACGGCATCGGAAATTCGCCCGCATCGGGCGCGACATGCCCTGCCCCGAGGAATGGGGCAATCCGGGGCTTTCCGGCGTCCTGCTGTTCGATCCCGCGATTTCGGCCGACCGCCAGCACGCGCTGCGCATCGGCGCAGCCTTTCCGTTGCTGCGACTGGTGGCCCTGCCGCATGGCGGCCACCCGGCCAGCGGCGTCATTGCCGATATCGGGCGCATCGGCAACGTCTCGACCATGCTGGTGCAGGACCGGCTGGACCCGGTCAGGATCCGCAACCTGCACCGAGAGGCGCGGCGGAACTCGATCCGTTACAGCTTCAACCTGGCCAGCGCCGCGCTGAAGCGGCACGGCGCGCGCGTCGAGCCGCTGCTGCGCGACGTTGCGCTTCGCGGCGCGCCGCAATTGCGGCTGGAGGCCGGACTTGCGCTTCTGACCCGCGACGCTGCCGCCGGGACCGAGGCGCTGACCCGGCTTCTGGACGAAAACCCCGATCCGCCCGCTTCCTGGGCGCGGCGGATCGAGCAGGCGCTGGACGCGATCGAGGACTAGCCCCCCTGGCGCAAGCCGGATTGGGCGCCATGAAACCAGATCTCTCCGCCCTTCTCGTCCAGTTCCCAGCCAAGGCTGCGTCCCTCCTGCGCGGCAAAGGCGGCCAGAAGCGGGAAATGGATCTCGGACGGCTGCGGCTCGACCCGTTCAAGGGCCGGATCCGCATCAAGCCAAGCCCAAAGAGCGGGGTCCGACTTGGTGCGCGCGGCCTCGGCCAGCAGGCGCCAGCCGACGGCACCGCGACAGATGAGGATGCTGCCTCCCCAGGGCAAGGCGGTCTCAAGGCACATGACGCCCAACAGGATCAGTCGCGCCTCGGACCGGGGCAGGTCGCCCTGCGCCTCCAGCCGCACGCGGATGCGGCCCTGCCGTTCGATGTCGGCCATCAGTCCCGCCAGCTCGTTCAGCGCCAGCCTTTGTTCGGCCGAGGCATGGCCAAAGGCCAACCGGAACCAGCGGATGCGGGCGCGCGCCGCCTCGACGCTTTCGGCGATCAACCCAAGCTCGGGGCTTTTCGTCAGCCCCGGATAATCCCCCGACATCTGCAGCAACTCGACCCCGTTCCCGATCGCCCCCAGAGGAGAGATCAGATCGTGGCACAGGCGCGAGCTGACCAGGCTTGCCAGCCGTTCGGGTAGCGCTGGAAAGGGGGATGCCGTGGATCGGCTGATTGTAACGTCGTTCATTGAAGTCTAGCCTTGTTCGTCACGCGAGGAGTCGGCGCGCCATGAATGAAATTCTTGAACCCGGAATGTTGGTTCGGCATCCGAATGCGCCGGAATGGGGCATCGGTCAGGTCCAGTCGCGGATCGGCGACCGGATCACGGTCAATTTCGCCAATGCCGGAAAGCAGGTGGTCGACGGCCGTCATGTCAGTCTTGAACTGGTCACCGAAGGCTCCTGAACTCTGAAAGCATCTGCGTAATACAACCTATGCGTGCGTCAACCATCTGCGCCCTTCCGTACCGCCGATGACGCGAGATGTTGCAATAAGACCCGCGCCCGCCTAGACACGGTGCGGAAAAATGCATGATGACAGGCCCGGCCCCCCAAGAATGACGCCAGAGAGCTCGTATCTTGAAACGCGGCTCGCCACTGGCGAGGCGGATCTGCTGGCCGCACAGCGGCTGCGCTATCGTGTCTTCGTCGAAGAGCTGGGCGCGGATGGCCCGCTGGTCGATCACCAGCACCGGCTGGAACGCGATGAATTCGACCCCGTGGTCGATCATCTTGTCCTGGTCGATCACCGCCGCTCGGTCGCGGATCTCGACCATGTCGTCGGTGTCTATCGCCTGCTGCCGGGCGACCGCGCGGAAAAGTTCGGACGCTTCTATTGCGACGCGGAATACGACCTGGACCCGCTGCGCCAGTCGGGGCGGTCGCTGCTTGAACTGGGACGCTCCTGCGTGGATGCAGGGATGCGCGGCGGCACCGGCATGTATCTTCTGTGGACCGCGCTGGCCGAATACGTCCTGAGCCGCGAGATCCAGCTTCTGTTCGGCGTCGCCTCGTTCCACGGGACCGATGCCCAGGCGCTAAGCCAGCCGCTGTCCTGGCTGCACCACCACCATCTTGCCCTGCCGCAGATCCGCCCCCGCGCCCATCCCGAAGGGTTCCAGCGCATGGACCTGATCCCGGCCGACCAGCTGGAACGGCGCGGCGCGATGACCCTGATGCCACCGCTGATCAAGGCCTATCTGCGCTTGGGCGGCACGGTGGGCGAAGGCGCCTATCTGGACCGCGAATTCAATACGACGGACGTGTTCCTGCTGGTCGATACGGCAGCCATGTCCCAGAAGCACCGCAAGTTCTACGAGACGCGCTGGCAGGCCCAATGACGGACACCATCACCCGGGACGTGCCCCCGCTGGCGACGAATGGCCACGCCTGGTACGGCGACGATCCAAGCCCGGAAATCCCCCGGATCGGGCCGCTGGGCTGGGCCCTTGTCGCGACCCGCGGTCTTGGCGTGCTGTCCGTCCTGCTGTTGGGCGTCCTGCTGATCCTTCCGCTGCGCTGGATCGAGCGTCTGTTCGCCGGACCGCGCCGCCCCCTGACCGGTCCTTGGGTCCAGGGCGTCTGCCGGATGGTCCTGTGGATCGTCGGCATCCGCTGGCGGCGCGAGGGGCAACCCATGCACGGCCCGGGCGCGGTCGTCGCGAACCATTCGGGCTGGCTGGACATCTTCGTGCTGAACGCAGCCATGCCGGTCTTCTTCGTCTCGAAGGCCGAGGTCGCGGGCTGGCCCGGCATCAATATCCTGACCCGCGTGACCGATACCCATTTCGTGACGCGCGACCCAAGGCTGGCACGGGTGCAGGCCCAGGAATTCGCACTGCGCACCCATGCCGGGCATCGCCTGTTGTTCTTCCCCGAGGGCACCAGCACCGACAGCCGCCGCGTCCTGCCGTTCAAGCCGACGCTGTTCCAGGGCTTCCTTGACCCGGCCCTGCCCACGGATCTTGCCATCCAGCCGGTGACTGCGATCTATCGCGCTCCTGCGGGACGCGATCCGCGCTTTTATGGCTGGTTCGGGGACATGGCGCTGGGTCCGCACCTGCTGGCCGTGCTGGCGCAACCAAGGCAGGGCAGCGTGACCGTGCGCCTGCATGATCCGATCCCGGTCGAGGGCGAAAATCGCAAGAGCTTGTCCGCCAAGGCCGAAGCCGCGGTCCGCTCGGGCTTCCCCGCAGCCTGAACGGCGCGGGGAAACGGCACCGGGCCACCGCTTACAGCGGCCAGAACAGCGGGATCGTCAGGCAGGCCACGATACCGGTGATGATGTCCAGCGGCACCCCCACCTTCACGAAATCGCTGAACTTATAGCCACCCGGCCCATAGACCATCATGTGCGTCTGATAGCCGATGGGCGTCGCAAAGGCGACCGTGGCCGAGAACATCACCGCCACCACATAGGCGCGCGGATCATGGCCCAGCGATTTGGCCAAGGCGATGGCGATCGGGGTCAGCAGGACTGCGACCGCGTTGTTCGACAGCACCTCTGTCATGGCGAGGCCAAGGAAATAGATCCCGAACAGCGTGACAAAGGGCGGCAATCCCTTCAGCGAAGGGGCCAGCGCATCGACGATCAGGTTGACGGTCCCGGTATATTCCAGCGCCTCGCCGACCGCGAGCATGGCAAAGATCATCGCCAGCAACCGACCGTCGATGAACGAGAACGCCTCTTCCGCATCGACGCAGCGCGTGACCAGAATCACCGCCGCGGCGATGAAGGACAGCGCAAGGATTGGCGCGACATCTGCGGCCGCCAGGATCACCACCGCCAGCAGGCAAAGCACCGCGATCGGTGCGCGCTCGCGGCGATAGGCGCGGGCGGCCGGACGCGAGACGTCGACCAGTTCCATGTCGGCGGCAAGCCGGGCGATGTCTTCGGGCGCACCTTCCAGCAGCAGCGTATCGCCCACACGCACCACCAGGTCATCCAGCTGGCGGCCGATATTCTGACTGCGACGATGGGCGGCCAGCACATAGACGCCATAGCGGCGGCGCAGGCGCATGTCGCCCAGCTTGCGACCGATCAGCCGCGCGCCGGGAGAAATCAGGACCTCGACAGTTTCGGTCGCGACCGAGCTGAGCTTGTCGACCATCTGCAGGTTCTTGTTGGCCTGCATTTCCAGCAGGTCGGCCATTTCGGTGCGCAGGACGACGCGGTCGCCCGGCTCAAGCACGACCTCGGCCAGGTTGCGCCGCAGCGAGGCATCGCCGCGCAGCACGTCGACGAGGCGCACAGCATCGCGCTTGAACATGGCAACCTCGGTCACGCTTTGCCCCACAAGCGAGGAATCCTCGGGGATCGCGACCTCGGTGAAGTACTTCATCTCGCGCCGTGAGCCCAGGAAGCCCGCCAGCGAAGTGCGTTCGGGCAAAAGCTTGCGACCGATCAGTGCGAAATAGGCGATGCCCGCCAGCGTGACGGCGATGCCGACCGGCGCGATCTCGAAGATGGTGAAATGGGCAAGCCCCTGTTCGCGCGCCACCCCGTCCACCAGAAGGTTGGTCGAGGTGCCGATCAGCGACAGCATCCCGCCCAGGATGGTGAAGTAGCTCAGCGGCATCAGCAGCTTCGACGGTGACATGCCCATCCGCAGCGCAAGCTGGATGCAGATCGGAATCATCACCGCCACCACCGGGGTATTGTTCATGATCGCCGATGCCAGGATCACGAAACCGAACAGCGCGCAGACTGTCAGGATCGGATGGGTCGTGGCGCGGGCCGAAACCAGCCGCGACATCATCTCAAGCGCGCCGGTCCGCAGCAGGCCGCCCATGATCAGGAACATGAAGGCGATGGTCCAGGGCGCGGCGTTCGAAAGCACGCTGGCTGCGTCCTTTACCGGCAGCAATCCCAGCAGCATCATCGTGGCGGCAGAGCCGATCGCGACGACCTCTGGCGGGTGTTTCTCGCGGATGAACTGGATGAATGTGAGGGCGACGATGACAAGCATCGCAATCGCCGCGTTGGTTCCGGTCAGTTGGAATCCGAGCATGCAGAATTCTGTCCCATGCGCCGTAAATCACGGCCCTTTCGATGGGTTTTAGAATAATTTTCTGCACCGCCGCAAGCAAAACAGCCCGCAGCGGCTGCGCTCAGGCGGGAAGCTGCGTCCCTTGCAGGACACCGCCCTGCCGAACCGGCTCGATCTTGACGGCTTTGCCGCTGCGATCATCGGTGGTGACAAGCACGCCGCAGATGGTAGCTTCGCCCTCGGCGGGGGTAAAGCGCTCGGACGCCATGCCGGTCAGGAAGCGGCGCAGGGGCTCGGCCTTTTCCATGCCGATGATGCTGTCGTAGTCGCCGCACATCCCTGCATCCGACTGATAGCCAGTGCCGCGTGGCAGGATCATGGTGTCGGCGGTCGGCACATGGGTATGGGTGCCGACGACAAGGCTGGCGCGGCCATCGCACCAATGGCCGATGGCCATCTTCTCGCTGGTCGCCTCGGCATGGATGTCGACGACCGCGGCCTGCACCAACCCGCCGAGCGGATGGGCGCGCAGAACCGTGTCGATGGCCGAGAAGGGATCGTCGAAGGGCCGCTTCATGAACACCTGCCCCAGCACCTGCGCGACCAGCACCTTGCGGCCCCGCGTCGCCTCGAACACGCGGGCGCCCCGGCCCGGCGCGACCTTCGAGAAGTTCAGCGGCCGGATGACGCGCGGCTCGGTCTCGATGAAGGACAGCATTTCCTTCTGGTCGAAGGCATGGTCCCCCAGCGTCACGCAATCCGCGCCCGCATCCAGGATCAGCTTGGCGTGACCGCCGGTCAGGCCCATGCCGCCCGAGGCATTTTCCCCGTTCACGATGGTGAAATCGACGCCCAGCCGCTCTTTCAGCGGCTGAAGCCCTTCGGCAATGACGCGACGACCGGCACGGCCCATCACGTCCCCAAGATAAAGAATTCGCATGGCCGAGCGTTAGGCCAAAGCCGCGCCGCGCTCAAGCCCCCGCTGCGGTTTCAGGCCAGCCAGACGCCAATCGCAACCGAAACCAGCGCAATGAACGCACCCGCGGCCATGCCGGCCAGCAGGCCGCCCCGCTTTCCGCGCGCATCCTCCGACCGGCTGTCGGGTTCGCGCAGCATCTCGGGCATCCGCCGCTCCAGGAATTCCGGCAGAAGCGGCGCATAGCGGCTGAGCACCTGGGCCGAGCGCGCCAGGTCGCGCACTGCGGCCTTTGGCCCCAGGTTATCCCGGATATAGTTCTCGACGACGGGGCGGGCCGCCTCCCACATGTTCATCTGCGGATCCAGCGAACGGGCCACGCCTTCGACCACGACCATGGTGCGTTGCAGCAGGATCAACTCGGTCCGGGTCCGCATTCCGAAACGCTCGGTCACTTCAAACAGATAGGCCAGCAGGTTCGCCATCGAGATGCGGCTGGCATCGGCGCCGAAGATCGGCTCGCCGACCGCGCGCAGCGCGCGGGCAAATTCCGCCATGTCGCGGTCGCGGGGCACATATCCCGCCTCGAAATGAACGCGCGCGACGCGCATATAGTCGCGCCGGATGAACCCCATCAGGATTTCGGCATAGACACGACGGGTATATTCGTCGATCTCACCCATGATGCCGAAGTCATACATGATGACATCGCCGTCGGCCCCGACCTTCAGGTTGCCCTGATGCATGTCCGCGTGGAAAAACCCGTCGCGCAGGGCATGTTGCAGGAAAAGCTGCAGCACCCGTGCAGCCAGAGCAGGCAGGTCGTGGCCCGCCGCACGCAGCGCCGCGACATCGCCCAGCGGCGTGCCCTCGGCCCAGTCGCTGGTCAGGACGCGCCGCGCGCTCAGATGCCAATGCGGACGGGGAACGCGCATCCCCTTGTCCTCGCGCGTGTTCTCAGCGAATTCCGACGCGGCCGAGGCCTCGCGCCGCAGGTCCAACTCGCCCGTGACCACGGTTTCGAAATGCGTCACCACGTCGCGCGGACGCAGCCGCCGGGTCGCGGGAGAGATCCGCTCGATCATCCCGGCCGCGAAATGGAAGGCGTCGATATCGCGGCGGAAGTCGGCCTCGACCGAGGGGCGCAGTACCTTGACCGCCACCTCACGGCCATTGTCCGCACGCCGCGCCCGGTGCACCTGCGCGATCGAGGCGGCGGCGACAGGTTCCGAAAACTCGTCGAAAAGCGCATCGACCGGCTGGCCCAAAGCTTCGGCGATGATGGCCAGCGCCTGATCTTGCGGGAACGGAGGCAGGCGGTCCTGCAGCATCGACAACTGCTCGGCCAGTTCGGGGCCAACCACGTCGGGGCGCGTCGAAAGGATCTGCCCGAACTTGATATAGGCCGGCCCCAGCGCCGTGATCGCGCGTGTCACCGGCGGCAGCGCCGGATCGCCCTTGTAGCCAAGCCAGGCAAAGGGCCAGCCCAGCACATGCGCGGCCATGCGGATTCGGGCGGGTGCGTTCATCGCGTCAAGCGCGGCACCCATCGCCCCCGTGCGTTCGAAGGTCGCGCCGGTCCGGATCAGGCGCCAGATATTGTGGGGTCCACGCATGTCTCAGACCTTCCAGCCGGAATGCAGCGCGGCGATCCCCATGGAAAGGTTGCGGTATTGCACACGGCCGAAACCGGCCTGCCGGATCATCGTCGCGAAGCTCTCCTGGTCGGGGAATTTGCGGATCGACTCGACCAGGTATTGATAGCTGTCGCGGTCATTGGCCACGATCTCGCCCATTTTCGGGATCACGTTGAAGCTGTAGCGGTCGTATAGCCATTGCAGCATCGGGACAGGCATCTGGCTGAATTCCAGCACCATCAACCGCCCGCCCGGACGAAGGACGCGGCGCGCCTCGGCCAGTGCATCCGGGATGCGGGTGACGTTGCGGATGCCGAAGCTGATCGTATAGCGATCGAAGCTGTCATCGGCGAAGGGCAGCTTCATCGCGTCGCCCGTAACCCAGGCCAGGCGGTCGGCAAGGCGTCCCGCCTCGGCCCGCTTGCGCCCTTCGACCAGCATCGACTCGGTCATGTCGCAGACTGTGACGCGCGCGCCCGAAGCGCGGCCAAGAAACCGAAAGGCAATGTCGCCCGTGCCGCCCGCGACATCCAGCAGGTGCTGGCCATCGCGCGGCGCCAGCCAGTCCATCATCGCGGTCTTCCAGACGCGGTGGACCCCCACGCTCATCAGGTCGTTCATCACATCATAGCGCGACGCGACCCGAGAAAAGACGCCATGTACCAGCCCCGCCTTTTCCTCTTCCGCCACGGTGCGGAATCCGAAATGGGTTTCCTTGCGCTGGTCGTCGGTCATCTTGCTTGTCCATTCGTCGTTTCGCGCCCAGATAGGCCAGATGTGCGCCGCGCACCATGCGACGAATGGAAAATAAATGCCAGAACTGCCTGAGGTCGAAACCGTCCGCCGCGGACTTGCCCCGCATCTGGAGGGCCACGTCATTGCCCGCGCCGAGGCCCGCCGGCCCGACCTGCGCTGGCCCCTGCCGCCCGATCTGGTGCAGGTCGTGACCGGCGCGCGCGTGACCGGCCTGCGGCGGCGATCGAAATACATCCTGGTCGATCTGGAAGACCGCGGCAGCATCCTTCTGCATCTGGGCATGTCCGGCCGGATGCTGATCGAGGATGCGCTTCAGGGCGATTTCCACCGCGATCCCGCCATCCTTCCGCGACACGACCATGTGCTGTTCTGGAATGAACAAGGCACGCGGATCACCTTCAACGACGCGCGGCGCTTTGGCATGGTGGACCTGGTCGCGCCGGGCGCCACCCACCCGATGCTGGCTCATCTTGGACCCGAGCCGCTTTCGGACGACTTCACGCCCGCCCTTTTGGCCGAGGCGCTGGCGGGCCGCAAAAGCCCGATCAAGGCCGCGTTGCTGGACCAGCGGATCGTGGCCGGGCTGGGCAACATCTATGTCTCAGAAGCGCTGAGCCGCGCCGGCATCGACCCGAGGCGGGCGTCCGGGCGGATCTCGGACCAGCGGATCGCGGCGCTTGTCGGGCATATCCGCGACGTCCTGACCGAAGCGATCGCCGCCGGCGGGTCAAGCCTGCGCGATCACCGCCAGGCGACGGGCGAGCTGGGCTATTTCCAGCACTCGTTCCGCGTCTATGGCCGCGAAGGCGCACCCTGCCCCACCCCCGGCTGCACCGGGACAATCCGTCGCGTCGTGCAATCGGGCAGGTCCAGCTTCTTCTGCCCCGATTGCCAGAAATAGCGCCAGGGCATGCGTTCCGCAGCGACGGGAAATGATGGAGCAGGACAAAGAACGCCGGGGGACGCTAGCCAGACGGTCGCGGCTTTGTTACGAGTCCTGTCCAGCTATTTCTGAAAGGCAAGATATCCGATGGCGTACCAGACCCTGACCGTCGAGCTTGACGATTATGTTGCGCTGATCCGTCTGAACCGGCCCGATGCGCTGAACGCCCTGAATTCGCAGCTGCTGAGCGAGCTGGGCACGGCACTGAACGAGGCCGACCGCAACGAGAAGATCCGCTGCATCGTCCTGACCGGCAGCGAGAAAGCCTTTGCCGCAGGTGCTGACATCAAGGAAATGTCGACGAAAAGCTTCGTCGACGTCTATACCAGCGACCTGTTCGGGGCCGAGATCGACCGCATCACATCGACCCGCAAGCCGATCATTGCGGCGGTATCGGGCTATGCGCTTGGCGGGGGCTGCGAGCTGGCCATGGCCTGCGACTTCATCATCTGCGCCGACAACGCCAAGTTCGGCCAGCCCGAGATCAACCTGGGCGTCATGGCCGGGATCGGCGGCACCCAGCGCCTGACCCGCTTCGTCGGCAAGTCGAAGGCCATGGACATGCACCTGACCGGTCGCTTCATGGATGCGGCCGAAGCCGAGCGCTCGGGCCTGGTCAGCCGTGTCGTGCCCGCCGCACGGCTGGTCGCCGAGGCCGTCGCCGTGGCCAAGAAGATCACCGAGAAATCCCAGGTCGCCGTCATGGCCGCCAAGGAAGCTGTCAACCGCGCCTATGAAACCACCCTGCGCGAAGGCATCCTGTTCGAACGCCGCAGCTTCCAGGCCCTGTTCGCGACCGAGGACCAGAAGGAAGGCATGGCCGCCTTCCTGGAAAAGCGCGAGCCCCAGTTCCGCGACCGGTGATTTCCGCTTGGCATTGGCCCGAACCACCTGTATAGGGCCGAGCTTACATGCGCGTGGGCCCGCTTTAAGGCAAGAATCATGACCGTCCTCGATTGGACGGTGCCGTGGGGCTTTTGCGTAATCGATACGAAGAACAAACAGGATCGCATCCCATGGCCAATACGCCCCAATCCAAGAAGCGCGCCCGCCAGATCGAGCGCGTCACCGCAGTCAACAAGGCGCGCCGCTCGCGCATCCGCACCTATCTGCGCAAGGTCGAAGAAGCGCTGGAAAGCGGCGATGCGGCAGTCGCCCGCGAGGCACTGCTGAAAGCCCAGCCCGAACTGATGCGCGGCGTGACCAAAGGCGTCGTTCACAAGAACACCGCCGCCCGCAAGATCTCGCGCCTGACGGCACGCGTGAAAGCGCTCGCAACCGCCTGATACGGCTGCTGCAAATCCGCAACTAGCGGTAGAAATAGATTGGGCGCGCTCCATCTTGGCGCGCCCTTTTCCGTTAGTCCCGCGGACTAACAAACAGTAAAATAACGGCTTTCGCGCTGTCACGATTTCGTCACCCGCCCGTGAGATTCGAATGGGCAAAGTGACTGTCAAGCGCGAAGATCGGTTGTCGGCGGAGCGCCGTTCTTGCTAGCTTCGGTCCAGCGATTCACGTCGCACCTGGGGGACAAGCCCCGTGGACCGGCTTTTGGCCGGAAGGCCGGGGCAGGCAAGCTTGATCGGGGGACGATCAGCTCACCAATGAAGTCGGAAACCGGCTGCCACCGGTTCCGATTCATGTCTGGAGACGAGGCCTCGACCGGCCTTTGCGCTGCATCACTTTGCGGCGTGGGGATCTGTTGTCGCCACCAGTCCGTCGGGCGCCGATGCCGAATCACACTTCACGCCGGGCAAAGCCGGCGGAACATGGGCAACGAACGGACGTGGGCGAGATGGACAAGATTTGGGGGCAAGCGCGTGAAGAACTTCAGAAAATCGTCGGAGCCGACAGTTTCGCGACCTGGATCGAACCGCTTCGCCTCGCCGGTGTGACCGACGGCACCGCGGTCATCGCCTGCCCCACGCGCTTTCTGTCAGACTGGGTCTCGCGCCATTACAGCGACGACATCCTGAAGGTCCTGGACCGTGTCGGCGGGCCCGTGCACCGGCTGAATTTCGAAACGCGCAGCCCGGTCATCCGCCAGGCCGCGAATTCGGTCGAGCCGCGCCCCCAGCCCGCGCCGCGTGCTGTCGACGAGGAACTGACCGCCCCGCTGGACCAGCGCTTCACCTTTGACAATTTCGTCGTCGGCAAGCCGAACGAGCTGGCCCATGCCGCCGCCCGTCGCGTCGCCGAAGGCGGGCCGGTGACGTTCAATCCGCTGTTCCTTTACGGTGGCGTCGGTCTGGGCAAGACCCACCTGATGCATGCCATCGCGCGCGAGATCCAGGCCCGCCAACCCGAGGCACGGGTGCTTTACCTTTCGGCCGAGCAGTTCATGTACCGCTTTGTCCAGGCGCTGCGCGACCGCACCGTCATGGACTTCAAGGAACTGTTCCGCACCGTGTCGGTGCTGATGGTCGATGACGTCCAGTTCATTGCCGGCAAGGATTCCACGCAAGAGGAATTCTTTCACACTTTCAACACCCTGGTCGATCAGGGCAAGCAGATCGTCATCTCGGCCGACCGCGCGCCGGGCGAGATCAAGGACATGGAAGAGCGCATCAAGTCGCGCCTGCAATGCGGTCTGGTCGTCGACCTGCACCCGACCGATTACGAATTGCGCCTGGGCATCCTGCAATCCAAGACCGACGTTTTCCGCCTGCAATATCCGGGGCTGCAACTGGCGCCGGGCGTGCTGGAATTCCTGGCCCACCGCATCACCTCGAACGTGCGCGTGCTGGAAGGCGCGTTGCAGCGCCTGTTCGCCTTCGCCAGCCTGATGGGCCGCGAAATCACGTTGGACATGACCCAGGAATGCCTGGCCGACATCCTGCGCGCAAATGACCGCAAGGTCTCGATCGAAGAGATCCAGCGCAAGGTGGCCGAACATTACAATATCCGCCTGTCCGACATGATCGGGCCGAAGCGCGTGCGCACCGTCGCGCGCCCGCGCCAGATCGCGATGTACCTGTCCAAGCAGATGACCTCGCGTTCGCTGCCCGAGATCGGGCGCCGTTTTGGCGGGCGCGATCACACCACCATCATGCACGGTGTCAGGAAGATCGAGGAGCTGCGCAGTGCCGATCGCAGCCTTGCAGAAGATATCGACCTGCTGCGCCGTCTTCTTGAGGCCTGATCCGCTTGACCCGCCGGGCAAATCTGCGAAATTGCCCGGCACCGGGTTGGGTCTTATAGTCACCCTTCCCGCCGCGAGAGTGACATAAGGACCGACCATGAAATTTGCGATCGAACGTGCCGATCTGGTTAAGGCAGTTTCTCAGGCCCAGTCCGTTGTCGAGCGGCGCAACACGATCCCGATTCTGGCCAATGTCCTGATCGAGACGACGCCCGAGGGCGTCAGCTTCCGCGCGACCGATCTGGACACCGAAATCGTCTATCTGACCAATGCCCAGGTCGAGCGCCCCGGCGCGACCACCGTATCGGCCAGCATGCTGAACGACATAGCCCGCAAGCTGCCCGATGGCGCGCTGGTGCAACTTGACCTTGATCCCAATTCGGGCCGCCTGTCGGTCCTGGCAGGTCGGTCGAATTTCAGCCTTGCGACCCTTCCGCGCGAGGATTTCCCGGTGATGTCCTCGTCGGAATACCCGGCGAATTTTTCGGCCCCCGCGGTGGTCCTGCGCCGGCTGTTCGACAAGTCGAAATTCGCGATATCGAACGAAGAGACGCGCTATTACCTGAACGGCGTCTACATGCATGTGGCGCAGGGCGAAGAAGGGCCGTCGCTGCGCTGCGTGGCGACCGATGGGCACCGTCTTGCGCGGATCGACGCCCCCCTGCCCGACGGCGCGGCCGAGATGCCGGGCGTGATCGTGCCCCGCAAGACCGTGACCGAACTGCGCAAGTTGCTGGATGACGACGCGACCCCGATCGCCGTTTCGGTCAGCGAGACGAAGGTGCGCTTCGCCACGCCGACCATCACCCTGACCTCGAAGGTGATCGACGGCACCTTCCCCGATTACTCGCGCGTCATCCCTGCCGGAAACACCCGCAAGCTGGAGGTGGACGCCGGTGACTTCGCCAAGGCCGTCGACCGCGTCGCCACCGTCAGCAGCGAACGCTCGCGCGCGGTCAAGCTGTCGCTGGACGAAGACCGGCTGGTCCTGTCGGTCAACGCCCCCGATTCGGGCGCGGCCGAGGAAGAGCTGCCCGTCGCCTATGCAGACGAGCCGCTGGAGATCGGCTTCAACGCGAAATACCTGCATGAGATCGCGGGCCAGATCGATCGCGAAAACGCGGTCTTCCTGTTCAACGGTTCGGGCGACGCGGCGCTGATCCGCGAAGGCGGCGACACCACCGCGGTTTATGTCGTCATGCCGATGCGCGTGTGACGCTTACCCACCTGCACCTGACCCAGTTCCGCAGCTGGGACCGGCTTCAGCTTGAACCAGATCAACGGCCCGTGGCGATCCACGGGCCGAACGGCGCTGGCAAGACCAACATCCTTGAAGCCATCTCCATGCTCTCGCCCGGTCGCGGGATGCGGGGGGCGGCGCCGGGCGATCAGGCGCGCAGGGGGCCGGATGTCGGCTGGCAGGTCCGCGCGGTGATCGGTGAACGTCAGGTCACGACCCGCGCCCTGCCCGGCCTTTCGCGCGAAGTCTCCATAGATGACAAGGCATCAACGCAGGTGGCGCTAGGCAGCCTGATGCGGGTCATCTGGCTGACGCCCGCGATGGACCGGTTATGGACCGATGCCCCGGAAGCGCGTCGGCGCTTTCTGGATCGCATCACGCTGAGCTTCACCCCCGGCCATGCCGAGGACGCGCTGGCTTATGAGAAATCGATGCGCGAACGGAACCGGTTGCTGCGCGACGAGGTGCGCGATGCAGGCTGGTACCGGGCGCTTGAACTGCAGATGGCCGATACCGGTGCCGCGATCACCCGCAACAGGCTGGACGCCATTGCCCGGATCATGGCCGCGCAGGACGGGGCCGAAACCGCCTTTCCCGCCGCGACCCTGACGCTGCTGCCCGGCGAAGGCGCCGCCGACGATCCCGACCCTGACAGCATCGCGACACGTCTGTCCGAGGGTCGCGGACGCGACATGGCCGCCGGTCGGACCCTGACCGGCCCACACCGGGCAGATCTTGGCGCGCATTGGGGCCCTCAGGACATGCCAGCCGCCCTGTCCTCGACCGGAGAGCAGAAAGCCCTGCTGCTGTCGCTGATCCTTGCCAATGCCCGTGCGCTTGCCGACGAAACCCCGGTGCTGCTGCTGGACGAGGTGGCCGCCCATCTGGACGCCGACCGCCGCGCCGCCCTTTATGACGAAATTACCGCGCTGCGCGCCCAGGCCTTCCTGACGGGAACCGGACCCGAGCTGTTCGAGACGCTTCGGGACCGGGCACAATTCCTGAGCGTCGCCCGGGATGGCGACGCCTCGCACCTGGTCTAGACGATCAGGTCAACGAGTTCGAAGCTGCGCACATCCACGATTCCCAGGTCCGAGATGCGCAACTCCGGGATCACCACCAGCGCCAGCAGCGAATGCTGCATATAGGCGTTGTTCAGGCTGCAGCCGCAATCCAGCATGGCCTGAACGATGGCCTGCGCGGCCTCGGCGACTTCGGTCGCCGGCAGGTCGGACATCAGCCCGGCGATGGGCAGCGCCACCGTCGCAAGTTCGGCCCCATCGCGGAAGACGGTGACACCGCCACCGACCTGGCCCAGATGGTTGGCCGCCGCCGCCATCGTGTCGCGGTCGGTGCCGACCACGATCATGTGGTGGCTGTCATGCGCCACGGTCGAGGCGACCGCGACCCGCCCCTGATAGCCGAAGCCTGAGACGAATCCGTTCACGACCCCGCCCGTGCCGCGGTGGCGCTCGACCAGGGCAATCTGGCAGACCTCGCCCTGCCCCTCGATCACGCCGTCGCGGATCGGCAACTCTGCCTCAAGCGCGCGGGTCGGGGCCTGATTCTCGACAACGCCGATGACGCGAACGCGGGCGCTGTCGCCGCTGGCCCGGACCGCGAAGTCGGGCCCGGCCAGCTGCTTGCCAAGATGGACCGAGTTCCGCGCCGACTCCGGCCACTCGATGCGGGGGCAATCGACCAGAAGCTGCCCGTTTTCGGCAACCAACTGCCCTTGGGCGATGACGGCCTCGATCGGCAGCGCCCGCAGGTCCGAGGTCAGGATGACATCGGCGCGCCGACCGGGGGTAATCGAACCCAGCTCGCGTTCGACCCCGAAATGACTGGCGGCATTGATCGTGGCCATCTGGATCGCGATCAGCGGATCGCAGCCGCAATCGATGGCATGGCGCACGACGCGGTTCATGTGGCCGTCATGGACCAGCGTGCCCGAATGGCTGTCATCGGTGCACAGGATGAAGAAGCGCGGGTCCAGCCCCTTTTCGGTGATCGCGGTGATCTGGGTTTCGACGTCATACCATGCCGAACCCAGTCGCATCATGCAGCCCATGCCCTGCCGGACGCGGGCAATGCCCTGCTCTTCATTGGTGGTTTCGTGATCGTCCGCCGCGCCCCCCGCGACATAGGCGTGGAAGGGCCGCCCAAGATCGGGGCTGGCATAATGGCCACCGACCGTCTTGCCGGAGGCGCGGGTTGCCGCGATTTCGCCCAGCATCTGGGGATCGCCAGCCGCGACGCCGGGAAAGTTCATCATCTCACCCAGTCCGATGATACCGTCCCAGCCCATCGCCTGCGCCACCTCGCCCTCGCTGATGGGCGACCCCGTCGTCTCCAGTCCCGGTGCCGAGGGGGCGCAACTGGGCATCTGCGTGAACATGCTGATCGGCTGCAGCAGCGATTCGTCCCGCATCAGCCGCACACCTTCCAGCCCCAGCACATTGGCGATCTCGTGCGGGTCGTGGAAGATGGTCGTCGTGCCATGCGGGATGACCGCGCCCGCAAAGCCCGCAGGAGTCAGCATTCCCGATTCGACATGCATATGCGCGTCGATCAGACCCGGCACCATGAAGCGTCCCGCAGCCTCGATCACCTGCGTATTCGGCCCGATCGAGGAGGCGGCGTCCGGCCCGACATAGGCGATACGCCCGTCCGCAACCGCAATGTCGATGCCCGCGATCGTCTCGCGCGTGTGGACATTGACCCAGACCCCGCCACGGAGCACCAGATCCGCAAACGCACGCCCCGCCGCCACCTCAACCAGCCGCGCCTGAGCCTCGATCCAGGGTTTCAACATGACACTCTCCTTGTTCCTGTCTGCCAATCTGCGGCAGGGTAACGGCGAAGGAAAGGCGTGACGATGGAATGGCAGGGCGAAGCCAGCGTGATGACGCAGCGCAGGCACGGAGAGAACGCCGTGATCCTGACCGTGCTGTCACGCGATGCGGGCCTGGTGTCGGGACTCGTGCCGGGTGGGGCCAGCAGCAAGCGGGCCGCGATGCTGCAACCGGGCAACCGCCTCAGCCTGCGCTGGCGCGCCCGGATCGAAGAGCATCTGGGCACCTTCACGGTCGAGCCGTTGCGCGCACGCCCGGGTCTGATGGACAGCGCCGATGCCCTTGCCGGAACGAATGCCGTCACCTCGCTGCTGACCTATGCCCTGCCCGAACGCGATCCCCACCCCGCCCTTGCCGACGCGACCGAGGCGCTGCTGGACCGCATCGATGCCGGGCAAGGCTGGGCGGAAAGCTATCTCAAATGGGAAATGCAACTGCTGGACGAACTGGGCTTTGGACTGGACCTGTCAAGCTGCGCGGTGACTGGCGCGCGGCAGGGTCTGGCCTATGTCAGCCCAAGATCGGGGCGGGCCGTCAGCGCCGCGGGTGCCGGGGACTGGGCGCCAAGGCTGCTGCTGCTGCCCGCGCTGCTGGGTGGCTGCGGCAATGGCGGCATTGCCGATGCGTTGCGCCTGACGGGTCACTTCCTGCAAACGCGTCTGGCCGAATTTCATGCCGGAAAGCCGCTGCCGCCCGCGCGCGCACGGCTTGTCGCGCGCCTGACGGCCAGCGAAGTCCGCCAGGGCTAGGCGGCGTGCGGGCCAGCCGGTCCTGCCAGCCGGCCCACATCGCGGGTCATTCCTTGCGGTAGCCCGGCTCGAAGGTCAGGTAGGACGGCCCGCCGGTGATCACCAGCACCCCACCCTTGTAGCTGATGCCGTCAGCCTGCGAGAGCGCGTTGAAGTAACGCTGCTCAAGCGCGCCGGCTTTGCCGCCACAGGCCATCTTGGTCGTGGTCAGCGGCCCAAGCTTGAAGCCCGGCGGTTCGGCGACCTGCGGCGCGGAATAGTGGTTGCACGGCGCCTGCCCCGAGATCGAGCCATCCGACTCGATGGTCAGGCCGACATTGCGCTGGGGCACGGTATCGGAACCGATGCCGACCAGCACATAGGGGCCGGTGGGAATATTGCTGCCGGGGCCACTGGAGCCGGTCGGCTCGCAGGCCGCAAGCGTGGCAAGGGCCACCGCGGCTGCGGTAAAGCTGAGGATGCGGGTCATTGGCAGCTCCGTTTGTGTATTGCCGCACATAATGCCTGATCGCCGCAATCTGTCCAGCCGTGGCCGGTTTTTTCGCGTCAGGACAGTAACCTGCGTGCAATAACCTGCGCCTGAATCTCGGCCGCGCCCTCGAAGATATTCAGGATGCGCGCGTCGCAAAGCAGGCGGCTGACCGGGTACTCCAGCGCAAAGCCGTTGCCGCCGTGAATCTGCAGCGCATTGTCCGCCGCGGCCCATGCGACGCGCGCAGCCAGAAGCTTCGCCATGCCCGCCTCAAGATCGCAGCGCCGGCCGTGATCCTTTTCCCAGGCGCTGAAATAGGTCAGCTGCCGGGCAATCACGATTTCCACGGCGGTCAGGGCCAGCTTGTCCGCGACGCGCGGGAACTCGGCCAGGGGTCGGCCGAACTGCCGCCGCTCGACCGCATAGCGCAACCCCGCCTCGCAAGCCGATTGCGCGACACCGACGGCGCGGGCTGCAGTCTGGATGCGCGCGGATTCGAAGGTCTCCATCAGCTGCTTGAAGCCCTTGCCGGGTTCGCCCCCCAGAAGGTTCGCACCCTCGACCCGGAAGCCGTCAAAGCCAAGCTCGTATTCCTTCATCCCGCGATAGCCCAGGACGCCGATCTCGCCCCCGGTCATGCCGGGTGTCGGAAAGGGATCCTCGTCGCTGCCGGGCGTCTTCTCGGCCAGGAACATCGACAGCCCACGCCAATCGCTCGTTTCGGGATCGGTGCGCGCCAGCAGCGTCATGACATGGCTGCGCTGCGCATGGGTAATCCAGGTCTTGTTGCCGGTGATCAGCCAGTCGTCGCCGTCGCGAACCGCGCGGGTGCGCAGGCTGCCAAGATCCGAGCCGGTATTCGGTTCGGTAAAGACCGCAGTCGACAGGATCTCGCCCGAGGCGAGGCCGGGCAGCCATTGCGCCTTTTGCGCCTCGGTCCCGCCGCACAGGATCAGTTCCGCCGCGATTTCGCTGCGGGTGCCAAGGCTGCCCACGCCGATATAGCCGCGCGACAATTCCTCGGTCACGACGACCATCGCGGCCTTGGACATGCCCAGACCGCCGAATTCCTCGGGGATGGTCAGCCCGAACACACCCAACTCGGCCAGTTCTCGGATGATCTCCATGGGGATCAGCTGGTCGCGCAGGTGCCATTCATGGGCATTGGGCACCACCCGTTCGTCGGCATAGCGGCGGAACTGGGCGCGGATCATCTCAAGCTCGTCATCAAGGCCGGATGCCCCGAAGGTCGCCTGCCCCAGATCGGCCTGCATGGTGCGCGCCAGTTCGGCCCGCGCCTCGGGCGTGTTCCCGGCCATCAGCAGCCGCGCGGCTGCGCCGGGCTGCCAGTCGATGCCAAGATCCGACAGGCGCGCGAATTCCGTCTGGCTCATCGGGATGCCGCCAGCCAGCTGGGTCAGGTATTCGCCCAGCCCGATCTGCAGGATCAGCGCCTCGGTGCGACCCAGGCCGCTGTCCTCGTCCAGCCGACCGGCCCAACCGGTCAGCTGGCGGATCGCCTCGACATAGGTCGCGACCCAGGACAGGGCGTGCGCAGCGTGCTGGTGACGGTCCAGAAGCGCGGCATCGGGCTTGCCCGCGGGCGCGACGCGGCTCCGCAGCGCGGAAATGGCCGAATCGAGCAGCCCGCCGATGTCGGACAGCATGTCCCTGGCCTGTCCAAGCAGGTCCTGGGGGATATCGGCGGAAAGGGTCGTCGCGTCCTTCATGGGCCATCCTTCTGCTGATGCAGCGCACATTCGGCGATGCAGCATGTTTAGCTGCTTCGCAAGCGCAGCGCAACTATCATGCGCAACAGATGCAACATTCGCACGAATATGTCCGGTCGCCTGCGCTTGCATCCACCGCCCCAAGGGCTATGGCTTGGGCATGTTCGGACTCGACCCCCTGGTTTTCTGGATCGCGATGGCGGTCACGCTGTTTTCCGGCTTCGTGAAGGGCGCCATCGGTTTCGCGATGCCAATGATCATGATGTCGGCGCTCGGCTCGATCCTGAGCGCGCGACAGGCGCTGGCGGCGGTGATCCTGCCGGTGCTGCTGACCAATGTCTGGCAGGCGCTGCGTCAGGGTCCCGGACCGGCCTGGCAGGCGGTCTGCGCCTATCGCTGGCATATCGCGATGGTCGTGCTGTTCATCCCGGTCAGCGCGATGTTCGCGACCCGCGTCCCGCAATGGGTGATGTATGCGCTGCTTGGGGTGCCCATCTCGCTTTTCGCGCTGTGGCAGTTGGCAGGCCGAAGCCTTGCGATTCCCGTCCACCACCGCCGCCGGGTCGAGATCGTGACCGGGATCGTCGGGGGGCTTTACGGCGGCATCTCGGGCATCTGGGGGCCGCCGCTGCTTGTCTATCTGTTGTCGATCCGCGCACCCAAGGATGAACAGATGCGGGCGCAGGGCGTTGTCTTCTGCATCGGGGCGGCGGTGCTGACCGTCTCGCATCTGCAATCGGGGCTGCTGAACCAGCAAACGCTGCCGCTGTCGGCGGTCATCGTGATTCCGGCACTGATCGGGATGTGGCTTGGAAATCTGGCCCATGACCGGCTGGACGTCGCGCAGTTCCGTCGCTGGACGCTGGTCCTGCTGGTGCTGACGGGTCTGAATCTGATGCGTCGCGCGCTGGAACTGATTGGCGCGCCGGTGTAATCCCCAAGGGAACACAGGAGACGACCACATGACCGCAACCCCGGATCCCGCCGACCTGACTGCCCGCCTGATCCGATGCCCCTCGGTGACGCCGGCAGAGGGCGGCGCGCTGGACCTGCTGTCCCAGGAACTAACCGCCGCGGGCTTCGAATGCCACCGCGCGGACCGCAACGGCACGCCGAACCTGTTCGCCCGCTGGGGCGCCAAAGGCGCGGCCCGCAGCTTCGGCTTCAACGGACATACCGATGTCGTGCCGCCGGGCGAGCTGTCCAGCTGGACCCACCCGCCCTTTTCGGGCCATCAGGAAAATGGCTGGATCTGGGGCCGGGGCGCGACCGACATGAAGTCCGGCGTCGCGGCCTTCGTCGCCGCCGCCATCGGCTTCGTGAGCGAATGCCGCCCCGACGGCGCGATCGTGCTGACCATCACCGGGGACGAAGAAGGCGTCAGCCTTGACGGCACCCGCGCCCTGCTGGACTGGATGCGCGAGCATGACGAACGCATGGACGTGTGCATCGTCGGCGAGCCGTCGAACCCCGACCGCATGGGAGAGATGATCAAGATCGGTCGCCGCGGCTCGATGACCCTCGACATCGTGGCGCGCGGGGTTCAGGGCCATTCGGCCTATCCGCACCGCGCGCGCAACCCGATCCACGCGCTGGTGCGGTTGCTGAACGAACTGGCTGCCGAACCGCTGGACCACGGGACCGAGCATTTCGACCCTTCCGGCCTGCAGGTCACGACCGTCGATTGCGGCAACCCGGCATCGAACGTGATCCCCGAACGCGCCAGCGCCCGGATCAACATCCGCTTCAACGACGCGCATACCTCGCACACGCTGGACCGGATGATCCGCGACCGTGCCGCAGGGATCGAGGCCGAGACCGGGGTCGAATTCAACATCGAAACGCAGGTGTCGGGTGAAAGCTTCCTGACCCGCCCTGGCCCCTTCGTCGAGATGGTCCGCGATGTCGTGCGCGACGAAACCGGGCTTGATCCGGCACTGTCGACCTCGGGCGGGACTTCGGACGCGCGTTTCGTCAAGGATCACTGCCCGGTCCTTGAATTCGGCCTTGTCGGCCATTTCATGCATCAGGTGAACGAGCGCGTCCCGGCCGAACAGGTCCGGCAGCTTTCCCGCATCTATCGCCGCATTCTGGAGCGTTACTTCGCATGATCGAACGGACCGAGGATATCGATACCTGCCGCGCCATCCGGCACGAGGTCTTCGTGATCGAGCAATCGGTTCCCGAGGCCGAGGAATGGGACGGCCGCGACGGAGAGGCGATCCATCTGCTGGCGCGCGACGATCAGGGTCGCGCCATCGGCACCGCGCGCATCCTGCTGCTGGGCGAGACGGGCAAGATCGGTCGCGTGGCGGTGCTGCGGTCGGCGCGTGGCACGGGCATGGGCGCCGCCCTGATCCGCGCCGCGCTGGACCAGCTGCGCACCCAGCCCGGCGTCACCCGCGCCAAGCTTGGCGCGCAGACCCATGCGATCGGTTTTTACGAGAAGCTGGGCTTCACCGCCTTCGGGCCGGAATATGACGACGCGGGCATCTCCCACCGCGACATGTCGCGGGAGTTGTGATTGATCCGCCCCGAGCTTGCCGAAAAGCTGCGTCCCTGGACCGAAACCCTTTCGGCGCTTGCTGTGACGGCGTTCGGGATCTGGGTGATCTCGCGGGGCGGCTGGATCTATGGCCCGATCGGCACGCTGATCGGGACGGTTTCCGCCGTCTGGGCGTTGGATGCCCGGCGGCGGATGCGCTTCAGAAGCCACGCCACCGCGCCCGGTCTTGTCGAGCTGGACGAGGGCGCGATCCGCTATCTTTCGCCCGACCGGTTGCTGGGCGGAGAAATCGCATTGCGCGACCTGTCCGAAATCCGGCTGATGCGGCTGAACGGGCGCCTTTACTGGCGGTTGAAAAGTCTTGACGGACAAGCGCTTCTGATCCCCGTCGACGCCAGCGGTACCGAGCTTCTGGCCAGCGCCTTTGCCGCGTTGCCCGACTTTGACCTGGGGCGCGTCTCGGCCGCGCTGGCGACCGAAGGGCCTGCCATTCAGACCCTTTGGCGCAGGCAAGGCCACACGCGCTTGACTTGACGCGCGCAGATTGTCACCTGTGGCGTTCAAGGCAATCTGAAAGGCCACCGATGTCCATTCCACAGCAGGGCGGCGGCCCGATCGAGCGTCCCGAGCAACTGGCAGAGTACATCTCGTCGGGCGAGAAACCCAAGGACAGCTGGCGCATCGGGACCGAGCACGAGAAATTCGGCTATCGCCATTCCGACCTGAAGCCCCTCCCCTATGACGGGCCGCAGGGGACACCCACGGTCAAGGCCATGCTGGAAGGCATCGGCGAGCGTTTCGGTTGGACCCCGGTGCGCGAGGGCGAGAACATCATCGGGCTGGAGCGGGACGGCGCCAATGTCAGCCTTGAACCCGGCGGCCAGCTGGAACTGTCTGGCGCACCGGTCGAAACCATCCACCAGACCTGCGACGAGGTGAACGGTCACCTGGCCGAAGTAAAGTCCGTGGCCGATGATCTGGGCGCGGGCTTCATCGGCCTTGGCGCTGCCCCGATCTGGACGCAGGACCAGATGCCGATGATGCCGAAGGGTCGCTATCGGCTGATGACCGATTATATGGGCCGGGTCGGCACGCTGGGCACGCAGATGATGTATCGCACCTGCACGGTGCAGGTGAACCTGGACTTCGCAAGCGAAGCGGACATGGTGCAGAAGCTGCGCGTGGCCTTGGCCCTGCAGCCCATCGCAACCGCCCTTTTCGCCAATTCGCCCTTCCTTGACGGCAAGCCGAACGGGATGAAAAGCTGGCGCGCGCATATCTGGCAGAACCTTGACGACGCACGCACCGGCCTGCTGCCCTTCGCCTTCGAAAGCGGCATGGGGTACGAGGCCTGGGTCGACTATGTCCTGGATGTGCCGATGTACTTCGTCTACCGCGACGGGAAATACATCAACGCGCTTGGGCAAAGCTTCCGCGACTTCATGAAGGGCAAGCTGCCCGCGCTGCCGGGCGAGATTCCGACACTGTCAGACTGGGCGGACCACCTGACCACCGTCTTCCCCGAAGCCCGCGTGAAAAAGTTCATCGAGATGCGCGGTGCCGATGGTGGTCCGTGGCGGCGGCTTTGCGCCCTGCCCGCGCTGTGGGTCGGCCTGATCTATGACCAGGGCGCGCTGGACGCCGCATGGGACCTGTGCCGTGGGTGGAGCGCCGAGCAGCGCGACGGCTTGCGCGTCGCGGCCGCGCGCCAGGGGCTTCAGGGCGAGTTCGACGGGCTTCACCTGCGCGATATCGCGCGCGAGGTGCTGGACATCGCCGAATACGGCCTGAAGACGCGTGCCCGTCCCGGTGCCGGCGGTCTGATCCCGGACGAGACCCATTTCCTGAACGCCCTGCGCGAAAGCGTCGACAGCGGCAAGGTGCCGGCCGACGAGCTGCTGGAGAAGTATCATGGAGAATGGGACGGAGATCTGAGCCGGATCTACGCCGACTACTCCTATTGACCAAAGTGGGCCGGGAGTTTCCCGGCCCCTTTTCGCATCACGACTGCAATTCGCGGGGCTCGTCCTTGCGACCCTGCATGAACTGGTCGAACTCGGCCTTGTCCTTGGCCTCGCGCAGCTTCTGCAGGAAGTCCAGGAATTCGCGGTGCTCGTCCTCAAGCCGCTTCAGCGTTTCATCGCGATAGGCATCGAAGGCGGCGTTGCCGGTCGGCGCAGAATATCCACGGCTTGCGAAACGGTCATGGCGCGCGTGGTGGTCATGGCGGTGACGGCAGGAAAACATGCGTTTGCTCCAGATCATATAGCCAAGGATGGCAAGGCCCACGGGCCAGAAGAAAACGAAGCCCAGGATCATGGCGAGGATCCAGGCCCCCTTGCCGCGTTCGTCCAGCCAGTCCCGGATTCCGGCAAGTGCCGATCCGATCCGGTCCAACACCGACGGTCGCGGGGCGATATAGCTGTTCATTGGCGTCCCTTTCGATGTGAATGTTAATCACATTTACATAAATGGAGTCCAAAAGTCACGCTTCAATAGGGTCAGCGAAAAAATCAGGATGTGATGACGCCCAGTCCGCGCAGATAGATCAGCGTACCGCTTTCCAGCATGTCCGAGGGAGAGATGGGAGAGCGTCCACCCGGCTTGCCGCGGCTGAACAGTTCGACAACCCCGTGGCTCAATGCCCAGATGTGATCTGCGGCCATCCCGGCCGGAGGGCGCCGGTCGGCGGGGACGTTCTGGAACAGATCCTCGGCTGCGCGCAGCAGCGTGCCCCGTGCCCGCTCGGCCGCCTGGGTCAGGCCGGAATTGCCGGCAATCGAGATCCCGGATTCGAACATCGCGATGTAATAGCCGCGCCTTTGGGCGGCAAAGGACAGATAGGCCTGCCCCATCGCCAGGAACGCGCCCAGCGGCGTCCGACCCGAGGCAAGCGCGGCCCCAAGCCGGTCGGCAAAATCTTCGAAACCCTGACGGGCAATTTCCTCGACCAGTTCGTCACGGCCGGTGAAATGGCGATAGGGCGCAGCGGCACTGACACCGACCAGTCGCGCCGCCTCGGCCAGGGTAAAGCCCTGAGGACCCTTTTCCTCGATCAGGCGCACGGTCGCTTCGACCAATGCCTGACGCAGGTTTCCGTGGTGATAGGATTCGCGGGCCACGTTCTGGCCCTACATGCCTTCGCCGAAATAATCTCCGACAAGCGCGCTGAGGGCTTCTGCCAGTTCACCGGCCTGCACCCCTCGGGTGGTCACGCGGATCGTGCTGCCACGCGGCGCGGTCAGCATCAGCAGGCCCATGATCGAGTCGCCCGAAACGCTCATCCCGTCTTTTTCGACGGTGGCCTGGGCATCGAATTTCTCGACCGTTTCGACGAATTTCGCGCTGGCCCGCGCGTGCAGGCCCTTTTCGTTGACGATTTTCAGATCGCGGGTCACGGCCCCGTTGCTCATCTCGTTCATGAGGCGGCGCGGTTGGGGACGGGGATGATGTCGGCGGGCAGAACATCGTAGCTGTTGATGTATTTCCGCCCGGCATCCTTGGCGAGGGTCACGGCATCCGCGACCGGAAGTTTGCGGGACTTGGCGAGTTTGACCAGCATCGGCAGGTTCGCGCCATATAGAATGGACCGATTTCGTCGGTGACAGGCCATCAGCGACAGGTTCGAAGGCGAGCCCCCGAACAGGTCGGTCACGACAACCACCCCGTCCCCGGTATCAACCGAGTCGGCAGCGGCGCAGATTTCCGCCTGCTTTTCGCCGCGATCGTGATTCTCCTCGATCGTCACGGCACGAATTCCCGACTGCGGCCCCACGACATGCTCGACCGCCGAGAGATATTCCCGAGCGAGCCCTCCGTGCGCCACGATGACAATTCCGATCAAATTACCCCACCACGCAAGGTCTGCCGTCAAAGCTACGCCGAGACCGCGTGATGGTCTGGTGTCAGACCATCTTCCGCAGGTGCCGGCGCCTTCTCACGGCGTTCAAGTTCCCTATGTCTAATTGACACCTGCCAGCCAGCTTTCGCAAGCGCGTCTGCCATTTTTTCGGCCAATGTGACGGAACGATGTTGCCCTCCGGTGCACCCGAAACCGATTACCAGGTGCGCCTTACCTTCATCTAGATGGGCAGGGAGCGCGAAAAGTACAAGATCGCGCACCTTTTCGAAGAATTCCGCGAATCGGGGATCGGCCGTCACATAGGCCTGAACCGCCGGATCGCGCCCATCCAGCGGTCTCAATCCCGGCTCCCAATGCGGGTTCGACAGAAAGCGGCAATCGAACATCATGTCGACGCCGCGCGGAACCCCGCGTTTATAGGAAAAGGATTGGACCGACACGGTCAGCCGGCGCCCCGGATCGACATCGAACCAGCGCGCCAGTTCCGCCTTCAGATCGTGCGGCGACAGCTCCGACGTATCGACCAGAACATCCGCGCGCGAGCGCACGGCGGCCAGCATGTCACGTTCCGCCATGATGGCGTCCAGCGGCGCGCCTTCGCTGCGCAAGGGATGGCGGCGCCGGGTTTCATTGAACCGTCGCAAAAGCTGCTCGGTCGAGCAGTCAAGGAACAGCACCTCGGGTTCATAATCGGGAAGCCGGGTCAGCCGATCGATAAGTTCGATCACGTTCGCGGCAGAGAAGTCGCGGTTGCGGACATCCAGCCCCAGCGCCAGCGGCACACCGCGCGCGGGCCCGTCCAGAAGACGCGGGACCAGCGACAGCGGCAGGTTGTCGATGGCCTCATAGCCAAGATCCTCAAGAACATCGATGGCCGTCGACCGCCCTGCCCCGGAGGGTCCGGTGACAAGAACGACGCGCTGGGTCTGTTCTTCGGGTTTCACGGTCTGGTTCATGACAATCTTCGCGTGCTTCGTGAAAAGCGGCTTCCCTCAAGGGGGCGGCACATATGCGTCGGGGTCAAGCCTCGTCGCGATCCGCGCGCCCGGCCAAAAGATATTGTCGCAGGACAGATGCAAGATGACCACGCCCCTGCCCAAGGACAAGGGGCAGATCGACCCCAAGCACGGCAAGGTGACGACGGGGCGGCAGGCGTTCGGGCTCGGCCCGGTCCATGTCCACCGCCAGGGTCAGTTCAACCGCACCGGCATAGTCGGCGGCAAGGATGCCGACGCCCCGCGCCTCGATCCGGCCGCGGATGGCCTCGGGGCAATCCGCGATCAGTCGCCCCTGCTGAAGGTAGACCCGCGTCCGGTCATCGGCGACCAGCACGCCCCCCATTGCCATCAGCGACAGCGCAAGGCTGGACTTGCCCGAACCCGATGCGCCGAGAATCAGCAGGCCCCGACCCGAGACTTCCACGGACGAGGCATGAAGGATCACGGCGTCACTGTCGGTCATGGTTGAAACTATTTCTCCGGTCAGGTGAAAAACCCCGCAGGACGGCGACTTGACGCCCTGCCTTAACCCCAAGTGTAGACGAATGTTGGCGCGAACACTCGCTGGTTGCGCTAAACCCGCTCCCATGCCCGGTTTCGTCACGCGATTGCCATGCTATAGCACGGGGCAACGGCCGGTCCTGCCGGCCCGTCGATCATCAGGAGCTTTCAGGACATGTCCGACCCGCGCGTAAATCCGAATTGCCGTCTCGAAGATCAAGGGATCACGGGGCTTGGCAATGTCTATTACAACCTGCTGGAGCCTGCCCTGATCGAGGCCGCCGTCGCGCGCGGTGAAGGCAAGCTGGGTCTGGGCGGCACGTTCCTTGTGTCGACCGGCGCCCATACCGGGCGTTCGCCCAAGGACAAGTTCGTCGTGCGCACCCCCTCGGTCGAGAATTCGATCTGGTGGGAGAACAACAAGCCCATGGATCCCGAGGCATTCGACCGCCTTCATGCCGACATGCTCGCGCACATGAAGGGCAAGGACTACTACGTTCAGGACCTGTTCGGCGGCGCCGATCCCGCGCTGCGCCTTGACGTGCGCCTTGTGACCGAGATGGCCTGGCACAGCCTGTTCATCCGTCACCTGCTGCGCCGCCCCGAGGCGGCCGAGCTGGCCAGCTTCGCGCCGGAATTCACCATCATCAACTGCCCGACCTTCAAGGCCGACCCGGCCCGTCACGGCTGCCGTTCGGAAACCGTGATCGCGCTGAACTTCGACAAGAAGCTGATCCTGATCGGCAACACCGCCTATGCGGGCGAGAACAAGAAGTCGGTCTTCACGCTGCTGAACTATATCCTGCCGGAAAAAGGCGTGATGCCGATGCACTGCTCGGCAAACCACGCGATCGGCAACCCGGATGACGCGGCGATCTTCTTCGGCCTGTCGGGCACCGGCAAGACCACCCTGTCGGCCGATCCCTCGCGCACGCTGATCGGCGATGACGAACATGGCTGGTCGGATCACGGCATCTTCAACTTCGAAGGTGGCTGCTACGCCAAGACCATCAACCTGTCTGCCGAGGCCGAGCCGGAAATCTATGCGACCTGCTTCAACTTCGGCACCGTGATCGAGAACATGGTCTTCGATCCCGACACGCTGGAGCTGGATTTCGAGGACAACTCGATCACCGACAACATGCGCTGCGCCTATCCGCTGGACCAGATCTCGAACGCGTCCGAGACCTCACTGGGCGGCATGCCGAAGAACGTGATCATGCTGACCTGCGACGCCTATGGCGTCCTGCCCCCGATCGCGCGCCTGACGCCGGCACAGGCCATGTACCACTTCCTGTCGGGCTTCACCTCGAAGACGCCGGGAACCGAGGTGGGCGTCGTCGAGCCGACCCCGACCTTCTCGACCTGCTTCGGCGCACCCTTCATGCCGCGCCGCCCGGAAGTCTATGGCAAGCTGCTGCAGGACAAGATCAACGCGACCGGCGCGAATTGCTGGCTGGTGAACACCGGTTGGACCGGCGGCGCCTTCGGCACCGGCAAGCGCATGCCGATCAAGGCGACCCGCGCGCTGCTGACCGCGGCGCTGGACGGATCGCTGAACAAGGTCGAGTTCCGCAAGGATCCGAATTTCGGCTTCGAGGTTCCGGTTTCGGTCCCCGGTGTCGAGGACAAGCTGCTGGACCCGCGCCAGACCTGGGCCGATACCTCGGCCTATGACGCGCAGGCGAAGAAACTGGTCGGGATGTTCAGCGACAATTTCGCCCAATATGCCGACAAGATCGACGCCGACGTCCGCGCCGCAGCGATCGGCTGATCTTTCCGGACCGCGGGGGCGCTGCCCCCGCACCCCCGGGGTATTTTCGAAACAGTGAAAAAGGCGGGTGCCATCGGCCCCGCCTTTCTTCATTTCAGGCTGCGCACGCCTAGCGTTCGCGGCGGATGCGGCGACGTTTCTGCGCGCGCTTGACCTCGGACAGGCGCGATTGCGTGGCGCGGCGCCGTTGCGGCCCCTTGCCACCGCGACCGGCGCCCCCTTGGGGCAGCGGCCGCCCCTCGACCTCAAGCAATTCCAGCATCAGTCCGCCGGTGGTGGGCACGGCTTCCGAAAGACGCACGGTGACGCGCTGGCCGATGCCGATTTCCAGCCCGGTTTCCGATCCCATCAGGATCTGAGCCTCGGGATCATAGTGGAAATATTCCCGTCCGATCTCGCGGATGGGCAGAAGGCCGTCGGCACCGGTTTCATCCAGACGAATGAAGGCGCCGAACTTTTGCACCCCGCTGACACGCCCGGTGAACTCGGCCCCCACGCGGTCGGCAAGATAGGCGGCAAGGTAACGGTCGGTCGTATCGCGTTCCGCCGCCATCGAGCGACGCTCGCTGTCAGAGATCTGCTTCGCCGTCTCGCTGAGATTTTCAATATCCCAGGCTGACAGGCCGTCGTCGCCCCATTTATGGCCGAGGATCAGCGCACGGTGGACGATCAGGTCCGAATAGCGCCGGATGGGTGAGGTGAAATGCGCATAGGAGCGCAGCGCCAACCCGAAATGGCCATAATTCTCGGGGTGGTAATAGGCCTGCTGCATGGAGCGCAGCGCGGTCATGTTGATCAGCTCGTCGAAATCGGACCCCTCGGCCTGTTCCAGCAGCCGGTTCAGGTGGCGCGTCTGCAGCACCTGCCCCTTGGCCAGCGTGAACCCCGACGCCTCCGCGACCTCGCGCAGCGCATCCAGCTTTTCGGCCGAGGGCTCCTCGTGCACGCGATACAGCAGCGGCCTGCGCAGGCGTTCGAGTTCCTCGGCGGCGGCGACATTGGCCAGGACCATGAATTCCTCGATCAGCCGGTGGGCGTCGAAGCGTTCGCGGAAATTCACCGACTTCACCCGCCCGTCCGGGGTCAGGATGATCTTGCGTTCGGGCAGGTCCAGTTCCAGCGGCTGGCGACGGTCCCGCGCGGCCTTGAGCAGCGCATAGGCATGCCAGAGCGGCCGGATGACGCTGTCCAGAAGCGGATCCGTGGCATCGTCCGGGTTCCCGTCCGCCGCCGCCTGCGCCTGTTCATAGCTGAGGCTGGCGGCGGAATGCATCATGCCGCGATGGAAGCTGTGGCTGACCTTGTTGCCCTGCGCGTCAAGCCGCATCCTGACCGCGATGACGGGGCGATCCACCCCTTCGTGCAGCGAACACAGGTCGCCCGACAGGATGTCCGGAAGCATCGGCACGACGCGGTCGGGGAAATAGGTCGAGTTGCCGCGCTTTCGCGCCTCGCGGTCAAGCGCCGAGTTCGGGCGGACGTAATGCGCCACATCGGCGATGGCGACCCAGATATCGGCCCCGCCATCCTCGCGGATCTCGGCCGCGACGGCGTCGTCATGGTCGCGGGCATCCGAAGGGTCGATCGTGACCAGCGGCAGCTGGCGCAGATCCTCGCGACCTTTCATGGTCGCGGGCTTGGCGGCATCGGCCTCGGCAATGACTTCGTCGGGGAAGTCATCGGGGATGCCGTGCTGATGGATCGCGATCAGGCTGACCGCACGCGGGGCCGAGGGATCGCCCAGGCGTTCCAGGATGCGCGCGACGGGCAGGCCCATGCGACCGCGCGGACCGATCTGCTCGGCCTCGACCAGCTCGCCATTCTGGGCGCCGTGGATCTCATGCGGCGGGACCTGCCATTCCTTGTCCTGGCCCTTGTCGATGGGCAGGATGCGCCCGCCAGCCTCTGGACTGGCCGAATTGCGGCGGAAGATGCCGACAAGCCGGTGCTGCGTCGTGCCGATGCGGCGGATCAGGCGGGCCTGATACTGGTGGTCTTCGCCCTGCACCTCGATCAGGCGGGCTAGGATGCGCTCGCCCGGGGCGGTCGCCGGATCGGATTTCAGCGCCGCGTAAAGGATGCGCGGCATCGGGCCGTCGCCCTGCCACTCCATCGGCTTTGCGAAAATGTCGCCGTCCTTGTCCGGCGGCAGAAGCTGGATGACGGTGACCGGCGGCAGACGCTCGGCATCGTGATAATGGCGGCGGCGGCGCTCCAGCAGGCCCTCGGCCTCAAGCTCCTTCAACAGGCGCTTCAGCTCGATCCGGGCGGCGCCCTTGATGCCGAAGGCCTTGGCGATGTCGCGTTTCGCAGTGGCGTCCGGGTGCGCGTGCACCCAGTCGAGAATCTCTTGTCGGGAAGGTAGCTGTGCCATGCCCGCAGGCTAGCACGCGCCCTGTCCGGGCGGCAGGGGCAAAATCAGGCGGCGTCGGGCAGCCGCACGAAGCGCGCAGCGTCGCGGACAACCGGGCCGGCAGTCGCGCCGCCATCCAGATGCTGGACGAAATCCTGCCGCATCCGCGGGGTCCAGAAGGCATTGATATGCGCGGCCACGGCCTCGGCCGCGCCGCCGCCGGGCTGGCTTTCGAAGAACTGGGCCATCTGGGTGGCCATGCGGATCAGCTTGTCATCGTTGCTATGGGACATCTTGCCTCAGCTTCCGGCGATGCGCCGGGGATGGGTATAAAGTTCGAAACTGTCGCCGCGCGCGCGGGCGATCAGGGTGATGCCGGCTTCCTCGGCCCAGGTCAGCGCCAGGGCCGTGGGCGCGCTGGCACCGATCAGCACGGGCGCGCCGATCCGGGCCGCTTTCTGCACCAGATCCACCGACAGGCGCGAGGACATGACGATGGCGCCCTGCCCCGCATCGCGGCCTTGACCAGCCAGCGCCCCGGCCAGCTTGTCCAGCGCATTGTGGCGTCCGACATCCTCGCGCACGGTGATCCGGCTGCCATCCCAGAAGCCCGCACCGTGAATCGCGGGCGTGGCGCGGCGCAGAACCTGTCCCGCAGCCAGCGCAGAAATCGCGCGGCCCACCGCCTCGGGTGGCATGGTCCAGTCCGAGGTGACGGGCACGACCGCAGGCAGGGCAGCCTCGATGCTGTCGACGCCGCAAAGGCCGCAGCCGACGGGACCGACGGTGCTGCGCCGCCGTTTGGCCAGGCCCGCGGCCAGCCCCGGCCGCAGCCAAAGCCGCGCTTCAAGCGCAGGATGGCCGCCGACATGGACCGGCTCTTCCTCGAACCCGGTCACGTCCGCCAATGACGCGATCAGCCCCTCGGTCAGGGCAAAGCCCATGGCGAAGTCCTGCAGGTCGGCGGGCGTCGACATCAGCACGGCCTGCGACACACCGTCGATGACGATCGCCACCGGGCATTCCTCGGGGCTGGGACCGGGCGGTTCCTGCTGCCAGCCGCCCTTTTCCCAGCGCAGCGCGCGCGGGACAAGATCCTTCATGCGCGCGTCACTCGGCGGCTTCGGGCAGGATGCGGCGGGCGCGTTCGGAATGGTTTCGATACTCCTGTTGCCAATCCGACGGACCGTTCGAGGGGCTGACCTGCACCGCGGTCACCTTGAACTCGGGACAGTTGGTGGCCCAGTCGGAATTGTCTGTGGTCACCACATTGGCCTGAGTCGTCGGGTGATGGAAGGTGGTATAGACCACGCCCGGCGCAACCCGTTCGGTCAACAGCGCCCGCAGCGTGGTTTCGCCCGAACGGGACGCCACCCGCACCCAGTCCCCGTCCCGCACGCCCCGGTTCTCGGCATCCGAGGGGTGGATCTCAAGAATATCCTCTCCGTGCCAGACCAGGTTGTCGGTGCGGCGGGTCTGCGCGCCGACGTTGTACTGCGACAGGATCCGTCCGGTCGTCAGCAGCAAGGGGAAGCGTGCGCCGGTCCGTTCCTCGGTCGCGACATATTCCGTATGGATGAAGCGACCCTTGCCGCGCACGAAGCCGTCGACATGCATCAACGGCGTGCCCAGCGGCGCGCTGTCGTTGCAGGGCCATTGCACCGAACCTTCGCGGTCCAGAAGATCATAGCTGACGCCGGCAAAGCTGGGGGTCGTCATCGCGATCTCGGCCATGATCTCGCGCGGGTGGGTATAGGTCCAATGCGCGCCCATCGCATTGGCCAGCATCTGGGTGATCTCCCAATCCTCATGCCCGTTCTTCGGCGTCATCGCGCGGCGCACCATGTTGATGCGGCGTTCGGCATTGGTGAAGGTGCCGTCTTTTTCCAGGAAGGACGAACCCGGCAGGAAGACATGGGCATAGTTCGAGGTCTCGTTCAGGAACAGGTCCTGCACGATGACGATGTCCATGGCCGACAAGGCCGAGGTGACGTGCTTGGTATCCGGGTCGGACTGAACGATATCCTCGCCCTGGCAGTAAAGGCCGCGGAAGCGACCGGCCAAGGCCTCGTCGAACATGTTCGGGATGCGCAGGCCCGGCTCTGGCGACAGCTCGACCCCCCAGACGCGTTCATAGATTTCGCGCGTGGCCGGGTCCGAGACATGGCGATAGCCCGGATATTCGTGCGGGAAACTGCCCATGTCGCAGGAACCCTGGACGTTGTTCTGGCCGCGCAGCGGGTTCACCCCGGTGCCCGGCTGGCCGATATTGCCGGTCAGCATGGCAAGGTTCGCGATGGCCATCACGGTGGTCGAGCCTTGCGAATGCTCGGTCACGCCCAGGCCATAGAAGATGCTGGCGCGCGGCGCGGCGGCATAGGCACGGGCGGCGGCGCGGATCTTTTCGGCCGGGACCTTGCTGAGCTTCTCGACTTCCTCGGGCGAGTGGCGCGGATCCAGCAGGAATTCGGAATAGGCCAGGAATTCATCCCAGTCGCAGCGTTCGCGGATGAAAGCCTCGTCATACAGCTTCTCGGCCACGATCACATGCGCGATCGAGGTGATGACGGCGACGTTCGTGCCCGGGCGCAGCGGCAAGTGCATGCCCATTCCCATATGCGGGGTCTTGAGCAGGTCGATCTCGCGCGGGTCAAGGACGATCAGCCCCGCCCCCTGCCGCAGCCGCTTGCGCAGGCGCGAGGCAAAGACCGGATGCCCGTCGGTCGGGTTCGCGCCGATGACCAGCGCCAGGTCGGTATCCTCGACCGAATCGAAGTCATGCGTCCCCGCCGAGGTGCCGAAGGTCGCGCCCAGCCCATAGCCGGTCGGCGAATGGCAGACGCGCGCGCAAGTATCGGTGTTGTTCGTGCCAAAGACCGCGCGGGCCAGTTTCTGGACCAGATAGGTCTCTTCGTTCGTGCAGCGGGACGAGGTGATGACGCCGATCGAATCCCGGCCGTGGTCAGCCTGCGCCCGGTGCAGGCGCTCGGACGCGAAGTCCAGCGCCTCCTGCCACGAGACGACGCGCCAGGGATCGGTGATCTTCTCGCGCACCATCGGTTCCAGCTTGCGGTCCTGGTGCGTGGCATAACCCCAGGCGAAGCGCCCCTTGACGCAGCTATGGCCGCGGTTCGCCTTGCCATCCTTGCTGGGAACCATGCGCACGACCTCTTCGCCGCGCATATGCGCGTCGAAGGAACAGCCGACGCCGCAATAGGCGCAGGTGGTCTTCACGACATGCTCGGGCGTGCCGATCTCGATCACCTTGTTCTCGATCAGGGTCGCGGTCGGGCAGACCTGTACGCAGGCCCCGCAGCTGACACAATCCGAGCTGAGGAAGCTGTCCGACCCCATCCCGGCCGAAACGCGGCTGTCAAAGCCCCGCCCTTCGATCGTCAGGGCGAAGGTGCCCTGCACTTCCTCGCAGGCGCGGACGCAACGCGAACAGACGATGCATTTGGCCGGGTCGAAGGTGAAATAGGGGTTCGACTCGTCCTTGGGCCGGTATTCGGGGTTCGGCCCCTCGGCATCGCGACGGGCGAAGTGGTTCGCGCCGGGTTCATAGCGGACCTCGCGCAGGCCGACGGCCCCCGCCATGTCCTGCAACTCGCAATCGCCATTGGCCGCGCAGGTCAGACAGTCCAGCGGGTGGTCGCTGATATACAGCTCCATCACGCCCTTGCGGATCTTCGCGACATCCTCGGTCTGGGTATGGACGACCATCCCCTCGGCGACCGGGGTCGTGCAGGACGCAGGGGTGCCGCGCATCCCGTCGATCTGGACGACGCACAGCCGGCACGACCCGAAGGCGCTGACGTGATCGGTCGCGCAAAGCTTCGGCACCGTGATCCCGGCGACGGCCGCGGCGCGCATCACGCTGGTGCCATAGGGCACAGCCACGGCGATCCCGTCGACGGTCAGGTTGACGGTCACATCCGACTTTGCGGCCGGAGTGCCATAATCACGGTCGGGAATGATGAAGTCTTTCATTCTGCGGCCTCCTTGCGGGGTTCGTTGCGCCCGCTGAATTCGTCTGGGAAATGGGTCAGCGCGGACATGACGGGGAATGGCGCAAAGCCCCCCAGCGCGCAAAGCGAACCCCATTTCATCGTGTTGCAAAGGTCCTTCAGGATCTCGACCCCGTCACTGTCGCCCGCGGCGATCCGGTCGATCGTCTCGACCCCGCGGACCGATCCGATGCGGCAGGGCGTGCACTTCCCGCAGCTTTCGACCGCGCAGAACTCCATCGCAAAACGCGCAAGCTTCAGCATGTCGGCGGTGTCGTCGAAGACGGTGATACCGGCATGGCCCAGCAGCCCGTCACGGCCCGCCAACTCCTCATAGCCGAAAGGCACGTCGAAATCCTTCGCGGGAATATAGGCGCCCAGCGGCCCGCCGACCTGCGCGGCCTTGACCGGGCGACCGCTGGCAGTGCCGCCGCCGACCTCCTCGATGATCTCGGCCAGCGTCATGCCGAAGGCCGCCTCGAAAAGGCCGCCGTGACGGACATTGCCCGAGATCTGGATCGGGATCGTCCCCTTGGACCGCCCGATGCCAAGCTTGGCGTACTCCTCGCCGCCATTGGCCAGGATCCAGGGCACCGTCGCCAGCGAGACCAGGTTGTTCACCACCGTCGGCCGGCCAAGGAAACCTTCAAGCGCGGGGATCGGGGGCTTTGCCCGCACCGTGCCGCGCTTGCCCTCCAGGCTGTTCAGCAGGCTCGTTTCTTCGCCACAGACATAAGCGCCCGCCCCGACGCGAACCTCCATGTCGAACGCATATTCCGACCCAAGGACAGACTCGCCCAGGACGCCGCCCCGTCGCGCCAGCGCAATCGCCGCTTCGGTCACGCGGATCGCGTCAGGATATTCGCTGCGGCAATAGACATAGCCCTGGGTCGCCCCCACGGCGATGCCTGCGATCGCCATGCCCTCGATCAGGGTCAGGGGATCGCCCTCCATCAGCATGCGGTCGGCAAAGCTGCCGCTGTCGCCTTCATCCGCGTTGCAGACGATGTATTTCTGCGAAGCCTTCGCGCCCGCGACGGTCTTCCACTTGATCCCGGTCGGGAAACCCGCGCCACCCCGGCCGCGCAGGCCAGACTGGATCAGATCCTCGACCACGGCGGAGGGGCCGATAACGATGGCGCGCCGCAAGCCGGCCAGACCGCCATTCGCCTCATACTCGGTCAGCGACAGGGGGTCGATCACACCGACACGGGCAAAGGTCAGCCGCGACTGCGCCTTCATCCAGGGCAATTCCTCGACTGGTCCCAGCGCCAGCGGATGCGCCGCGCCAATGCGGATCGCCTCGACCAGGCCCGGCACGTCATCGGGGTCGACCGGACCAAAGCCCAGGCGCACGCCATCCCGTTCGATCTCAACCAGCGGCTCAAGCCAGATCATGCCGCGCGTGCCATTGCGGGTGATCGTCGTCTCCGGCAATTCCCGTGCAAGCGCGGCTGCCACGTCATCCGCACCCAGTGCCTTCGCGGCGGCGTCAAGCGGAACCCAGACCCTCATGCGCCCGCCTCCGTCACCAGCCGCTGCACCTTGGCAAGATTGGCCCGTCCGACCAGCTTGTCGCCCATCTGCGCTGACGGCGCACAGGCGCAAAGCCCAAGGCAGAAGACCGGTTCCAGCGTCAGCCGGCCATCCGGCGTCGTCTCGTGGAAATCGATCCCCAGCGCTGCGCGGACCTGATCGGCCAGCGCATCGGCACCCATCGACTGACAGGCTTCCGCCCGGCACAGGCGCAACACATGCCGCCCCGAGGGGTGATCGCGGAAATCGTGATAGAAGCTGACGACGCCATGCACCTCGGCCCGCGTCATCCCCAAAGCCTGGGCGATGACCGGTTCGGATTCCTCGGGAACAAAGCCCCATTCATGCTGGATATCATGCAGGATCGGCAGCAACGGCCCTTCGCGATCCTTGTGAAGGTTGATGATCGCGTCGAGACGTTCGCGGAAATCAGCGGAAATCGCTGGATTAGTCATGGCTGGGTCGGGTCCGGGCTCTATTCCTGTCTACACCAAGATTAGGGCCGCTCAATAGTCATAACAATATCAAAGTCCCGTCTATTGATTGGACTTTTCTATCAGATCCGCCGATCTCAACAGGGCCTCGACCAAGGGCGGGTGCGGTTCGCGCCGCGCGGTGACAAGGCCGACCATATGCCCCTCGCCGACCAGATCGCGCGCGCCCACGCCCTCGGGCAAGGGCAGGCCACGGGCCAGACTGCGCGGCAGGATCGCCGCCCAGTCACCGGTCGCCACATGCGACAGGATCGCCAGCATCGACGTCGATTCCACCCGCGGCAAAGCGTCCGATCCCGCCTCGACCAGGTGGCGGGTGACGATGCGGCGGTTCTGCATGTCGGGGGTCAGCAGGCACAGCGGACGTTCGGCCGCCTCGGCCCAGTCCACCGGGCCTTGCGAGACATCGCGCGAGATCAGGCAATAGGTCTCGCGATACAAAGGCAGACTCTGCACCCGGCCCAGCGGCTCGCTGTCCAGATAGGTGACGCCGGCATCCAGCTCCAGCGCCTCGATCTGCTCGCGAATCTCGTCCGAGGACCGCGACAGGATCGACACCCGCGCCTCGGGATGGCGGCGCAGGAAAGGTCCGGTCAGCTCGGCGATGCGGGGCATTGCGGTGGGGATCACGCCCAGCCGCAGCAACCCGGTCACGCCCTTGCGACTGGCCTGCATCTCGGCCTGCAGGGCGCGGGCATCGCCGACGATGCGTCGCGCCCAGCCCAGGACGCGCTCGCCCTCGGGAGTCAGTCCCTGAAAGCGGGAACCGCGCCGGACCAGCTGGACGCCCAGCTGCTCCTCAAGCGCACGGATCGCGGATGACAGGGTGGGCTGGGTGATGCCCAGCACTTCGGCCGCGCGGCCGAAATGCTTCTCGCGGGCAAGGACCATGAACATCGACAGCTTGTCGATCACAAGTCGCGCCCTCCCCGGCCGCGCCCATTCTCACCGTTTCCGAAATACCCCGGGGTCCGGGGCAGAGCCCCGGTCCGGCGTTTCAGACGATCTCGACGGCGTATTTCTCGATCACGGTATTGGCCAGCAGACCCTCGCACATGCGGGCGACTTCGGCCTTGGCGGCATCGGCATCGACCGAGGCCAGGTCCAGTTCGATCACCTTGCCCTGACGGACGCCATCGACGCCCGAAAAGCCAAGTCCGCCAAGAGCATGGCGGATCGCCTCGCCCTGCGGGTCCAGAACCCCATCCTTCAGCATGATGGTGACACGGGCTTTCATGGCAGGGCCTTTCAGTTGATCAGGGTCGGCTTGGACAGGCTGGTGGTGTTGGCGGGCATCAGGCCCAGCCGGCGCGCCACCTCGGTATAGGCGTCGGTCAGGCTGCCGAGATCGCGGCGGAACACGTCCTTGTCCAGCTTCTGGCCGGTCTTGACGTCCCACAGGCGGCAGCTGTCGGGGCTGATTTCGTCGGCGACGACGAGACGCATGAAATCGCCATCCCAGATCCGGCCGATCTCGATCTTGAAGTCGATCAGCTTGATGCCAACGCCGAAGAAGACGCCCGACAGGAAGTCGTTCACCCGCAGCGCGAGGCTGACGATGTCGTCCAGATCCTGCTGCGAGGCCCAGCCGAAGGCGATGACATATTCTTCCGAAACGAAGGGATCGCCCAGCTCGTCATTCTTGAAGCTGTACTCGACGATCGGGCGGGGAAGCGGCGTGCCCTCTTCCATGCCAAGACGCTTGGCAATCGAACCGGCGGCAAAGTTGCGCACGATCACTTCCAGCGGAATGATCTCGACCTGGCGGATCAGCTGCTCGCGCATGTTGATGCGGCGGATGAAATGGTTCGGGACGCCGATATTGGTCAGGCCGGTCATGAAGTATTCGGACAGCCGGTTGTTCAGGACGCCCTTGCCCTCGATCGTGGCCTTCTTCTGGGCGTTGAAGGCGGTGGCATCGTCCTTGAAATACTGGATCAGGGTGCCCGGCTCGGTGCCTTCGTAAAGGATCTTCGCCTTGCCTTCGTAGATTTTCTTGCGCCTTGGTGCCATGCTGCGCGTCTCCCGTCCGCAAGGTAAGTGGTATTCTTCATGCGGCTATAGGCCAGAAACAGGGTCAGGGGCAATACGAGCTTGCGATGTGCCCCCCCTGCAAGCATACCATTATGGCGTGTCAGACCGACACGAGGGAGGAGGCCGTCATGACCACTTTCGACGAACGCGAGCGCTCTTACGAGGCAAAGTTTGCCCGCGATGCCGAGCTGAACTTCAAGGCCGAGGCGCGGCGGAACCGCTTGCTGGGCGAATGGGCGGCAGCGCTTCTGGGCAAGACGGGCGATGACGCGCGCTCCTATGCGCTGACGGTCGTGTCGTCGGACTTCGACGAGCCGGGGGACGAGGACGTCTTTCGCAAGATCGCGGCCGATCTGGCCGGCAAGATGGACGAGGCCGAGATCCGCACCAAGATGGTCCAGTTGAGGATGACCGCGCGCGAGCAGATCCTGAACGAGAACTGAGCCCCAACCCATTGGACTTGACGACGAACGCCCTGCCTTGCGGGGCGTTTCGGCTTTCAGGCGGCGGCGGCCGCGACCCTTGGATACAGGCGCCACATCGTCAGGCCCCGCAGCGCGTTCAGCGCCGTCAACGCCGCCCACAGTCCGTGGTTGCCCATGAACCGCGGCAGGATCAACAGAAGCACGGCATAGACGCCCACCGCGACGACCATGGCATTGCGCATCTCGCGCGTGCGGGTCGCGCCGATGAAGATCCCGTCCAGCATCCACGAGGCGACGCCGACCAGCGGGGCGGCGACCAGCCAGGGCAGGTAGTGCCGCGCCTCGGCCCGGACATCGGGGGCGGTGGTCAAAAGGTCGATGATCGCGGTTCCGCCCAGCGCAAAGACCAGCGCCAGCGCAAATGCCCCGCCGACACCCCATTGCGAACTGATCAGGGCTGCGCGGCGCAGCCGGTCGGGCCGGCGCGCGCCGACTGCCTGACCCACCAGCGATTCGGCGGCAAAGGCGAAGCCGTCCAGCGCATAGGCGACAAAGGACAGGAACTGCAGCAGCACCTGGTTTGCGGCCAGAACCGTATCCCCCTGCCCCGCCGTGATGAACATGAAACAGGTGAACGACCCCTGCAGCAGGACCGAGCGGACCAGGATGTCGCTGTTGACCCGCCACAGCCGCCGCATCGCGCCGCCCGCGAAAAGCGCGCGGCGCAGGCCCGCGCGCAGCCCGTCGCGCGCGAACCACAGCGCCAGCAGCAGGCCCGACCATTCCGCGATCAGCGTCGCCAGCGCGACGCCGCCCACGCCCCAGCCAAGGCCAAGCACGAAACCCACATCCAGAAGGACGTTCAGCCCGTTCATCACCAGTTGCAGCACAAGCACCAGCCGCGTCCGCTCCAGCGCGATCAGCCAGCCGGTCAGCGCGTAAAGCCCGATGGTCGCGGGCGCACCCCAGATTCGGATGGAAAGATAGCGCCGTGCCATCTCCTCGACCTCGGCCGAGGCCGGGGCCAGCGCAAAGGCCCCCGTCAGCAGCAAGGATTGCAGCAGGATCAGCGAAAGACCCGCCACGGCGGCAATGACCAGCGCCCGCAGCAGATGCGCCCCCGTCTCGGCCTCGTCTCCGGCGCCGCGCGCCTGCGCGACCAATCCGGAAGTGCCCATGCGCAGGAACCCGAAAATCCAGTAGATCGAGGTCAGGATGACCGAGCCAAGCCCCACCGCCCCGATCGGCGCGGCCTCACCCAGGCGTCCGATCACGCCGGTATCGACCGCGCCCAGCAGCGGGATGGTCGCATTCGACAGCACGATCGGCAGGGCGATGGCCAGGACGCGGCGATGGGTCAGCGTCGCCGCGGCCCCGGCTTCAGCCATTCTGCGGCATCAGGAAATGCCCGGTCGCCTGCGCGAAAAGCCGCGTTCTCTGGTCCTGCCACGCCTCGACATGGACGCTGGCATAGCGCCGCCCCGAACGAACGACCCGCGCGCGGGCATAGGCATCGCGCGGCAGGCCCGAACGCAGGTAGTCGACGGTGAAGTCGATGGTCTTGGGCAGGCGCGGCAGGCTGTCGGGCACTGCTGCGTCCGGGGCGATCCGCCCCTCTTCCATGTCCTGCCAGATCGCGCTCCAGGTCAGCTCGACGATGGCCGCGACCTCAAGGAAGGCGGCGGTGACGCCGCCGTGGATGGCGGGCAGCATCGGGTTGCCGATCAGCTTTTCGTCAAAGGGCAGAATCGCGGTCAGTTCGTCCCCGCGCCGGTCGAACTGGATGCCCAGCCACCGGATATAGGGCACGCCCGCGACCAGCGCGTTCAGCGTCGTGTTCCGGCGGGACTTGATCGCGGCAAGGGGTTCGTTGCGGTCGGCCATGTTCAACGCTCGAAGGTGAAGGCCCCGGTGGCCGAGGCCACGGGGCGGGTTTCGTCCTCGTCCATCGCCCAGGCCCGGACAAAGGCGACCGAGCGGGTGACGTGATAGCATTCGGCCCGCGCCTTGATCCCCTGCAACGGCGTCGCCGCCCGCATGTAGTCGATGCGCAGGTCGATGGTCGCGGTGACTTTCGGCCCATCGGGATGGGCCATCACCGCCGCCCCGCAGCAGGTGTCCATCAGCGCCGAGATCACCCCGCCATGGATCACGCCGCTGCGTGGATCACCGACAAGGTCGGGATTCCAGGGCAACGAGATGACGGCGCCGCTGGGGGACAGATCCTCAAGCGTCATTCCCAGCGCGCGGGCATGGGGAATGGCCTCGATGAATTGCCGGGCAATGCGACGGCGCTGGTCCTGCTCGCTTTCCTGGGGCTCGGCCATGGGCACCTCATGTCCTGGATTTCGTCCTTGTCCCCAAGGCTTAACCCCGCCCCGGACCTGTCACAAGTCCGCATCATTGCGACGGTTGAGTTTGCGCAGGCCCTAAGCTAGGGTTTGCAGCATAATCGGCAGGTCCCATTCATGACAGACAGCGATTTCATCAGTTTCAAGGACATGTGCACGAAGTTCGACGTGACGCCGCGGACATTGCGGTATTACGAATATATCGAACTGCTCAGCCCCCGGAAGGAAGGCCGCTCTCGCTTCTACGGTGCCCGCGAAATCGCGCGCATGAAGCTGATATTGCGCGGCCGCCGCTTCGGCTTTTCGCTGGAGGATATCCGGCAATGGCTGCTGATCTATGGCGAAAAGGGCACGCAGGAACAGTATCGCGTCTGGATCGACCTTGCGAACCGACAGCTTGAGGTGCTGACCCAACAGCGCGACGAAATCGAGACGGCCATCGGCGACCTGCGCGCGCTGCGCGACGAAACCAGCGCGATCCTGTCGCGGATGGACGAAGACGGCGAAAACACGAAATCCGCCTGATCTTCCGCAGGCTTGCAGGTTTTGAACGGCCCGGCCCCGCGCGCCGGGCCTTTGCATTCGCGCAGCCCGGACCTGCCGTCCTGCACTGACGCCACGTCGCGGCTTACGCGAACGTCAACCTGTCCTATACTCAATCAAAGCGACTGGAACCTTCGGGAGGGACGGCCATGAGCGATCAGTTGATGACCATCCGCGAGATGTGCGACACTTACGACGTCACGCCGCGCACCTTGCGCTTCTATGAATCCCGCGAATTGATCTTTCCCCAGCGGCGCGGACAGAACCGCTTCTATGGCCGCGAGGAACGTGCGCGCCTGACGCTGATCCTGCGCGGCAAGCGCTTCGGCTTTTCGCTGGAGCAGATCCGCCAGCTGCTTGAACTTTACGATCCGACCGAACGCAACGTGACCCAGACCGAGGCAACGCTTGTCACCGCGCGTGAACGGCTTGCCGACATGGAACGGCAGCAGCGCGAACTGGCGGCCGCGATCATCGACCTGCGCCAGCAGATCGCCAATGGCGAAAATTGGCTCGCAGACCTGAAATCCGACGCCCGCAAAGGGGCGTGAGACTTTCCCGGAGGACCACATGACCATCTACAACGCCCCCGTGCGCGACATCCAGTTCATCCTGCATGATGTGCTGGACATCTCGGGACAGGATTTGCCCGGTTATGAGGATCTCGACCGCGAATTCACCGATGCCATTCTGGAAGCGGCGGGCAAGGTCGCCTCGGATGTGCTCGCGCCGCTGAACGCGGTGGGCGACCAGCAGGGTTGCCGCCTGGAAAACGGCGTCGTGCGTACGCCCGACGGCTTCAAAGCAGCCTTCGACCAGGTGCGCGAGGGCGGTTGGACGGCGATCGATTGCGACCCGGAATATGGCGGACAGGGCATGCCCTATGTCATCGGACTGTCGGTGGGCGAGTTGATGACTGCTTCTAACATGGCCTTCACCATGTATCAGGGCCTGACCCACGGCGCATATTCCGCGATCCATGCCCACGGCACGGACGGGCAGAAGGCAACCTATCTGCCGAAGATGGTCAGCTGCGAATGGACCGGCACCATGAACCTAACCGAGCCGCATGCAGGCACCGACCTGGGGATGCTGCGGACCCGCGCCGAACCGCAGGACGATGGCAGCTACCTGATTACCGGGCAGAAGATCTTCATCTCGGCCGGTGACCACGACATGTCCGAAAACGTCATCCACCTGGTTCTTGCCAAGGCTCCCGGCGGTGGCGAGGGAACCAAGGGCATCTCGCTTTTCATCGTTCCGAAATACCTGGTCACCGAGGACGGCACCCCCGGCGAACGCAACAAGCTGTCGGTCGGCAATCTCGAACACAAGATGGGCATCCACGGCAACTCGACCTGCGTCATGAACTATGACGGCGCCAAGGGATGGCTGCTGGGCGACCTGCACAAGGGCATGCGCGCGATGTTCACGATGATGAACGAGGCGCGGATCGGCGTCGGCCTGCAGGGCTATGCGGTGGCGGATGCCGCCTATCAGAACGCTGCCGCCTATGCCCGCGAACGGCTGCAGGGCCGCGCCATCACCGGCGACGCGAACCCCTCCGGCCCGGCCGATCCGCTGATCGTCCACCCGGACATCCGCCGCAACCTGATGGATCAGAAAAGCTTCCTGGAAGGCGCCCGGGCGCTGGCAACCTGGTGCGCGCACCTGATCGACCGCAGTCATCTTGCGAATGACGCCGAGGCCGAAGGCCTCGTGTCGCTGCTGACCCCTGTGGTCAAGGGTTTCCTGACCGACAAGGGTTTCGAGACTGCGGTCCTGGCCCAACAGGTCTTTGGCGGCCACGGCTACATCGAGGAACAGGGCATGTCGCAATTCGTCCGCGACATCCGCATTACCATGACCTACGAGGGCGCGAACGGCGTGCAGGCGCTGGACCTTGTGGGACGAAAACTGGCAGCCGAGGGCGGCAAGCCCATGATGCGCTTCTTCGATCTGGTCAAGCATGAGATCAAGACCCATGAAACCGACGAGGAGCTGCGCGCGGGCTTCCTTGAACCGCTCAAGACCGCGTCGAAGGATCTGCAGGCGGCAGTCATGTTCTTCATGGAGCAGGGGATGAAGAATCCCAACACGGCGCTCGCGGGCTCCTATGACTTCATGCACCTGTTCGGGCATGTCGCGCTGGGCCTGATGTGGACCCGCATGGCCGCCGCCGCCCGCTCGGCCCTGACCGAGGGTGCCGAGGATCGTGACTTTTTCCAAAGCAAGCTGGCGACCGGCCGCTATTACATGGCGCGGCAACTGCCGATGACCGCGACGCATCTGGCCCGTATCCGGTCCGGTGCCGAACCTGTCATGGCGCTGGCCGAAAACCAGTTCTGACCTGCAAACCTTGCGAGAGCGTCACGCTTGGCATGGGTATTTGTTAAACGGTGAAATGTTGAGGTCGCGCCCCGGACCGCCGGGTCCTCCCTGCGGGACAGCGGATTGCCGGGCAGCCGGGGCGCTTTCACCGTTTGCGGTCATCGGCTCCCCTGCCTGTACCGCGAATCCGAGACTAGGGGCGAAGCAGTTAAGGAAAACCTAACCGCTTCACCGTTTTCGAAATACCCAATCGCGGCGGTGCCGCTGTCGAAACGCTTGAGGATGGACAACAGATGACGGCAAGACTGCATTGCTTCGGGGAATCCGGCCACTCCTACAAGGTGGCTCTGATGATGGAGATGACGGGGCACCCTTGGGAGCCGGTCTTCGTAGATTTCTTCGGCGGAGCAACGCGCGGGGCGGACTACCGCAGCCTGAACGAGATGGGCGAAGCGCCGGTACTGGTCGAAGATGGGCAGGTCCTGACGCAATCCGGCGTGATCCTGCTGCACCTCGCCGAAAGGACCGGGCGCTTCCTTGATGGGGATCGGAACGAGATCCTGCGCTGGCTGTTTTGGGACAACCACAAGGGATCGGCGCAATTCGGCACCCTGCGTTTCCTGATGAACTTCCTGCCGCCCGAAAAGCGCCCGGCCGAGGTCATCACCTTCCTGCAAGGACGCGTGCGAGCCGCGTTGAAGACGCTGGACACGCATCTGCAGGACCGCGCCTGGCTGGCGGGCGAGCAGGCGACGATCGCCGACCTGTCCTGTTGCAGCTATCTTTATTATCCCGAGCCCTTCGGTTTCGACCGCGCCGATTGGCCCAATATCGACCGTTGGCTGGATGGCATTGCCGCCCTGCCCGGTTGGAAACACCCCTATGACCTGATGCCCGGCAATCCTTCCGACCGGGCCGTGAAGGAGGACGCATGACCGAAGCTTATATCTATGACGCCGCCCGGACCCCCCGCGGCAAGGGCCGCCTCGATGGCAGCCTGCACGAAGTCACCTCGATCGCGCTGTCGGCCCGCCTGCTGAACGCCGTCAAGGAACGCAACGGTCTGGAAGGTCACGCGGTCGAGGACGTGATCTGGGGCAATGTCACCCAGGTCAAGGAGCAGGGCGGCTGCCTTGCCCGCTCGGCGGTGCTGGCCTCGGATCTGGACGAGTCCATCCCCGGCCTTGCGATCAACCGCTTCTGCGCCAGCGGGATGGAGGCGGTGAACCTTGCCGCGAACCAGGTCAGGGGCGGTGCCGGTCAGGCCTATATCGCCGGCGGAGTCGAGATGATGGGCCGCGTCGCCATGGGCAGCGACGGCGCCGCCATCGCGGTGGATCCCAGCCTGACCTTCGGCACCTATTTCGTGCCGCAGGGCATCTCGGCCGATATCATCGCGACCGAGTACGGCTTCACCCGCGAACAGGCCGATGCGCTGGCAGTCGAATCCCAGCGCCGCGCGGCACTGGCATGGACCGAGAACCGTTTCGCGAAATCCATCGTCCCGGTCATCGACCAGAACGGCCTGACCATCCTTGACCGCGACGAATACATGCGTCCGGGCACGACGGTCGAGGATCTGGCAAGGCTCAAGGCCAGCTTCAAGGAAATGGGCGAGATGATGCCCGGTTTCGACAAGGTGGCGATGCTGAAATACCCGCATCTCGACCATATCGACCACATCCACCATGCCGGAAACTCGTCGGGGATCGTGGACGGCGCGGCGGCCGTGCTGATCGGAAATGCCGAATTCGGCAAGGCCCATGGCCTGAAGCCCCGCGCCCGCATCCGCGCCACCGCCAAGATCGGCACCGATCCGACGATCATGCTGACCGGCCCGGTTCCGGTGACGGAAAAGATCTTGCGCGACAGCGGCATGTCGATTTCCGACATCGACCTGTTCGAGGTGAATGAGGCATTCGCCTCGGTTGTGCTGCGTTTCATGCAGGCCTTCCAGGTCGATCCTGCCATCGTCAACGTCAATGGCGGCTCGATCGCACTTGGCCACCCGCTGGGCGCGACCGGCGCGATCATCATCGGCACGCTGCTGGATGAATTGGAGCGTCAGGACAAGACCGTCGGCCTTGCCACGCTTTGCATTGCATCCGGCATGGGCGCTGCGACCATCATCGAGCGGGTCTGATGGCGATCCTGCGCAAGGACAGCGTGACCGAGACCCATGCGGTCTCTACCTATCCGGCGCCCTACTATCTGGGTTCCGGCAACCTGTCCTATCGCCCGATCTCAGAGGCGGGCGGGCTTGACCAGTTCGGCGCAGCGCTCGAGACGCTGCATCCCGGCGGACAAAGCTCGCAAATGCACTGGGAGGAGCATGAGGATGAGTTCCTCTATATGCTCTCGGGCGAACTGACCGTGATCGAGGACGGGATTCCGACCGTGATTGGCCCCGGCGATGCCTGCTGCTGGAAGGCAGGAGCCCCGGTAGCGCATTGCCTCAGGAACCATACAGACCAGCCGGCAACCTACCTGATCGTGGGCAGCCGCCGGCCGGAAAACATCTGCCATTATCCGGGCCTCGACCTTCTGGCGACGCCTGCGGGGTACACGCATCTGGACGGTACCCCCTACCCGCAACAGGGAGATAAAGAATGACCGACTTCACCATGCAGAAGGACGCGGACGGCGTCGCCATCATCACTTGGGACGTGCCCGGAAAGTCGATGAACGTGCTGAGCCTTGACGGCGCGGCGAACCTGAACGGCCTGATCGACGAAGCACTGGCCGACGAGGCCGTCAAGGGCATCGTCATCACCTCCGGCAAGAAGGATTTCGCCGGCGGCATGGACCTCAACGTCATCGCGCAGATGAAACAGGGCGGCGCGCAGGCGGTCTTTGAGGGCGTGATGACGCTGCATCACCTGCTGCGCAAGATCGAACTCGCGGGCATGGACCCCAAGACGAAAAAGGGCGGCAAGCCTATTGCCGCGGCGCTTCCCGGAACCGCGCTGGGAATCGGGCTGGAGCTGCCGCTGTCGACGCACCGCATCTTTGCCGCCGAAAACCCGAAGGCCAAGATCGGCCTGCCGGAAATCATGGTCGGGATCTTTCCCGGCGCCGGTGGCACCACCCGCCTCACGCGCAAGATGGGCGCGCTGGCCGCTGCCCCTTTCCTGCTGGAAGGCAAGCTTTCCGATCCGGCCAAGGCAAAGGCTGCCGGCCTGATCGACGAGGTCGTGGCCGATCCGGTCGCGGCTGCCCGCGAATGGGTGCTGAAGGCGACCGAGGCGGATCTGGTGAAGCCATGGGATGTCAAGGGCTACAAGATGCCGGGGGGCGAGCCCTATCACCCGGCGGGCTTCATGACGTTTGTCGGCGCCTCCGCCATGGTCCATGGCAAGACGCTGGGCGTCTATCCGGCGGCCAAGGCGCTGCTCAGTGCGGTCTATGAAGGTGCGCTGGTGCCCTTCGACACGGCGCTGAAGATCGAGGCGCGCTGGTTCACCAATGTGCTGATGAATCCCAGTTCAACCGCGATGATCCGCAGCCTCTTCATCAACAAGGAGGCGCTTGAGAAGGGCGCGAACCGCCCGGAAGCCCCGGATCAGACCGTGAAGAAAGTCGGCATCCTCGGCGCGGGCATGATGGGCGCGGGCATCGCCTATGTCTCGGCCATGGCCGGGATCGAGGTCGTACTTATTGATGCGGCACAGGACGCGGCTGATCGCGGCAAGGCTTATTCGACCGGGCTTCTGGACAAGGCAATCAGCCGCAAGCGTTCGACCGAGGAAAAGAAGGCCGAGGTTCTGGCCCGCATCACCGCGACCACCGACTATGCCACCCTCGCCGGCTGCGACCTGATCGTTGAGGCGGTGTTCGAAGATCCCTCGGTCAAGGCCGATGTCACGAAACGGGCCGAGGCGGTGATCCCGCAGGACGCGATCTTCGCGACCAATACCTCGACCCTGCCGATCAGCGAACTGGCCAAGGCCAGCGCCCGGCCCGACCAGTTCATCGGCATCCATTTCTTCTCGCCCGTCGACAAGATGCTGCTGGTCGAGATCATCAAGGGCAAGCAGACCGGACCGCGTGCCGTCGCCAAGGCGCTGGACTTCGTGCGCCAGATCCGCAAGACGCCGATCGTGGTCAATGACGCGCGCTTCTTCTACGCGAACCGCTGCATCATCCCCTATATCAACGAAGGCATCCGCATGGTGGCCGAGGGTGTCAGCCCGACGCTGATCGAGAATGCCGCGAAACTGATGGGGATGCCGCTGGGTCCGCTGCAACTGGTGGACGAGACCTCAATCGATCTTGGCGTCAAGATCGCCAAAGCGACGCGCGCCGCGATGGGCGGCGCCTATCCAGACGGCGCGGTGGACGAGGTCATCTTCAAGCTGGCCGATCAGGGGCGACTTGGCCGCAAGTCCAAGGCGGGCTTCTATGACTATGACGAAGCCGGCAAGCGGCAGGGATTCTGGTCCGGCCTTGCCACCCAGTGGCCCGAGGCGGAAACGCAGCCCGAACTGACCGAGATCCAGCACCGCCTGATGTTCGCCCAATCGCTTGAAGCCGTCCGTGCGCTTGAGGAAGGCGTGCTGGAAGATATCCGCGAAGGCGATGTTGGCGCGGTCCTCGGCTGGGGCTTCGCGCCGTGGTCAGGTGGCCCCTTCGGCTGGCTCGACATGCTGGGCGCACCCCGCGCTGCCGAGATCGCCGACGGCCTTTCCGCGAAATTCGGCAACCGCTTTGCCGCGCCCGCGCTTCTCAAGGACATGGCCGCCAAGGGCGACAGCTTCTATGGCCGCTTCGGCGGCACGGCCAAGGCTGCCTGAAAAGGACAAAAGGGCAGAGGTGCGACCCTCTGCCCTTTCACCGTTTTTCAAATACCCCTGCGACAGCGCAAATCCGCGCGTTCAGATCAGCCCTTCACTCCGGAAGGCCGCGCGCAGATCGCTTTCCGGCCGGGCCCCGACATGGCCGATGACCTCGGCCGCAGCGATGCAGCCCATGCGCCCCGCAGCGGCCAGCGGCGCACCGGTCGCAAGCCCATAGATCAGCCCCGCCGCAAACTGGTCCCCTGCCCCCGTCGCATCGACCGGAACGACCTTGTGGACCGGGGCCGTCACCCGCTCGCCCTGGCGGATCAGGATCGCGTCGTCGCCCGACCGCGTGCAGACGACCGTGTCGCAATCGGCCGCGGCAAGACGCAAGGCCTCGTCAAGATCGGTGACCTGATAAAGCGAGGTCCATTCGTGGACATTGCCGATGACGTAATCCATTGGTCCAGCGACCAGCTTGCGGAACCCCTCGCGGTGGCGATCGACGCAGAACGGGTCGGACAGCGCGATACCGGCCTGCCCACCCGCCTTGTGGCAGGCCTCCGCCGCCTTCAGGAACGCGGCCTTTCCGGCATCCTTGTCGAACAGATAGCCCTCCAGGAAAAGCCAGTCCGCGCCGCTGAAGGTCGCCGGGTTCACGTCGTCGCCGCCCAGTTCCGCCGAAATCCCCAGATAGGTGTTCATCGATCGCTCGCCATCCGGCGTCACGAAGATGATCGAGCGCGAGGTCGGCAGCACCTCGCCCCCCACCGGAGGATTGACGAAGACCGTGCCCGAAACCTCGGTCTGCTCGGCATAGGACAGGCCCAACGGATCGCCCGCCACCCGCCCGATAAAGGCGGTGCGCAGGCCAAGCATTCCGATCCCTGCCAGCGTATTCGCGACCGAGCCGCCGGGCACCAGCCGGGCCTTCTGCGCCTCGGCATCGGCGGATTGCGCCGCCATCAGGAACTCGGAACGCTCGCGGTCGATCAGTTGCATGATCCCCTTTTCGATGCCCAACCGTCCAAGGCTGGCGTCAGAGGTCGGCGCGATCACGTCCATGATCGCGTTCCCGATCCCGATCACATAGGGGGTCGTCATTCGGTCTTCTCCTCAAAGGGGCACAAATCCTCGACCGGGCAGATCATGCAGCGCGGTCTCCGCGCCTGGCAGACATAGCGACCGTGCAGGATCAGCCAATGGTGGGCATCCTGTTGAAACTCGACGGGGACATTGTCCTCGATGGCGCGCTCGACCTGCTCGACATCGCGACCGGGTGCGATGCGCGTGCGATTGCCGACGCGGAAGATGTGGGTATCGACCGCCTGCGCGGGAAAATTGAACACGCTGTTCAGGACCACATTCGCGGTCTTGCGCCCAACGCCGGGCAGCGTCATCAGCGCCGCACGCGATTGCGGCACTTCGCCGCCATATTCCTCGACCAGGCGTTTCGACAGGGCAATCACGTTCTTCGCCTTCTGGCGGAACAGGCCGATGGTCTTGATTTCCTCGGTCAGTGCCTCCAGCCCGAATTCCACCATCTGGCGGGGCGTCGTCACCTTGCGAAACAGGCCTTTGGTCGCCTTGTTCACACCGACATCCGTCGCCTGCGCCGACAGCGCCACGGCAACCAGCAGGGTGAACGCGTTGACATATTCCAGCTCTGTCACGGGCGCGGGATTGGCGTCGCGCAGACGCGAGAAGAATTCGACCTGCCGGCCATAGGGCAAGGCAGAGGGAATGCGGGAAAAAGCAGCTTGGGCCATTCCTTCCAGATGCCCCGAGCCAGCCGCCAGTGCAAGCGTCCCCTGCACGCCGGCCCGCCTTCCAACGCCGAATTGCCCCTCGGCAAGGACTCGCCGCAATGTGAGTGGCCTTGCCCGATTTCACCCGCATTTCAGTGGAGTTGCCTCGGAACCCGTGCGATGTTCGCCACGTTTGGGCACCAGCGCCAGCCGGAAATGGCTGGCAGTGTCGTCAGAGGACAGGCGACTGGGCTCGCCCTTGATGAAAGGTAAAAAGAACATGAAAACCCGCTTCACGCTGCTTCTTGCATCGGCCGGCGTGCTTGCCCTTGGCGCATGCGCGAACACCACGGACCCCTATGGCACCTCGACCGGCGGCATGAGCAAAACCCAGCAGGGCGCGATTGCAGGCGCGGTGGTCGGTGGCCTGATCGGCGCTGGCGAAAGCCGTGAAAACGCCATCAAGGGTGCGGTGATCGGTGCAACTGCGGGCGCGGTTGGCGGCTCGATTCTGGACCAGCAGCAAAAGGCGCTTCAGCAGTCGCTGAACAACCCCAACATCCGTGTGGTGAACAACGGCAGCTACCTGACCGTGGTGATGCCGGAATCGACGCTGTTCGCGACGGATTCGGCCGCGGTCGGTGCACAGGGCCAGAACGACCTTTACACCATCGCACGCAACCTCAACCAATATCCGAACAGCCGGATTCAGGTCATCGGCCATACCGACAGCACCGGCTCGGCAGCCTATAACCAGGACCTGTCCGAACGTCGTGCGCGCTCGGTCTCGGGTATCCTGACCGCAGGCGGCGTTTCGACCTCGCGCATCGCGGCCTCCGGTCGTGGCGCCACCGCTCCGGTCGCGTCGAACGACAGCGCCTCGGGCCGTGCGCAGAACCGCCGGGTCGAAATTCTGATCGTCCCGACGCGCTGATCGTCCTGCAAGCAAACGCCATCGAAGGGGCCGGCAGTCGCCGGCCCCTTTTCATTTTGGAAGCTGTATGGCCGCCAGAACGGAAAAACCCCGGATGTCTCCATCCGGGGTCAGATCACTGTCTTCAGGGCCGTAAAACGGCTCTTGTCTGTGTCAGTTCAGGCGGCGCGCGACGTCGTCGATCGCCTTGTCGATGCCAGCGGCGCGCTGGTCTGCAGTCGCCTGCTTGCCCAGGATCTCGGTCGCGGCTGCAATGGCCGTCTGGATCGCACGGTCACGCACGGCACGAACCGCATCACCCTCGGCGCTGGCGATCTGATCTTCGGCCGCCTTCAGGCGACGCTCGATCGAGACCAGAAGCGCCTTCTTGGCTTTTTCAGCCTCGACGGTCGCTTCGCGCTTGGCGTTGGCGACAATATCGGCAGCCTGGTCCTTGACCTCGCGCTGGCGACGTTCGTAGCTCGCATAGATTTCCTGAGCTTCATCGCGCAGGCGGCGTGCTTCGGCCAGATCGTTGCGGATGCCTTCGGCCCGCTTGTCCAGAAGTCCGCCGACCAGTTGCGGCACACGGTAATAGATCAGGACGCCGACAAAGACCAGGAAGGCCAGCGTGACGATGAAATCCGTGTTCCGCAGCGAGAAGAACGGCCCCGAGGCTGCGAATGCCGGGCTGGCCATCAGGACGAAAAGAAGGCTCAGACGTTTCATTGCAGCGCCCCCTTCAGTCGCTGGTCGACAGCTTCACTGATCAGCTTGCCATCGGCGGTGCCGCCGAAGGTCTGGACCAGCGCCTCGGTCACTTCGCGGGCGACGTTGCGCGCATCCTCGACCGCAGAGGCCCGGATCTCGCCGATCCGCGTCTCGGACTCGGCCGAACGTGCAGCGATTTCCGCATCCGCATGGGCGATGGCCGCGTTGAGTTCCTTCTGGATCTCGGCCTTGTTGGCGGCGATGATCTTGTTTGCCTCGGCGCGGGCATCGGCCAGCGCCTTGTCATAGGCCGCCTCGGCGTCCTTGGCTTTCTGCTTGAATTCCTCGGCCGCCATCAGATCGCCGGTAATGGCGCCTTGACGGTCGCTGATGATCCCGCCGATGCGCGGCAGCGCCACACGCGACAGAACCCAATAGATCACGGCCAGCACAACCAGCAGCCAGAAGATCTGGTTGCCGAAAGTGCTGATATCCAGTTGCGGCATGCCGGCGCTGCTCGCGCCATGCGCCGCACCCGCTGCAGCATGAGCCGCATCAGCACCTTGCCCCGCCGCGTGGGCGGCCTCGGCGTTGGTCACCGTTTCTGAGTGTTCGACCACGTCTTGCGCGGTCTGTTGCAACAGGCTGAACATTTCCTACCCCATGCCGGTCGTTTCACAATCGGGTGGGCGCGTCACGCCCCCACCCAACCGCAAGGATGGCAACAGGATCAGACTGCGAACAGCAGCAGCAGCGCGACCAGGAACGAGAAGATGCCCAGGGCTTCGGCGAAGGCCATGCCGATGAACAGCGTGGCGGTTTGCGAAGCGGCAGCCGACGGGTTACGCAGGGCGCCCGACAGATAGTTGCCAGCAACGTTGCCCACACCCATGGCGGCACCGGCCATACCGATGCAAGCCAGACCGGCGCCGAGATACTGTCCCAGTTGACCCAGATTTTCCATATTCATGCTCCTTGAGGCTTTGGAAAGAGTTTGATTGTCCTGCTCTGCTTGTCCCGGCTTAGTGGCCGGGGTGCAGGGCGTCCTTCAGATAGACGCAGGTCAGGATGGCGAAGACATAGGCCTGGATAAGTGCGACCAGCACTTCAAGCCCATACATGGCAACGATGGCCAGGATCGAAACCGGCGCGATCGCGGCGACGGCGGCAAAGGCCGCGAACACCTTGATCACCGCGTGGCCCGCCATGACGTTGCCTGCAAGTCGGATCGAGTGGCTGACCGGACGCACGAAGTACGAGATCAGCTCGATGACGGCCAGGACCGGGCGCAGCGCCAGCGGCGCCGAGCTGACCCAGAAAAGGCCCAGGAAATGCGTGCCGTTCTTGACGAAACCCAGAACAGTGACGCCCACAAAGACCATGACGGCAAGCACGCCCGTAACAGCAATCTGCGAGGTCGCCGAGAAGGATTTCGGCAGCAAGGCCAGGAAGTTCGCGAAGAGGATGAACGAGAACAGCGTCATGACATAGGGGAAGTATTTCAGCCCGTCCTTGCCGGTGACGTCCTCGACCATCTTGCGGACCATGCCGTAAAGCAGTTCCGCGATGGACTGGATGCGGTTCGGAACGACTGCACGACCACGGGTGCCAAAGACCAGCAGGCCGATGATGCACAGTGCGGCGATACCCATCCACAGGGTCGCGTTGGTGGGCGTGTACCAATGCAACTCCGAGCCGAAGAGCGGCTTGACGATGAACTGGTCCATCGGGTGGAAAACCAGACCTTCACTGTGTTGTTCTGTCGCCATCGTCATCTACCCTTGTCGTCGCCGGATTGCCCCGGAGCCTTGCCTATCTCGTTCGCCGTCCGCAGCATCGTCTTGATCCCGGCCGCCAGACCGATCAGGACGAACACCACCATCAGGATTGGTGTCGTGCCAAACAGCGTGTCCAGCCCAAATCCAATCCCGAACCCGATGCCCAGTCCGGCCACCAGCTCGGTTACCATCCGCCATGCCAAGTTGGCCTGGCTGAAATGCTCCTCGCCGCGCGAGGCCTCTGGCGGTTCCACCTTCTGGCCCAATCGGGCCTCAAGCTGACGCAACCGCTCCGCGTCCCGGGCACGCGCGGCATCATGGTCGTCATCTTCGGCCATGCCTCACACCCCCGTTATCGGTTGGCGAGGTGATAGGTGCTGCGGGGCTGCGAGTCAAGCTGATGGCCGCCCCTTCTAACATACTGTTTTTGTGTAATTTAGCGGCACCAGAATATCTCGGATTCCGCTACTTGCGGTGCGCGGGCAGATTGACCCATATTCAACCCAGCAGTTAAGTAAGGATCAGATGCCCGCCTCAGGCCCAAGTCTCGACACTATCTTCGCCGCGCTCGCCGACCCGACGAGGCGCGCGATCTTGGGGATGCTGTTGGAGGATGACATGGCAGTGACGGATGTCGCCGCCCCCTTCGAGGTCAGCCTGGCCGCCATATCGAAGCACCTTGCCGTGCTGGCGACAGCGGGCCTGATCCGGCAAGAGCGTCGTGGCCGCATCATATGGTGCAAGCTCGACCCGGAAGGATTGCGCAGCGCCTCTATCTGGATGCAGGGATTCGGCCAGTTCGATCCGATCGACCTCGACGATTTCGAACGCTTCCTGCTGGCCGAGCTTGAGACTGCCCCCGCAGAAACGCCGGGGCAATCCTGAACGCTCACTTCACTTTGATGCGGCCGTCCAGCACCGGGGCGAATTCCGACCCCTGACGCGCAAGATATTCCGCCAACACATCTGCAAGGTCGGGTCCGAAGTCATAGGCTTCTGTCGCGTTGGTGGCGAAGACCTTGTAGCCATCCCCGCCCGAACGCATGTAATTGTTCGACACCACGCCATAGACCTTGTCCGGCTCGATTGGCGCCCAGCCATCCCCATCCTTGACCTCGACATCGGAGATCCGCTTTCCGACTTCGGCAGCGGGATCGACTGTCAACCGCAAGCCGGCGACCTGGGCAAAGCGGCCCGCCTTGTCCTCATACTGGCTGGCTCCATTCTCCAGCGCCGCGACGATGTCCACACCCTTCAGGCGAAACGTCGACAGCGTATTCTGGAACGGCAGTACCGAAAGCACCTCGCCCATCGTGACCGGACCCGCGTCGATTGAAGCGCGCAAGCCCCCGCCATTGGCGATGGCAATGGTAATGCCCTGTCCCTTTACCCGCTCCAGCATGGCGTCGGCGACCACAACGCCCATCTCGCATTCGCGCTGACGGCAGGTTTCCCGACCGCCGTCGATTGGAGCCTTAGTTTCGGCCACCAGCTTTTGCTTCAACTCCTCGATCGGCGCGGCCATTTCCTGGACCCGCGCAGCGATCGCGGCGTCCTGCGGGACCGAGTTGTCCAGGATGATCGGCGCGCCCTCAGCCTTGATTAGCTTGCCGCTGTCGTCCCATGACAGGATCAGATGACCAAGGTACTTGCCATAGGCATAGGCGGTGGCGACCGGGACCACTGTCCCGTCGGCAGCCTTGACCAGCGTCGGATAAGGCCCCTCTGCCCCGTCCATTTCGCCCAACAGGGTGTGACTGTGCCCGCCGATCACGGCGTCGACACCCGCCACCTGCACGGCGATTTCCCGATCGCGGCGATATCCTTCATGAGTCAGCGCGATGATCTTGTCGACACCGGCACCGGTCAGTTCGGCCACGTCCCCCTTCAGGCTCTCCAGGTCGTCCTGAAAGATCACCTTGTCCCCGGGTGAGGAAGTCTCCGGCGTGTCCATGGCGAGCGCTGACACGATCCCGATCTTGTCGCCGCCAACGTCAAGCGTCAGTGCGCCGCCGACCTTGCCCTTCAGCTCGGGCGACTGCGACACGTCGAGATTGCCCGAGACCACCGGGAACTTCACACCTTCGGCCAGTAATTGCAGACCCGCGGGGCCATCGTCGAATTCGTGATTGCCGACGGCCATTGCGTCAAAACCGATCGTGTTCATGAACTCGACGGTGTCCTTGCCCTTGTAGGTCGTATAGAAAAGGCTGCCCTGATACTGGTCACCCGCATCCAGTACGACGACATTCTGGCCTTCGCCCCGCAACTTGTCGCGCATCTCGTTGATCTTTGCGGCAAGGCGCGCGACGCCGCCAAAGCATTCGCCCTTTGCCTCAGTCTCGGCGTCGCAGGTGGCGTCCGACTTGTTGATCGGCTCGATCCGGCTGTGAAAGTCGTTGATATGCAGGACATGCAGCGTGAAATCCGCATGGGCAGCACCAGCGCCAAGCGCCGTCATCGCCGCCGTCAGGAAAAACCAGCGTCTCATCATTTTCTCTCGCCACCTGTAATTGGACGAGGGCAGCTTCGGGGAAGGTCTTTCGCGCGTCAACAACCGCGCATCCTTCGGACTTGACGCGGCCCCGATGCGCAGCGCATGAACCGCGCCATGCTGGCGTATAAAATCTTTCGTGCTTCCGAATTCGAGGCGTTCTGTCGGGACGGCCGCAGCCTTGGCGCTCCGGTCGATCTGGCCGATGGCTATATCCATCTTTCCACAGCAGCGCAGGTTCCCGGAACACTGGCCAAGCATTTCGCAGGTCAGGCCGGTCTGCAACTGCTGGCCGTGGACACCGCCAAACTTGATGTACTGAAATGGGAAGCTTCGCGCGGGGGCGATCTGTTTCCGCATCTTTACCGCGAATTGCGTGAAGCGGATGTGCTGTGGAGCCGTGAGATTCATTCCGGACCAGCGGGACATGTGACCGGAGATCTCTCGTGAAGCTGTTCGAACGCCTTGGCGTCGCTGCCCTCCATTCGCTGGACCCCGAACGGGCGCATGATCTTTCGATCCTTGCCCTTGAACGCGGGCTGGTGCCACTGACGGGCGCGCCCTTCACATCCCCGCACTTGCGGACGCGGATCGCCGGTCTGGACCTGCCCAATCCTGTCGGTCTTGCCGCCGGTTACGACAAGAACGCGCGCGCTGTCTCGGCGCTGATGCGGGCGGGATTCGGTTTCATCGAGGTCGGCGCTGCAACGCCCCGCCCGCAATCCGGCAATCCGAAACCCCGGCTGTTCCGGTTGTCCGAAGACCGCGCCATCATCAACCGCTTCGGTTTCAACAACCAGGGGGCCGAAGCCATTGCCGCGCGCCTTGCGCGCCGCAGCCCCACTTATCCGCAAGCAATTCCAGTGGGTCTGAATATCGGCGCCAACAAGGACAGCCAGGACAAGAGCGCGGATTTCGCGACCGTCGTGCGCATGGCTGGCGATAGTGCGGACTTCCTGACGGTGAACGTCTCGTCTCCGAACACCGAAAAGCTGCGCGACCTGCAGGGCCCCGAGGCGCTTGCCGCCCTGCTGGACGGGGTCATTGCCGCAAGGGACGCGCTGACTCGCCGACCCCCGGTCTTCGTGAAGATCGCTCCCGATCTTTCGGACGCCGACCTGGCCGACATTGCCTCGGTCGTGACGGCTGGCCGCATCGACGGCGTCATCGCGACGAATACCACGCTCAGCCGTGATGGGATTTCATCAGTTCACGCAACCCAGACAGGCGGGTTGTCAGGAACGCCGCTGATGAAGCGATCCACGCATGTCTTGGCCCGCCTCAGCCAGTTGACCCAAGGAAAGATGCCGATCATCGGCGTAGGCGGGATCGGCTCGGTCGAGGATGCCTGGCAGAAAATCCGCGCAGGCGCATCGGCAATTCAGTTGTACTCGGCGCTGATCTATCAGGGATTTTCGCTGGCTGACGAGATTGCGCGGGGGCTGGATGACCGGCTGCGGCGTGAAAACATCACTCCGGCCGAACTGACCGGCAGCGGGCGGCAGGACTGGCTGTAATCAGAACAGCCCGTCATGCCCCAGCAGCTGGTTCATCGTATTCGACGGATCGCTGCAACCGGCATCGCCAACGATGCGGGCAGGCACGCCCGCAACGGTCTTGCAGGGAGGAACCTCGCTCAGCACGACAGATCCAGCCGCGATACGCGAATGGTGGCCGACCTTGATGTTGCCAAGAACCTTCGCCCCGGCGCCGATCATGACGCCATTCCCGATCTTCGGGTGTCGGTCGCCATCTTCCTTGCCAGTGCCGCCCAGCGTCACCGAATGCAGCATCGACACGTCATTGCCCACCACCGCGGTCTCGCCGATGACGATCGAATGGGCATGGTCGATCATGACTCCGGTGCCAATGCGCGCCGCAGGGTGGATATCGACGCCGAAAACTTCCGAGCAGCGCATCTGCACGAAATAGGCCATGTCGCGGCGTCCCTGCTGCCACAGCCAATGACCGATGCGATAGGACTGCAATGCCTGATAGCCCTTGAAGAACAGGATCGGCTGCATCAGGCGATGGGTCGCGGGATCGCGGTCATAGACGGCAAGCAGGTCAGCCTGCGCGGCCAACGCAAGCTCAGGCGAGCGCGCGAACGCGTCATCCGCGATTTCCCGCAGGATTTGCTCGCTCATCTCGCGCGACGCCAGCTTCAGCGAAAATCGATAGGCCAGCGCCGCTTCGAACGTCGCGTGGTGCAACAGCCCGGCATGGATCAGCGCGCCAAGCAATGGCTCGTCGCGAACGGCGATGCGTGCCTCACGCTGGATCCGTGCCCAGACCGAGACGCGGGAATTGTCACGCGTCTCGTCGACTTGCGGTTCGACCAGGTCCTTGTGCAGGTTCATGTCAGGGCGTCCGTCAGCTTGCTCATACCCAGTCTTAGCGCAAACGACGGATGGCCGAAAGGGTCGGTCAGTCCGGAAGCCTCAATTCCCGCCAGTGAACGACGATGCGCACCTTGCCCGTGGCGAACTGCCCGCCCACCGCCGTCAGGCGCAGTGGCGAAGGCGTCCAGTAGGTCATTGGTGCCCCCAGGATGCCCCGAGACCATGACGCCGCAGATTTTCCCAGACCTTCGCCAAAGCGGTTCACCGCATCGGAATGCCCCAACGACCACGATGTCAGGCTGCCGGTGATCGCCGTCAGGACCCGCGCGGTGGCCCCGACCACCATCACGCCCGACGGGATCGCCATGGACGTCGTCACCGTCGCCCCGGACTGGATGGTGACATCTTCACTTGCCTGACCGACCAGCATCCCGGCACCATGCTGTCCAAGGCTAAGTGCCCCCGCGACCCAGTTCGTCCCGTCGTGGATCGCGGTGACGCCACGATCCACGATCATCGCCCTCCGACCAAAGCGTGGCCGGACAAAGACCCATCCGCCATTCACCCCGATCGCGACCTTGCCGGCCTGACCTTCCCAAGCGTTGACAGCCCCGCTGGGGATAGCCCAGCACAACCCTTTCGACGACAGGAGTCGGCGGGGTCGTGCGACTGATGCTCTGCAGCACCAGATCGACCGCGCCATCCAGCCGCACCAGCGCGTCATTGACCGTGACGTGCTTCTGCGCCTGCGCTGGCAACAGCAAAGGCAGTTCCAGATTCGAAGTCGCGTTGTCAGCCGTTGATGACCATCCTTGCATGGGGTCCGGCCCCGAAAACTTCAGACAATTGAGCAATCTCGACCGCAAACGCCCCGCCCGAGACTGCCGCGTTCCAGCTTTCCGCCGGAACATTCCATTGCGGCGCGTCCAGCACCGCCTCCAGAAGTATCGCGCCGTTCCTAACCAGCCTGGCGGCGTACTGTTCCCGCGCTTCGCCCAAAGGCACGTCCGGACCTTCCCAGCCATCTCCCTCGATCCGCGTTCGCCGGATCCAACTGATCCGGTTGCCGGAAACCGAGAGGTGGCATGGCGTCCAGGGCCGCAGCCCGGCCCCCCTGTATGCGCCTGACAGCGCCCGATAGCTGGGATCATCAGGACTGCGCAGCGCAGGACCTATCCGCCAATAGCGCATCTGGTTGCGTGCGCTGGGGGGCAGATCGACCTGGCTGGCCGCGCCATCCAGCAACACGACCACACTTTCCGCGGCCCAGACCTCGGGGATGAAGGCATCCGTCCCTGCCTGCCCCCTCAACCTGGTCGAGATCTCCCAGATCCCGGCGCCCAACAGCTTCGCGTCGCGGAACTGCAAAAGCTCCCACCCTTCGGCGGAACCGTCGCCGATGGCCAGCAGGTTCGCGCCGCCCAACAGCGCAGTCTCACTCACGGAACCGGTGTCGCCGCCCTTTAACTTGAGTCGTAGCGGCGGACCCAGGTCCCACACCCCCGGTCGCGCACGGGACAGGGGTTCAAGCGTCACTCCCATGACAGAGCCGCTTTCGAGCGTGATGTTGCGGGCGTAGCCTCCGCTTTTCTCCGGCGCGGCTCAGACAGCCACGCTGCCCGGCCAGGGTGTGGCTGCAACAGCAAGGTGAGGCGCATGGGGCTCCTCGTCGCCTCGCATCAGTGGCAGGTCAAGAAACACCGGCCACACCGGAACGGGTGGCACGAAAGCTCGTTGGCTGACATCCTCGTCGGACCCTTGAGTCGGGCGATAGACCCCCGGCTCTACCCGGACAGCCTCGACATTCAGTGTTGAGGCCCGCTCGATACGGTCGATCCGCCAGCGCCGGGCCAAGCTTGCACCATCGCCCAGCTCGACTACATCCCCCGGTCCCAGGTGGCCAAGCGACGGAGGCAAGGCGAAACGCACCGTTTCGCCCGAAACCATAGCCTCGGATAGCCAACGATCCGCAATGGCGCGCCCCTCGGCAGGGGTCAGCACCAGCGGCAACTCGCTGTCCGAGGCGGTTTGCAACTCCGCGCCCGCCGCGATCGTCTCGGCCGTCCGGGTGGCATAATCCGCGCCAGCCTCGATGTGGCTCAGACGGGATCCTTCCCGCCAGCTCCGCAACCGCGGCTCGCGCGAATTCCGGTGCCGCCGTTTCCTCGGACAGCGCGATGTCAGCGGCATCCAGCCGCGCGTCGACCCTTGCGTCCCGCATCAGGAACCGCAACACGCCGTCCCGTTCGACCGCATCGAAGCCATGGGCCAGCATCAGCCCCTGCAAAGCTGCACGGGCAGTGTCCGCGCCCGGTACCACATAGCCGCGCACCAACCCCGAAAGAGGCTCGGCATCGAAGGCATCGACACCCGCGACCCGGCAAATCTCGGCCACGACATCAGCCAGGGGAATCGCGCCCGCACGGCCATTCAGCCAGTGGCCGTGCTCCCACGCAGGGCCGTCCGACCAAAGATCAGCCCGCGCGGGAAAAGCCGGATAGGGGCGTGCGTCCCAGCACCAGACATGGGCGCGGTCCATCTCGACCATCCGGCCCGATGCCATCCTGCCGTACCTTTGCCTTGGCGGGTTGTTCGCCGGATCGCCCCAATGCTCGGTCACGGCACGGATATATGCCGCCTGCACCAGATCATCGCGTCGACCGGTCGAGAAATAGGGCAGCGAGGATTCCGAACTCATCGCATCCAGAAACTTGTTGGGCTGGTTCGTCGCCTTGTCCAGCGCGGCGCACCCCATCTCGGTGAACCACACGGGTTTTGAGCCGGGCACCCATGGGCTCGCGGCGGCCTGCCTGGTTCCGCCGATCCGATCGTGGTGCTCGTTCAACCACCAGCCGCGAATGTCCTTGTATCGCCACAACCAATGTTCATGGAACAGGCCATCCCGGATGGGGCTGCGACGCTGCGCCTGCCGATCCTCATCGCTCGCATAATACCAGTCGAAACCCTCGCCCCCGGCGACGTTCGCACGCAGATAGGCCGGGTTGTCGATGCGCTCCCAATGCGCGTCCAGATGATCTTCGCCTTCGCGCCAATCGGAAAGCGGCATGTAGTTGTCGATACCTATGAAGTCGATATTCTCGTCCGCCCAAAGCGGGTCCAGGTGAAAGAACACATCACCATTCGCGGGATGATAGCCGAAATACTCCGACCAGTCGGCAGCATAGCCGATCTTGACCTCATTCCCCAAGATCGAGCGAACGTCGGCGGCCAGCCGACGCAGTTCGGCAACGGCGGGAAAACTGCGACCCCGCCCCTGGATCTGGGTCAGGCCGACCATCTCCGAACCGATCAAAAAGGTATCGATCCCTCCCGCTACCGAACACAGATGGGCGTAATGCAGGATGAACCGGCGATAGGACCATTCGAGAGGCCCCGAATAGGTGATCTCCTCATCAGCGCATGCAAAATCCGTCACCGAGGCCTTGCCGAAAAAGCGCGCGACTTCCGCCTCGGCATCCGCCCCGCCTGCTGGGCTGCCTTCGCGCCCGGGGGCAATGCTGGTCGTGATCCGGCCACGCCAGGGCATCACGGGTTGATCAGCCGAACCGGTCCAAGGATCAGGCTTCCCGTTTCCGGGCAACTGCTCCATCAGGATGAACGGATAGAACACGGCCTTGCGGCCACTGCCCGCAATCTCCCTCAAAGCCTCGATGACGGACCCGTCTGAGGGCGTGCCCCCGTTCACCGGACGGCCATCAATCCGCGCGACCTCGGCAGCATCGCTCCGACCAATCCCCCCGGCACGCCAAGGCATTTCATGCCCGTCGCGGGTCACGTCTTCGACCTTGGGCTGGACCTTGCATTCACCGACCCGCAGATCGTCGCCGAACCAGGACACCACCATCGACACCGATCCGACATCGGGCAATTCGCGTCCAAGAATGCCCAGCAATGCCTGAAAATCCGACCGGGCCAACGCCGAGTTCCGATTGACGACCCGCGTCTCACCCAAGCCGTAGTCATAGCTGACGGGCGTCGTGGCCAACGAATATTCGCCCGTTCCCGGAATCATCGCAACGGCCCTGACCTGCCGGGACAAACCACGACCGGACTCTGCTCGGCGCGTTACCTCGAAACTCAGTTGGGGAACCCGGTTCCCCCAGCGGTCAAGCGCAAGAGCCTCCAGCACGACATAGGCCGTTCCGCGATAGGCCGGGGCATCCTCGCCTTCCTGCGCGACGATTGCAGGATCCGGCAGTTGCGTTTCATCGCCGGGATAGACGCGCATGTTCAGATCGTCGGGCGAGATTTCTTCGTCAGCGACACCGTATCTCGCGGCGACCAGACCACCCGGCCCGAGCCCGCCGCCAAAGCCACCACCTTGCCTGCCGCGCTGGCCTTCGCCTCGACCGCAGCGGCGGGCGCATCATCGCGCCCGAACCATCGAAACCCCATCGGGTCCTCCTGTCATCCATGAAAAAGGGGCCGCTTTCGCGACCCCTGCGACCCTTTTCCGATGATCCGCGGCTACAGCCCCCGCACCTGCGGTCGGCGGTAATGCAGCGCGGGCTCGATCATCAGTTCGTGCATCGCCCAGACCAGCGCATCCAGCCGGTCTGGCGATCCCCTGCCCTCATAGCCGCGGACGGTCATGCGGCACATCTGGTCCTCCAGCGCGCCAAGCCCGCGCAGGTGCCGCACCCGCCCCTGTTCGTAAAGCGCGGCGACCGGCTCGGCCCGCAGTCCCTTGCCGCGCCCTGCCCGCAGCGCGCGGAACGGCACCAGCGGATCGATCTGGCGCAGCACGCTTTCGATCAGGTCGCCCCCCTGGTTCACCTCGGCGACCATGCGTTCGGCCCCGTGACGCTCCATTGCGGCGATGGCGGCACGCGCCCAGTCGGTCGGACCGCCGCGGATGCTGGCATCCTCCAGCACCACGCCGCGCCACTCACCCGGTGCGCCGTCTGTACAGACACCGGCGACGACGATCCCGCATTCGTCCGAAGCCGCCCCGCCCGAGACCGACGGATCGACCGCGACAACCACCCGCGACAGCTTCGGCGACGCGTCGATCCGGCAGGATTCCAGCATCGCCGTGGTCCACAGCGCGCCCTCGACATCGTCCAGCAACAGCCCCTCAAGCTCCTGCCGGCCCAGCCGCGTGCCGCCATAGCGCGTCTCGACCTCGGCCAGGAAGCTTTCGGCCAGATAGGCACGGTTCGCCTCGGTCGGTGCGTGGGTGGTCACGGTCGAGGCATTGCCCAGAATCCGCTTCAGCACCGCGACATTGCGGGGCGTGGTCGTGACCATCTGCTGCGGATGTTCGCCCAGCCGCAACGCGAATTGCAGCATGTCCCAGGTCTCCTCGGACTTCTTCCACTTGGCCAGCTCATCGACCCATGCGGCATCGAATTGCGGACCGCGCAGCGCCTCGGGCTCATGCGCCGAAAAGACCTGCGCCGTCGCCCCGTTCGGCCAGACCAGCCTGCGCCGCCCGGCTTCCCATGCCGGGCGGCGGTCGGGGGGTGAGCAGGCAAGGATGCCCGACTCGCCAAAGACCATGACATCGCGCGCCTGATCGAATGTCTCGCTTACCAGCGCGACACGGTGCGCCCGTCCCGGTGCATCGGGCGTCGCGCCCTCGACCTGCGAACGCACCCATTCGGACCCGGCACGTGTCTTGCCCGCGCCGCGTCCACCCATGACCACCCAGGTCTTCCAGTCACCCTCGGGGGGCAGTTGGTGTGGCAGCGCCCAGAACTCGAACAGCCAGGGCAGGCTGGCCAGCGCATTGTCGCTCAGGCCTCCCAGAAATTCGTCAACCTCCTCCGGCGCGGCGCAGGCAAGCCAGCCTGCGCCCGACCTCATCTCGGGCTGCAACAAGGTCGAGCGTGCCTGCCCCGACCTGTCCGGCAGCATCCTTGCGAAGCTTGTCAACCTTGCTCCTTTCCTCCAGCACCATCTGGGCGGCGGCCCTCAGGTCGCGCACCAGCTTGCCGGATTCCTTCAGTTCATCTGTCTCGCCGGAGCTGATCTTTTCCCGCAGGCGGGTCAGGTCGGCCGCATAGGACCGGAACAACCCGTCCGCGATCTCCAGCACGCTCAAGTCAAGGTCGGACGCCGTGACGGCGCCGGCCACGAAAGGCCCTTCCGGTGCCTCTGGCCCCGGATCGAAACTCATCGTCATTTCCGTATCGCCCTGCCCTCGTGTGACTGTCCGCACGAGCGAGACATGAAAAAAGCGGCCCAAGGTCATCGACCCGGCCGCTTGCCCATTTCTCCCAGCATGTAATAGTTCTACTTTAGGGCGTTCACAATGTCAATAATAAACCCATGGTTGTGCAACGCAGAGGATTTATCGCGCTAAATCAATCTATTGAAAGCGCAACGCCCCTGCGCTCGGCAAACGCAACGGGGCGGGAATCACCCCGCCCCGCTTCCGAAAAACTGGTCCTGCTTCAGTTGCCCTGCACCGGGGAAAGCGCCTGGCCCCGCTGCTTTTCGATCTCGCGCCAGCGGGCGACGTTCTGGTTATGCTCCTGCAGCGTCCGGGCAAAGGCGTGACCGCCCGAACCATCCGCGACGAAGAACACGAAATCCGTATCCTCGGGATCCATCGCCGCGTCGATCGAGGCACGGCCCGGATTCGCGATCGGAGTCGGCGGCAGCCCCGGAATCTGATAGGTGTTATAGGGCGTGCGCCGGCGCAATTCCGATCCGCGGATGCCACGGTCCAGAACGCCCTCTCCCTTGGTGATGCCATAGATGACGGTGGGGTCCGTCTCCAGCCGCATCCCCTGCCGCATCCGGTTCACGAAGACGCTGGCGACCACGCGGCGCTCATCCGCGACCGCGGTTTCCTTCTCGATGATCGAGGCCATGGTCAACGCCTCTTCCGGCGTATCATAGGGCAGGCCCGGCTCGCGCTTTTCCCAGGCGGCGGCCAGATAGGTCGCCTGCCGCGCGGCCATGTCGGCCAGCAGCTCGCCACGGTCCGCGCCCTGCTGGATCTCATAGGTGTCGGGCGCAAGGCTGCCCTCGGCCGGCACTTTCGAGACATCGCCGCCCATGAACGGCACCTGTTTCAGGGCCTCGACGATCTGCCAGCTGGTGACGCCTTCGGCCACGGTGATGCGCAGCCGCGTGTCGGCCGATTTCTCGGCCGTGGCCAGCGCCTCGGGCGCGGGTTCGGTGGCGGGATTGTATTTCGCCTGCTCCATCATCTGCCCCGTCGCCGGGTCGATGTCGCGCAGCACCACGGCGTTTTCGCGCACGCCGACGCGCAGGATCACCTCGGTCCCGCAGGTCGAGGGGCCGCCCGCCGACAGCACATCCACCACCTGCTCCATGGTGGAATGCGGCGGCACCAGCCACGAGCCGAATTTCAGCCCGCGCGAGCGGCCCTGATAATCGGTGCCCGCGCGGAAGATATAGCCATTCGAGACGACCCCCTGCGCGACCAGCTGGTCGCTGACCGCTGCCAGGCTGGCGCCGGGCGCAATGCGGACGCATTGTGCGGTGGCGCTGGGACCGGGCGCGCTGTATTCGTGCTTGGCCCAGGCGATCGCCGCCGCAACGGCGACCAGGACCACGATCAGCAGCGTCAGGAGATTCGACGCGAAATGGCGCCAGATCATTCCGCGACGCGCCCCATCACCAGGCTGGCATTGGTCCCGCCGAAGCCGAAGCTGTTGGACAGGACATAATCCACCTTGCGACGGACAGCGGCATTGGCCGCCAGGTCGATCGCCGTGTCGCGCGCCGGATTGTCCAGGTTGATCGTCGGCGGGCAGATCTGGTCACGGATCGCCAGGATGCAGAAGATCGCCTCGACCGCGCCGGCCGCGCCCAGAAGGTGCCCGATGCTCGACTTGGTCGAAGACATCACGACGCCCCCGGCCGCATCGCCCAGCAGGCGCTCGACTGCGCCCAGTTCGATCACGTCGGCCATGGTCGAGGTGCCATGCGCGTTGATGTAATCAATGTCGGCCGCGTTCAGATTCGCGCGCTTCAGCGCTGCGGACATGCTGCGGAAACCACCATCGCCATCCTCGCTGGGGGCGGTGATGTGATAGGCGTCGCCCGACATGCCATAGCCCAGGATCTCGGCATAGATCTTGGCGCCGCGCGCCTTGGCGTGCTCGTATTCCTCAAGCACGACGACGCCCGCGCCCTCGCCCATGACGAAGCCGTCGCGATCCTGGTCCCACGGGCGGCTGGCGGCCTTGGGATCATCCTCGCGCTTGGTCGACAGCGCCTTGCAGGCGTTGAAGCCCGCGACGCCGATCTCGCAGATCGGGCTTTCGGTGCCGCCTGCGACCATCACCTCGGCATCGCCCAGCGCGATCAGCCGCGCCGCGTCGCCGATGGCATGGGCGCCGGTCGAACAGGCCGTGACGACCGCGTGGTTCGGACCCTTGAAGCCGAACCGGATCGAGACCTGCCCCGACACCAGGTTGATCAGCGCGCCCGGAATGAAGAAGGGCGAAACCCGCTTCGGTCCGCGTTCCTTGATCAGCACGGCGGTTTCCGCGATCGAGGCAAGCCCCCCGATCCCCGAACCGATCATGACGCCGGTGCGTTCGAAATCTTCCTCGGTCTGCGGCTTCCAGCCGCTGTCCTCGACAGCCTGCGTAGCGGCAGCCATCCCGTACAGGATGAAATCATCGACCTTGCGGCGATCCTTGGGTTCCATCCAGTCGTCGGGATTGAAGGTCCCGTCGCTGCCGTCACCCATCGGAATCTCGCAGGCATATTTCGTGGTGACGTCCTTGGTGTCGAACCGCGTGATCGGCCCAGCCCCGGATTCCCCTGCCAGAAGGCGCTTCCAGGTCTCTTCGACCCCCGAGGCCAGCGGCGTGACCATCCCAAGGCCGGTGACGACAACTCTGCGCATAGACGGCTCCTTGACCCTCGTATAATCGGTCAGGTTCTACACGGGGGCCGCCTCTGGCGCAACGCCATGCCTTCAGCCCGCCCATCCCGCCACCACTTGCCCGTGCCGGACTTATCGGCCACACGCGGGACGCGAGCGCCACAGATGCCGCAATTCCCGCGATCCGGACCGTTGCGGCATTGAACAGACCTCGAATCCGCCTATGCTTCCGCTGGTCCTGCAAGCCAACAGAAAAGGACGAACCGGATGACGACAAAGACCAAGGCCAGTGCAGAAGCCGCAATGGACGAAATCAGAAGCGTAACCTCGGTGGTCCTGCCCGATCCGCCCCCCGCGCCGCCCCAGATCTCCGAGGCCCAAGCCGCCACGGCCGAGGAAATCCGCAAGCGCATCGCGGAAATCGACATGAAGGATACCGGCTCGATCGTCCATTTCGGCGCACGCGCCCAGAACGAGCTTCAGGAAATCAGCCAGGCCATGCTGGCGGACGTGAAGAACAAGGATGTCGGTCCGGCGGGGGAATCCCTGCGCGACATCGTGACCACGATCCGCGGCTTCTCGGCCAGCGAACTGGACGTGCGCCGCGAACGCAGCTGGTGGGAGCGCCTGACCGGCCGCGCCGCCCCCTTTGCGAAATTCGTCGCCAATTACGAAGAGGTGCAGTCGCAGATCGACCGCATCGCCGTCGATCTGGACGGTCACCAGCACCGGCTGCTGAAGGACATCCGCTCGCTCGACCTGCTGTATGACCGCACGCTGGCCTTCTATGACGAACTCGCGCTGTATATCGCGGCCGGGGAAGAAAAGCTGGCCCAGATCGACGCCAGCGACATTCCCGCCCGGCAATCCGCGATCGACGCCGCGCCCGAGCCGGACAAGGTCATGGCCGCGCAGGAACTGCGCGACCTGCGCGCGGCCCGCGACGACCTGGAACGCCGCGTCCATGACCTGAAGCTGACACGGCAGGTGACGATGCAGTCCCTGCCCTCGATCCGGCTGGTGCAGGAAAACGACAAGTCGCTGATTACCAAGATCAATTCCACTTTGGTCAACACGGTCCCGCTGTGGGAAACCCAGCTTGCGCAGACCGTCACGATCCAGCGTGGCGCCGAAGCCGCCCGTGCCGTGAAAGAGGCCAGCGACCTGACCAACGACCTGCTGACCGCCAATGCGCGCAACCTGCGCCAGGCCAATGCCAGCATCCGTACCGAGGTCGAGCGTGGCGTCTTTGACATCGACGCCATACGCGCCGCCAATGCCGAACTGATCGCCACCATCGAGGACAGCCTGCGCATCGCCGACGAAGGCAAGGCCCGCCGTGCCGCCGCCGAGGAAGAGCTGACCACGATGGAAGGCCAGCTTCGCCGGGCGCTGTCCTCCTCCAGCGCCTCCCCCTCCCCGACGCCATCTGCCTCCCCAGGACAACCGTGACCGCAAGCCTTTCTCTCGATCCCCGCCGCCCCGTCGCGCGCGCTGGTCTGACCGCCCCACGCCTTGTTCCGGCAGCGCTTTTGCTGGCGCTGCTTGCGGCCTGTTCCGAACCTGCCCCGGCCCCGGAAAACCCGCCCGCGATCAACGCTGCGGCGCCTTTGCCCCGTCCCGACCGGACCGAGGCAACACAGGCCGCCCTGCGTCGGGACCGGGCCGATCGGGCACGCGCCGATGCCGCAGCTGCCGCCGCAGCGGCCGAAACGCCCGCCAGCCGCAACATGCGCAACTATCTGGCCAGCGTCGAAGAGGCGCTGATCGCGCGCGGGCTGATGCGGACCGACAGCGGCAACGAAATCGCGCTGACGCCCGAGCGTCTGACAGAAGACTTCGTCCAGATCGCACTGCATGACGAATATGTGCGCGACGGTGGCAAGCTCGTCTCGCGCAGTACGCCCGCGCCGTTGCGGCGCTGGGACCAGCCCGTGCGGATGCGGATCGAATTCGGCCCCTCGGTCGCGCCGAACCAGCGCAGCCGCGACCGGGCCGACATCGCTGCCTATGCCGCCCGGCTTGAGGCCGCGTCCGGGCACCGCGTCGGACTTGGCACGGTCGAGGGGAACTTCACCGTCCTGATCCTCAGCGAGGATGAACGCCGCCAGATCGGACCGCGCCTTGCCGCGCTGGTGCCCGGCATCCCCGACAGCGACATCCGCGCATTGATCGAACTTGCGCCGCAGAACTATTGCACGGTCTTCGCCTATTCGCGCGGAAGCTCGACCACCTATGACCAGGCGGTGGCCCTGATCCGCAGCGAAACGCCCGCCAGGATGCGCCGCTCGTGCTTCAACGAAGAGCTGGCTCAGGGCTTGGGACTGGCCAATGACAGCCCGATGGTGCGCCCCTCGATCTTCAACGATGACGAGGAATTCGCCTATCTGACCCGGCATGACGAGTTGCTGCTGAAGATCCTGTACGATCCCCGCCTGCGCCCCGGCATGACCGAGGTCGAGGCGCGCCCCATCGTCCTGCAGATCGCGCGCGAGTTGCTGGGCACCGATGCGTGATCCCGGCCTGCCCGGCCGGGCAAGGGCTTGACGCTGCGCCGTTGCGGCGCAGTATCGGGTGACGCGAGATCGGCGAAAGGGGTTGCCATGTCCTTGCTGAACATCCTCGGCGGCGAGTTCATCGAGATCATCGAATGGACCGACGACAGCCGTGACACGATGGTCTATCGCTTTCCGACCGTCGGGCGGGCCATCAAGTACGGCGCAAAGCTGACCGTGCGCGAAGGCCAGTCCGCGGTCTTCATCCATGAAGGTCAGCTTGCCGATGTCTTCGGCCCCGGCCTCTACATGCTGGAAACCAACAACCTGCCGATCCTGACGCGGATCCAGCATTGGGACCACGGCTTCCGCAGCCCCTTCAAGTCCGAGATCTATTTCGTCAACACCACCCGTTTCAACGACCTGAAATGGGGCACCAAGAACCCGGTCATCGCACGCGACCCGGAATTCGGCCCGGTGCGTATCCGCGCCTTCGGGACCTATTCGATGCGCGTGACCGATCCCGGCAAGTTCATGACCGAGATCGTGGGCACCGACGGGGAATTCACCAAGGACGAGATCAGCTTCCAGCTGCGCAACATCATCGTGCAGGAATTCTCGCGCATGATCGCGGCATCGGGCATTCCCGTCCTCGACATGGCGGCCAATACCGACCAGTTCGGCAAGCTTGTCGCAAAGGCGATCAGCCCCACCGTCGCGGAATACGGGCTGACCATCCCGGAGTTCTATATCGAGAATATCAGCCTGCCGGACGAGGTGGAGAAGATGCTCGACAAGCGCACCTCGATGGGAATCGTCGGCGACCTTGACCGCTTCAGCCAATACGCCGCGTCCGAAGCGATGCTGAACGCCTCGACCCAGGCGGGCGGCATGGGCGCCGGGATCGGGGCAGGTCTTGGCGCGGGCCTTGGCGCGGCAATGGGCCAGCGTGGCGGGCCGTGGGGTGCTGCGCCCCAGCAGGCGGCGCCGTCGCCACAGACCCCGCCGCCGCTGCAGTCCGAAAAGGTCTGGCACATCGCCATCGATGGTCAGGCCGACGGGCCCTATGGCCGCGCCCATCTGGGCCGCCTTGCGCGCGAAGGCAAGTTCGACCGCGACACGCTGGTCTGGACGCCCGGACAGGACGGCTGGAAGCCCGCGGACGAGGTCGCAGAGCTTGCGCAGCTGTTCACCATCGCGCCACCGCCCCCGCCGCCGCCCATTCCGAAGCAGGACGGCTGAGCGCGCCTGAATGCCCACGCCTCCGTCAGAATACCGCTATCCTTGCGAGAATTGCGGGGCGAGCCTGGAATTCTCTCCCGGCCAGCAGCGCCTGACCTGCCCCTATTGCGGGCACGAACAGGATATCGGTCCCGGTCCCGCGCGCGCGCCCAGCCGACAGATCAAGGACGGCCCGTGGGGAGACCAGGCGATCCTGCGCGATCCGGCCACCGGCCGCGCTTTGCAATGGGATGCCAGCCACAAATCCCCCGACCTTCGCGAATTGCCGCTGGAACAGGGTTTGCGGCTGGACCAAAACAGCGACCTGACCGAAAGCGTCCGAACCCTTTCCTGCCCGAATTGCGGCGCCCGGATCGAGATCACGACCGACAGCCACGCCGCCGCCTGCCCTTTCTGCGCCACCGCGGTGGTGACAGACACGGGAAGCACGCGCCTGATAAAGCCGCAGGGCGTCCTGCCCTTCGTCATCACCCAGGATCAGGCCAAGGCCGCACTGGAAAGCTGGCTCAAGGGCCTGTGGTTCGCGCCCGCCGGGCTGACCGCCTATGCCCGCCGCGGACGCCGGATGAGCGGGATCTACTCGCCCTTCTGGACCTTCGACGCAGCCACCCGCTCGGCCTATTCGGGGGCGCGGGGGGACTGGTATTACGAAACCGTCTGGGTCACGCAGGAGGTCAACGGCCGGATGCAGCGGGTCGCACAGCAAGTGCGGCGCACGCGCTGGACTCCGGTTTCGGGCCAGGTCTCTCGCGATTTCAATGATGTGCTGGTGCTGGCCGCAAGCTCGCTGCCGCGCCGCTTCACCGATGCGCTGACGCCCTGGGATCTGTCGCATCTGGTCATCTATCAGCCGGAGTACCTCGCGGGCTTCCTGGCCGAAGGCTATACGATCCCGCTCGCCTCGGGGCATCAGATCGCGCGCCAGGAAATGGCAGGCGTCATTGCGATGGACGTGCGCCGCGCGATCGGGGGGAACGAACAGCAGATCGCGCAGATTCAGACCCGCCACGATGCCGAGACCTTCAAGCATATCCTTCTGCCGGTCTGGTCCGCAGCCTATCGCTATAACGGCAAAAGCTATCGCTTCGTCGTCAATGGCCAATCAGGGCGCGTGCAGGGCGAACGGCCCTGGTCGGTCTGGAAGATCGCCTTCGCCGTCCTGATGGCCGCATTGGCCATTGCGGCGCTGCTCTGGCTGAACGAGCGGGGCGATTACGTTCAATTCGGCAGCAATGCCGACATCCCCGCGCTTCACATGCAGGACGGTTATCGCTATCACCCCGCCATGACCGGGCCGTGGGCCGGACCCGGCGATGATCGGGGGGAACCATCATGATCCTGTGCGCGGGCGAATCGCTGATCGACATGGTGCCCGAAGGCGGTGCCTTCCGGCCGCTGGCCGGGGGCGCAGTCTACAATACCGCCATCGCGCTTGGCCGTATCGGCGCACCGGCGGGCTATCTCTGGCCGATCTCGCGCGATCCTTTTGGCGAAACGCTGCTGCGCCCCTTGGCCGAGGCGGGCGTCGATACGGGCCTTTGCCCGCGCTCGGACCGGCTGACGACGCTGGCCTTCGTCACCCTGACCGGGGGCGAGGCGCGCTATTCCTTCTATGACGAAGGCTCGGCCGGTCGGATGCTCGCCCCCGAAGACCTGCCCCCGATCCCGGACAGCGTCTCGGCGCTGTTCATCGGCGGGATCAGCCTGGTCCCCGACCCCTGCGGCGCCGCAATCGAGGCGCTGGTGGCCCGCCTGCGCGGCAAGGTTCCGGTGATGATCGATCCGAACATCCGCCCCTTCTTCATCGCCGATGCCGATGCCTATCGCGCCCGGCTTGATCGCCTGCTTGCGATGGCCGATCTGGTGAAACTGTCGTCGGACGATCTGGAATGGCTGATGCCGGGCGCCAGCTTCGCACAGGCCGCGGCCGGTCTGCTGGCCAAGGGCGCCACCGCGGTTTTCCAGACCGGAGGTTCCGAAGGCGCAACCGCCCATTGGCAGGGCGAACCCATCGCCGCCCCCGCGCTCAGGGTCGAGGTCGCGGACACGATCGGTGCCGGCGACACGTTCAACGCGGGCGTCCTCGCCTCGCTCCATGCAGATGGCGTGCTCAGCCGCGAAAGACTGGGCAGGATCGGACCGGATCAGCTGCTCGCGGCACTCCGGCAGGGCACGCGCGCCGCGGCGATCACCGTCTCGCGTCCGGGTGCGAATCCGCCCTGGGCGCATGAACTGGCGGCGCTTCCGGCCTGAACAGGGGGCAATGACTGCAGGGCCGCTCGGGGCCCTGCAAGTTCACCGTTTCTGAAATACCCATGCGGCGGCGCAAGGCGCGCGCCCGCCGCATGGGGTCAGATTGCCTCGAACATGGCTTTCTGGCGGGCGGTCCAGCGGACCACCAGGCTGACGCCCTGCTCGTCGATCCCCTCGCTCAGCACGATGCCCTGCTGATGCAGCCAGGCGCGGCGGCGGCCATCTTCCAGCGCCAGGTGCAGGCGGGTTTCCTCGCGCGGCTCGTCCAGCGCCTCGGCCAGACGCGCATCGATGGCGGCCGTCAGATCGTCCAGCCCCTCGCCCGACAGGGCGCTGATCGCCTGCACGCCCTCGGTCCGGGCGTCGGTGCGCCGCAGCGCGTCGCGAATCTCGGGGGAGAGCGCGTCGATCTTGTTCCAGACCTCGATCAGCGGGACGTCTTCCTCGACCCCCAGGCTGTCCAGGATCTCGCCCACGTCGCCCGCCTGCTCCTCGGTCTCGGGATGGCTGATGTCGCGGACATGCAGGATCAGGTCGGCGGCCAGCACTTCCTCCAGCGTGGCGCGGAAGGCCGCAACCAGCTCATGGGGAAGGTCGCTGATGAAGCCCACGGTGTCCGACAGGATCACGCGCCGCCCGCCGGGCAGCGTCAGTTGCCGCATCGTCGGGTCCAGCGTTGCGAAAAGCTGGTCCTTGGCGACCACCTCGGCCCCGGTCAACCGGTTGAACAGCGTTGATTTTCCGGCGTTGGTATAGCCGACCAGCGCCACGATGGGATAGGGCACCTTGGCGCGCGCGCGCCGGTGCAGCTCGCGCGTCTTGACCACGCGCTCCAGATGGCGGCGCAGGCGGATGACCTGCTCGTCGATGGCGCGGCGGTCGGCCTCGATCTGGGTTTCCCCCGGACCGCCAACGAAGCCCAATCCGCCCCGCTGGCGCTCAAGGTGGGTCCAGGCGCGCACCAGCCGCGTGCGTTGATAGGCAAGCGCGGCCAGTTCCACCTGCAACACGCCTTCGCGTGTATGGGCGCGGTCGGCAAAGATCTCCAGGATCAGACCGGTCCGGTCCAGGATCTTGACGCCCCATTCCTTTTCCAGGTTGCGCTGCTGGACCGGCGTGACCGGCCCGTCGATCAGCACAAGCTCGGCCCCCTCGCCCTCGGCGGCGGCCTTCAGGTGCTGGCCGATTTCCTCGCGCTTGCCCTTGGAGAACAGCATCCCCGCGTCGGGTTTGCGCAGCTTCGCAACCTCGGCGCCCGCGACCTCGATCGCGGGCAGCGCATAGGCCAACGCAACGGCCTCTTCCAACGCCAGATCGGGGGATCGGCGGGTCCGCGAATTCCCCAGATCCGGGTGGATCACATAGGCGCGCGTGGGGCGTTCGCGGGTCTCGTTCGATTCCGTCAATCAGTCCTCGCCGTCGTAAAGGCTGATCGGCTGCCCCGGCATGATGGTCGAGATCGCGTGCTTGTAGACCAGCTGTGATTGCCCGTCGCGACGCAGCAGCACGCAGAAGTTGTCAAACCATGTGATGACACCCTGCAGCTTCACTCCGTTGATCAGGAAGATGGTGACCGGAACCTTGCCCTTGCGGACATGATTCAGAAAAGCATCCTGGAGATTTTGTTTGTCGCCGGCCATTTCGATGCACCTTGTTCTTATCGCTGGTAATCAAGACTTAGGCGAGGCTCACGACGCTTGCAAGCGGGCGATCCGCGATCGGCGGGGTCGCGTTGCATGTTCGCAATCCCCCCTATTTCCGCCAGGATTCGGGCGACAGCAAAGCCAGCAATGCCAGCGTCTCGATCCGACCCAGGATCATGGCGCCACCCAGCACCGCCTTGGTCATTCCCGGCAGACCCGCCCAGCCCTGCCAGGGCGCGCCCGCGACCCCGGCCGAACCCAGGAAGGTCGGCGTCGTGGGAATCACCCCGGCCAGCGGCCCGGTATTGGTCAGCGCGGCCACGGACAGGATCGTCGCGCTGTCGAAGCCGATCTGCTGCAATGAAATCAGCATGATGACCACCGCCAGCGACACCGCGAACAGCATGAAGAAGATAAAGGCCAGATATGCCCCCTCGCGCCGCAGGCGCCGGGCCATCATGCCCCCGCCCCCGACCGAGGCCGGGTGCACGATCTTTTCCAGCTCGCGTTCGCTGTGACGCGCCAGCGCATAGACCCGCAACAGCTTGACGCCCCCCGCCGTGGTCGCAACCCCCCCGCCCATGATCGCCAGCCCCGCCAACATCAGGCCCGGAGAGGTCAGCCCCGACCAGTTCCGCGCTCCCTGCCATTCGATCGAGGTCCAGCCTGTCGTGGTCAGATAACTGAGCGCATTGAAGATGCCGCCCCAGGCTGCCGCGACGGCGCTTGCCAGGGTCTCGAACAGCCCGCGCGACCCGCCATGAGACACACCCAGCGCACCGATGAAATGACGCGTAAACAACAGCAGCGACACCATCGCGACCACCAGCGCGGCCAGCCGCAATTCGGGGTCTCGGACCCAGCTGTCCGAGGTCTTCAGCTCGGCCCCGCCCGGCCAGAACCGGCGCGACAGCGCAGGAACCAGGAACAGGAAGATGACGATCTCACCCCCCAGTCCGCTCGATTGCGCGGCCGGGCCATCGACCGGGGAAATCCCGCTGGTCGACAGCGTCCCCATCGCATGGGCCAGCGCGACCAGCCCGGATTCACCCAGCATCAGCAGCAGGACCCACATCAGCAGGGTCAGCCCGGCATAGATCGGAAAGACCTGCCGGAACGACCGGATGACACGGCTGACCGGATCGGCCAGTTCCGAGCGAAAGATCGGCGCCGACAGGTGCGACATTCTTTTCGGGCCGACGGCAGAACGCGGCAGGCGCTCGAAATGCTCGACCCGGCCATAGGGACGCGCCAGGATCTCGAACCCGCCGACCCGCAGCGGCGCCAGCAGCGCGACCGCTGCAACCAGCATGAACAGCCCGCCCATCCAGCCCACCATCGCGCGCCACAGATGCAGCGGCGCGGGCAGCAGGTCGGCGGAGTAAAGCGTCGCCCCCGTGGTTGTCAGGCACGAGACCATCTCCCACCAGGCATTCAGGAAGCCGGTATCGGGCACCCCCAGCAGAAAGGGCGCTGCCATCATCGCCGGCAGCAAAAGCATCGCGCCCAGCATGGTCAGCAGCACCTCGCGCGCGCTGGCCGCCCGCGGGCGATCGGCGGTCGCGATCCCGATCATCGCAGACAGGATCAGGAACAGCCCACCACAGCTGAGAAAGGCCGAGCCAAGGTGGTGCAGGTCCAGCGCATGGGCGTAAAGGCCGGGCGGAAGCATCGCCAGCGACACGATCCCCGCCAGGATCACCAGAAGCGGCAGGCGCGCCAGAACCGTCATCGCCGCCTCAGAAGAAGTCGATCGAGACCTGCAACAGGCGCTCGACCTCGGGGACGTCCTTGGCAAGGGCGAAGATCACGATGATGTCGCCCTCGTCGATGCGCAGGTCGCCCGTGGGCTTGACCACGCGCTCGCCCTTCTGGACGGCGCCGATCAGCGCGCCCTCGGGGAATTCGATGTCGCGGATCGGCCGGCCCGCGATGGGTGAGGTGGACAGGACCTGCGCCTCGATCACCTCGGCCTCGGCGTCGCCGATCGAATAGACGTCCTTGACCCGCCCATGCCGGATGTGGCGCAGGATGGTCGATACCGTGCTGGCGCGCGGGTTGATGAAGGCGTCGATATCCAAAGGCTCCATCAGCGACATCAAGGTCGGGTCGTTGACCAGCGAGATCGCCAGCCGCGCACCCGCCTGCTTGGCGCGAACGGCGGCCAGGATATTGGTCTTGTCGTCGTCGGTCACCGCCAGCACGGCGCTGGCGCGCATCACCGCGGCCTCCTCCAGCAACTCGGCAGACAGGCCGTCGCCGTTCAGGACGATGGTCCGGTTCAGCGCATCGGCCGCATCCTCGGCGCGCGCGCGGTCGCGCTCGATCACCTTGACGCGGATGCGTTCGGGCTGGGCCTCCAGCGTCTGGGCGACGACCAGCCCGACATTGCCCGCGCCGATGATCAGGACGTTGTCCATCTTCTCGGCGGGCTTGCCAAAGACCTCCAGCGTGCGCGGCACATCCTCGGACAGGGTGAAGACATAGATCTGGTCGCCCTCGAACAGCTGGTCGCCCGGTTCAGGGGCGAACAGCTTGCCGCGCCGCCGAACCCCCGCCACCATGACGCTGAGGCTGGCGAACATCTCGTTCAACTGGCGCAGGGCGGTGTTCAACACCGGACTGTCCGCCTCCAGTGAAATGCCCAGCAATTGCAGCCGCCCGGTCAGGAATGTCTCGGCATCAAAGGTCGCGGGCGCGCGCAGCCGCTGCAATGCCGCCTGCGCCACCTCGCGCTCGGGGCTGATGACCACGTCGATCGGCAGGTGGTCGGTGCGGTAAAGATCGGAATAGATCGCATCCAGATAGGCCGAGGACCGCAGCCGCGCGATCTTGCGCGACACCTGGAACACGGAATGCGCGACCTGGCAGGTGACCATGTTCACCTCGTCCGAATGGGTCGCGGCGATGATCAGGTCGGCATCGCGCGCCCCCGCCCGGTCCAGCACGTCGGGATGGCTCGCAAAGCCCGTTACGCCCTGCACGTCCAGCGCGTCGGTCGCGCGGCGGATCAGTTCGGCGCTGGTATCGATGATGGTGACATCGTTGCGCTCGCCGGCCAGATGGCGCGCGATGTGCCAGCCGACCTGACCCGCCCCGCAAATGATGATCTTCATCTCGGCCCGGTCCCCCTTCGCCAGCCCGACCGATCCTAACCCGGCCGGAACCGGGCGGATACCGCAAAAAACCGCCACCTGCAAAGCCGTTGCCCGGTGCTGCGCCGGGCAGATGGCTCTTCACCGTTTTCCAAATACCCATGCGACGCCCGCCACGGGCACCGCATGCGGGTCGGACAGATCACTTCCCGACCAGTTCCTCCTCGACGCGCATGCCGCCGACGACGCCCAGCGACTTCAGCTTGCGGTGCAGGGCCGAACGCTCCATCCCGACGAATTGCGCGGTCCGGCTGATATTGCCGCCGAAACGGTTGATCTGCGCGATCAGGTATTCGCGCTCGAACAGCTCGCGCGCCTCGCGCAGGGCAAGGCTGGTGATCTGCGGGCCCAGCGCCAGCGCGTCGCCGGTGCCGCTGCTCGCGCCCTGGCTTTCCAGTTCCGACGGCTGGATCGGGCCGGTGCCGTCACCAAGGATCAGCACCCGTTCGATCACGTTGCGCAATTGGCGGATGTTTCCCGGCCAGGGCATCGCCTGCAGGGCGGCCAGGGTTTCCTCTGGCAGGGCTCGTTGCGGCAGGCCCTGCTGGGCGTGGAACTGCTCGATGAAATATTCTGCCAGGTGCTGGATGTCGTCGCGCCGCTCGGCCAGCGAGGGCACGGCCACCGGGACCACGTTCAGCCGGTCGAACAGTTCCTGGCGGAAACGGCCCGCCGCGATTTCGGACCCAAGGTCGCGGTTGGTCGAGGATATCACCCGCAGGTCGACCCGTACCTTGTCGGTGCCGCCCGCGCGTTGGAACTGCTGCTCGGTCAGCACGCGCAGGATCTTGGTCTGGGTGCCAAGCGGCATGTCGGCGACTTCATCGAAATAGATCACGCCGCCATGCGCCTGCTCCAGCAGCCCCGGCTCGATCCCGCGCTCGGAGGTCTCGCGGCCGAACAGCACTTCTTCCATGCGCTCTGGCTCGATCGTGGCGCAGGGCACCGGGATGAAGGGGGAACGCGCGCGCGGGCTGTGGGCATGGATATAGCGCGCGGCCATTTCCTTGCCCGCCCCCGGCTCGCCCGACAGCATCGCGCGGCCGTTCGACTTGGACACCTTGTCCAGCTGTTCCCGCAGCTTGCGGAACGAGGCAGAGTTGCCCAGCATCTCGGCCGCGCGGGCCTCGCCCCGTTTCAGGGTGCTGTTTTCCCGCCTCAGGCGCGATGCCTCCATCGCGCGGCGGATCACCACCAGAAGCTGGTCGATGTTGAAGGGCTTCTCGATGAAGTCGTAGGCGCCTTGCTTGATCGCGGCGACCGCGATCTCGATATTGCCGTGCCCCGAGATGATGACCACGGGCACGTCCGGATTGTTGCGCTTGACCTGCTTGAGGATGTCGATCCCGTCCATCTTGCTGTCCTTCAGCCAGATGTCCAGGATCATCAGCGCCGGTTCGGACAGGTTCAGTTCCGCCACCGCCTGGTCAGAGTTTGCCGCAAGGCGGGTCGCGTAACCTTCGTCCCTGAGAATGTCCGAGACCAGCTCGCGAATGTCTTTTTCATCGTCGACGATTAGGATGTCAGTCATTTCACGTGGTCCTGCTCTGGTTTCTGGCGCCGCGCCGAAAGGCGCACGGGCTGTCTTTCGCGGGGAAGCCGGATCTCGGCCATCGCGCCTTGCTGGCCGGGGGCGTCCGTCAGGGTGAAACGGCCACCATGCTCCTCGACGATCTTCTTGACGATGGGCAGGCCCAGCCCGGTGCCGCCCTGTTTCATGGTTACATAGGGTTCGAAAAGCCGCGAACGGTCCTCGGGCAAGCCGGGGCCGTTGTCGATGATGCGGATGGTGACCGCATCGGGCGCGGCCTCCATCGTCACGTCGATCCGGGGTTGCCATCCCGGCTTCGGATCGGCGCGGAGTTCGTCCAGCGCCTCGCCGGCATTCTTCAGCAGGTTGGTAAAGACCTGCCGCATCATCCCGGCATCGGCATCGACGATGATCGGTAGATCGGGAATTTGGCTGACCAGCGCGCCTTGCAGGGCGTCGCGCTGCATCAATTCGCTGTCGCGCAGAAGCTTGGCGATGTCGGTTTCCTTGCGGTCCGGCTCGGGCATGCGGGCAAAGCGCGAGAACTCGTCCACGATCCGGCGCAGATCGTTCGTCTGGCGGATGATGACCTCGGTATATTGCTCCAGCGCATCTCGGTCATCGCCCGCGATCGGGGCGAACTTGCGCTTCAGCCGCTCGGCCGAAAGCTGGATCGGGGTCAGGGGGTTCTTGATCTCATGCGCGACGCGGCGTGCGACATCGCCCCAGGCCGCCATGCGCTGCGCCGAGACAAGATCGGTCACGTCATCGACCGCGACGACATAGCCCTCCAGCCCACCCGCCGCGCTGCGCCGGATCGCCATGCGCACCAGCAGGCTTTCGACGCGACCTTCGCGGTTCAGGCGGATCTCGTCCTGCACCCATTCGTTCACGGATTGCGCCAGCCGGTCGAACAGCGGCGCGAATTCCGGCACCGCCTCCGACAGCAGCCGGTCATGGGCGCGCGCGGGGTCAAGCCCCAGCAGCCGGCTGGCCGAGCGGTTCAGGAAGTCGATCTCTCCGGCCGCGTCCAGGCCGATGACCCCCGCCGTGACCGAGGACAGCACGCTGTCGAACAGCCGCCGCTGGTCATCCGCGACGCGATAGCTTTCGACCAGCTCCTCGCGCTGCTGTTTCAGCTGGCGGGTCATGTGGTTGAAGCTTTGGCCCAGGGTCTGGATTTCGTCCCCTGTATCGGGTTCGGGTATCTGCAGGTCCAGATTGCCCTTGCCGACCTGCTCCGAGGCCTCGGCCAGCCGGCCGATGGGCCGCGACAATCGATCTGCGAACCACAGGCCCAGCCACATCGCGGCGGCCACCAGAAGCAGCGCAAAGCCAAGATAAAGCAGAGAAAATTCCAGCAGTACCCGGCCGCGTTCCTGTTCAAGCCGCTGGTATTCGCCGACGCTTTGGCGGGTATCGTCCAGCAGGCCCAGCAACTTCCCGTCCACGTCGCGGGTGACGTAAAGATAGCGGTCGGCCAACGGCGCCAGCGGCACCAGCGCGCGAAATTCGTTGTTCTGCCAGTCCTGGATCAGCACCAGCCCCTGCGCCTGCGCCTCGTCGAACTCCTGCGCCGAGGGCTGTTCGTACCAGAACTGATAGCTGCGTTCACCGCGCGCGCGGATCGTGCCGCGCCCGTCGACAACATAGGCCTCGCGCAGGCCGCGCTGGATCAGCGCCTGCCCCTGCCCCAGCAGCAGGCGCAATTCGCCGTCGTCCAGCATCGGGTTCTGCCGCGCCGCCTGGGTCAGCGCCCCCGCCAGCAGCTTGGCGTCATTGGTCAGATCGCGGCGGTGTTCTTCCTGATAGGCCTCTGCTGCGGAAAGCGAGCTGCTGACCACCTGCTGCACCCGGTTCGAGAACCAGCCCTCCAGCCCGATATTGACGGTCAGGCCCGCGAACAGCGCGACCAGCACGGTCGGCACCAACGCGATGGTGGCAAAAACCCCGACCAGCCGCATGTGCAGGCGCGAACCCACCGCCGAGCGGCGCCGCGCCGCGACGATGCCGGTCATGCGTGCGATCACCATGCCGGTCAGGACGATCAGGTAAAGAAGGTCCGCCAGCAGCACCAGCCGAAGCAGCGCCCCCCCCGAGGTGACATGGGCCAGTGGCCCCATCACCGCGAATGTCAGCGCGGCCAGCACCGGCCCCAGAACGGCCAGCCCCAGCGTCGCGGCATTGCGCACCAGCCGCTTGCGCCGCAATCTTGCGACGCGTTCCCATGTGCCCCTTGAGAGCGTTCCCGCCAACTCGTCCGACCTCACGGCTTCGCCGCTGTATCGCGGCCGTTATGTGGCCGTTCAGCGACTCCGCCGTGGCCATCTGTGGCCGTTTTACATCAGCTTACGACGCCGTGTCACCTCGATATTCAGGTCGGTCAGCTTCTTGCGCAGCGTATTGCGGTTGATTCCCAGTAAATCGGCACATCTCAGCTGATTTCCGCCGGTCGCATCCAGCGCAATCTCCAGAAGCGGCTTTTCGATCTCGCGCAGGATGCGGTCGTAAAGGCCCGGCGGCGGCAGCTGGTCGCCGTGCAGGTCGAAATAGCGCTGCAGATGCATCTCGACCGATTGCGCAAGCCGCGCGTTCGAGGGTTCGGCAACCGGAGCCGTCGCCGGATTCGCGACCGGCATCAGGGTGGCGACCGGCGCGGCCGCGCGTGGCGTCGGCGCCACGACCGAGGCGGGCGCGACGCCCGGCTGCACCGGCATGGTTTCCGACAGCGCGATCCTGACCTCGGCCTCGGTGATCTCGGCCCCGGCGGCGGTCAGCGCCAGCCGGCGCATCAGGTTCTCAAGCTCGCGCACATTGCCCGGAAACGGATAGGAACGGACCAGCGCCGTCGCGCCATCCGACAGCGCCCGATGCGGCAACCCCTGCGAGGCCGCGCGCGCCAGCAGGTGGCGCGCCAGCGGCGGGATGTCGTCCACGCGCGAACGCAGTGGCGGCACGGTGATCGTCACCCCGGCAAGGCGATAGTAAAGATCGGCGCGCAAGCGACCCGCCGCCACGTCGGCCTGCGGCTCGGGCCCGGTGGTCGACACAAGGCGCGGCATCTGGTTGCGGCCCGGTCCGACCTCCCATGCCTCGATCATGCCGATCAGGCGGGCCTGCGCGGCGGCGCCGAAACCGGCCGGATCCTCGATCAGCAGCGTGCCCGCGGCGGCGCGCTCGGCGGCGCGGTGGATGGCTTCCTCGGACAGGTCCGCCGAGGTCAGCACCGCGATCCCGGCATCGCGCCGGTCCGACAGATCATGAAAGGACCGCGCGACCACGGTCTTGCCCACGCCCGCCTCGCCCGCGATCATCACCGGCAGATCGGCATTCAGGACGCGCGCGACCATGCGGAACAGGCTTTGCATCGCGGGCGCGTGCCCGATCAGCGGCAGCGCGGGGTCCGCACCGGCCTCCGGCGCGGGGACTCCTGCCGGGGCTGCTGCCGGTGCAGTGTCGGACTTGCGGACGCGGCGTGACAGCGCCTGCCCTGCGCGGCTCATCAGGTCGGGCAGGTCAAAGGGCTTCGGCAGGTAATCGAAGGCCGCGGCCTCGGTCGCGCGGATCGCGGTCACGATGGTGTTCTGCGCCGAGATCACGATCACCGGCAGGTCGGGACGCAGGCGGCGGATGGCGGGGATCATGTCGATGCCATTGCCGTCGGGCATCATCACATCGGTGATGACCAGATCGCCACGCCCCTCCTCGACCCAGCGCAAAAGCTGCGCGAGCGAGCCGGTGGCGTGAACCCGGCATCCCGCGCGGGTCAGGGCCTGGGTCAAAACGGTGCGGATGGTGCGGTCGTCGTCAGCGATCAGAACGGTGCCGTCCATGAAAAACCTCAGGCTTTGGGAAGAGAGATGCGGAATACGGTGCGACCCGGCCGGGATTCGACATTGATCCAGGCGCCGTGGTCGGTGATGATCTTGGAAACCAGCGCGAGCCCCAGCCCGGTGCCGTTTTCACGTCCCGAGACGAAGGGCTCGAAGACCTGATCGGCAATGGCCTCGGGGATGCCGGGTCCGTCATCTTCGATCTCGACCTGCAAAGGCAGGCTGCGGCCATGGGGTTCGGCCTCGGTCGGGGCCATGCGCAGGGTGCCGTCATAGAAGCTGCGCATGCGGATGGTGCCGGTCTCGCGCCCGGCGCGGCGGATCGCCTCGGCCGCGTTCTTGACCAGATTCAGGCAGACCTGCACCAGCTGGTCATTGTCGGCCAGCGCCGGCGGCAGCGAGGGATCGTAATCGGGCACGATCTTCAACCCCTTGCCAAAGCCGACCGCGGCCGAGCGGCGGACGCGCTCCAGCACGTCATGGACATTCACCTCGGCCAGCTTCGGGGCCGAGGTGTCGCCGAAACGCTCGACCTGGTCCAGCAACTCGACGATGCGCCGGGACTCGGCGACGATCAGGTCGGCAAGGTCGCGATCCTCTGGCCCCAGACTCATCCCGATCAACTGCGCCGCGCCCCTGATCCCGGCCAGCGGGTTCTTGATCTCATGCGCCAGCATCTCGGACATGCCGATGGCCGAGCGCGCGGCCGAACGGACGGCGCGCCCCTGCCCCAGACGCCCGGTGCCGTCGCTGGGCGCGATCAGCAGGACGATCCCGCCCTCGGGACTGGGGACCGGACCGGCATGGACGGTCGCGGTGCGGTCGGCATGGCCGCCGACGCGGTCGCCGATCTCGAAACGCACGCCCGAGCGGTTCAGCGCCTCGTGCCCCTCGCGTACGCGGTCAAGGATTTCCGAGACAGGGGGCACGATATGCAGGCGCTTCTGCATCTCGGGGCCCTCGAGCGCCACCCCCATGGCCGAGCGGCGCGAGATGTTCAGGAAGGCCTCGGCAAGGTCGTTCATGCCGGCGACCCGCCCCTGCGCATCGACGATGATCGCCGGTAGGGGCAATGCGGACCAGTTTGGCCCCACTGCGGCCGGGACGAAATCGCCCGGAAGCCCGGCCTCGTCTGCGGCCGTCCCGGGGGTCGTCGTCCTGGCGCGAAATGTCATTCAGGGGCCTCGGCATAGGGTTCGGAAGTGCGTGCGTCGGAAAATCCGGCCCGGATCGCGGCCAGCGCGGCATCGGGCGACAGCGCGCGCAAAAGCTCGGCGCGGTTCGGGGCGCCGTTCGCCTCGGCATACCAGCCAAGGTGCTTCCTGGCGACGCGCAGGCCCAGTTCGGCACCGTAAAGCGACAGGATGTCTTCGTAATGTTCGGCCACCGCATCGGCCAGCGCGACCCCCTGCGGGATCAGCGGCGCGGGTGTGCCCCAAAGATCATGCGCGATCTGCGCCAGCTTCCAGGGCGCACCCTGCGCCCCCCGGCCGACCATGACCGCATCCGCGCCGGACTGCTCCAGCGCGAGCCGCGCCGAGGCCGCGTCCACCACGTCGCCATTCGCCACCAGCGGCGGGCGGCCCGACAGGTTCGCGACCTTACGGATGCGGCTCCAATCGGCGCGGCCGGTATAGAATTGCGCGCGGGTGCGGCCATGCACGGTCAGCATCCTGACCCCCGCAGCCGCGGCACGGGCGGCAAGCTCGGGCGCGTTCAGGCAATCCTCGTCCCAGCCAAGCCGCATCTTCAGCGTGACCGGCAGGTCGGGAACCGCGCCCACCACCGCCTCGACCAGCTCCAGCGCGTGGTCAAGATCGCGCATCAGCGCGGCGCCCGACAGGCCGCCCGTGACCTTCTTGGCCGGGCAGCCCATGTTGATGTCGATGATCCGCGCGCCCATCCCGGCGACGATGCGCGCGGTTTCGGCCATCGCCCCCGCCTCGCGCCCGGCGATCTGGACGCTGACCGGCAGCACGCCTTCGGTCATTGCCTTGGCGCGAACTGCCATCCGGGTCGAGGGGCGGGGTGTCACCATTTCGGTCGAGGCGACCATCTCGCTGACCATCAGTCCCGCCCCGCCGTGCCGTGCAACCGCGCGGCGAAACGGCAAATCGGTGATGCCCGCCATCGGCGCCAGAAAGACGGGTGGTCCAAGCGGCGTATCGCCAAGAAGGATCGGTTCGGGCAGGCTCATGGGGCAACTCGTATGACGCGCGGCAGGAATGCGAAAGAAAAGGGCGAGTGCCCGATCGGCAGGCTCCGCACCCCCGGCAATATTTGCCCAAAATAGCGGCTTTGTGAGTAAATACCGCGCAGACTTCGTGTCGTCAAATGTCGCAGGAGTTCAGGACCGACGTCGCAGCGGCACTGGAAGGCCGCGGCGACAGGGATTAACTGAAGAAGTGGACGAAAAGGGAATTGCGCGATGTTTCTGTCGGTCTTCGACATCTTCAAGATCGGGGTCGGGCCGTCCTCGTCACATACGATGGGGCCGATGGTCGCCGGCGGGCGCTTCCTGCAGGCGCTGCGTGCCCAGCCCTTCCGCGCGCACGGGCTGCGCGCCAGCCTGCATGGCAGCCTGGCCTTTACCGGCAAGGGTCATGCCACCGACCGCGCCACCATCCTTGGCCTTGCCGGTTTCCTGCCGGAAACGCTGGATGCCGAACGGGCCGAGGCCGCCCTGGCCGAGAATCGCGCCAGCCGGCATCTTTCCCCCGAGGGGTTGGGTGAGTTGGCCTTCGACCCGGAACGCGACCTGATCTTCGATTTCGACCACGCGTTGCCCGGCCATGCGAACGGCATGGTGCTGATGGCGACCGACGCCCAGGGCGACGTGATCTTCCGCGAGGTCTATTACTCGATCGGGGGCGGCTTCGTCCTGACCGAGGCCGAGCTTGCCGCCCGCGGCGACGAAACCCGCAGCGACGACGCGCCCCGCGTGCCCTTTCCCTTCGCGACCGCCGCCGAGATGCTGGACATGGCCGAAAAATCGGGCAAGTCCATCGCCCAGATGAAACGCGAGAACGAACGCGCCCATCGCAGCGATGCCCAGATTTCGACCGGAATCGCGCGCATCTGGCAGGTCATGCGCGATTGCATGGATCGCGGACTTGCGACCGGGGGCACCCTGCCCGGCGGCCTGTCGATCCGCCGCCGCGCCTCGGGCATCCATGAGGCCCTGCTGGCCGAGCGCGGGATGAACCTGACCGCACCCCATGTCATCAACGACTGGATGTCGGCCTATGCGATGGCCGTGAACGAGGAAAACGCCGCCGGGGGCCAGGTCGTGACCGCCCCCACCAACGGCGCGGCGGGGGTCGTGCCCGCGGTCATCCGCTATTGGCTGGACCATGTCCCCGGCGCGTCTGAACGCCAGCTTGACGACTTCCTGCTGACGGCAGCGGCGGTCGGCGGGCTGGTCAAGCACAATGCCTCGATCTCGGGGGCGGAATGCGGCTGTCAGGCCGAGGTGGGTTCCGCCAGCGCCATGGCTGCGGCGGGGCTTTGCGCGGTGCTGGGCGGCACCCCCCGCCAGGTCGAGAACGCGGCCGAAATCGCGCTGGAACATCACCTGGGCATGACCTGCGACCCGGTGCGCGGGCTGGTGCAGGTGCCCTGCATCGAAAGGAACGGGCTGGGCGCGATCAAGGCGGTCTCGGCCGCCAGCCTGTCGCTGCGCGGCGACGGCCAGCATTTCGTGCCTCTGGATGCCGCGATCGAGACGATGCGCCAGACCGGACAGGACATGAGCGAGAAATACAAGGAGACCTCGCTGGGGGGGCTGGCGGTCAACGTCCCGAACTGCTGAGCCCGCGCGCCCGCGCGGAACTTTGCGCAGGAAGTCACACCCCGCACCTGCACGGGCTCGTGACTCTTGCCCAAATCAGGGGGTTCCTGTAGCGATTGTTCTAATCAAAATTCCAAGGAACCGGGACAGAGCAGATGAAATTCCGTTCGGCTTTTGCCGTACTGGCGATGTCGGTGGCCGTGACCGCTTGCGGCGAGCTGCCCTTTCAGAAATCGTCCGAACCCGAAGCACCCGCCGGCCATTTCGGCCCGCCGGCCGTGTCTCCGATCGACCAGCCTATTGAAACCGGGGCCGAAGGCGTCGCCGTCGCGACGGGCGAGGCAAGCACGATGAACACCGCCATGTTCCGCGCCGCCGGGGCGGGCTGGACCGCAACCGCATCGGACAAGCGCGCCGTCCTGGAACGGCCCGGCCAGAAATCCACCGCCGTTTCGGTGCGCCGCATGACCTATGCCCGCGGCGTCGAATTCGTCGGCACCATGAACGGCCAGGTCTTCTCGCTGAACGTGCAGGCGGGCGAATGCAAGGCGGGCGACATGAACACGCCCTTCACCGCCAAGCTGCGCCTTGGCAGCCAGAACCTGACGGGCTGCGCCCAGCCGACCGACACCATGCCCAAGGCGCAGGTGACGGCATCTTCCTCGGCGCCGAAGCCGAAGTCGACGGCGAAACCGGCGGCCCCCGCGGCGAAGCCGGCTGAGCCGGCAGCGGCAGCAGCAGCGACGACGGCGACCACCCCGGCCACCGACAGCACCTCGACTCCGGCAACCACGACCCCGGCCGTGACCGAGCCTGCGACGACGACCGCTCCGACGACGACGGAACCGGCGGCCGCGACGCCCGCGCCGGCAGCGGAACCCGCGACCCCGGCCCCGGCCGAGACGCCCGCGCCCGCGACCGACAGCGCCCCTGCGGCGACCACCGGCAGCAGCGCGGTCCCGGCCCCGGAACTGGTCCTGCCGCCGACGCCGCCCGCCGCAAGCGAGTAAGCCCATCGTCGGGCCGGCGCACCCCCTGCGCCGGTCCTGTCGTCCGCAGCCCTCCTGCGGAATGCCATCCAAGAGGACACGCCGATGCGCGCCCATTCGTTCCTGACCCGCCGATTGCTGGCCTCGACCTTGCCGGCGGCGTTGCTCATCGGCCTTGGCGCCCCGGACGCCTGGGCCGATCCGCTGATCGGCAACAAGCTGAACGGCCGCGGCCTGCCGGGGGGTATCGACACTCCCAGCGCCGAGATGCTGCCGGACGCGACGCTGGGCGCCACGCTCAGCTATTCCGAGCTTGCCCGCCGAAACACCCTGGTCTTCCAGGCGCTGCCCCGGCTCAGCGTCTCGCTGAGCTATGGCCGCTTCGACAGCCTTGAGGAAAGCCGCGGCTATGTCTGGGACCGCAGCTTCGACCTGCGCTACCAGTTCCTGGACGAGGATCCCGATGGCTGGCTGCCGGCGATGGCGATCGGTCTGCAGGACTTCATGGGCACCGGCTTCTACAGCGCGGAATACATCGTCGCGACCAAGACGATCAACCCGCGCCTGCGCGTCAGCGCCGGCCTTGGCTGGGGCCGTCTCGCGCAGTCGGGCGGCATCGGCAGCCCCTTCGGCGACCGGCCCGGACCGGACGAGGAAGAGGGCGGCAAGCCCAATGTCGACCAGTGGTTCAAGGGCGAGATGGCGCCCTTTATCAACGCCACCTGGCAGGCAACCGACAAGCTGGCACTGACCGCCGAATACTCTGGCGATGACTATGCCTGCGAAACCGGCGACGCCGACACGTGCCAGCGCTCGGTCTGGCTCAGCGATCATGACGCCCTGAAGAACAACATCAACCTGGGCGTCAGCTACAACTTCGGCCAGAACTACCAGGTGAGCGGCTATCTGCTGGGCGCCCAGACGGTCGGGCTGCAATTCAGCGTGGCCATGGGCCCGAACCAGGCCCCCTTCCCCTCGGGCATCGAAAAGGCACCGGCGCCTGTTCGGCCGCGTCCCTCGCCCTCGGCCGATCCCGAAGGCTGGTCCGGCGCCTGGTCGGCGGATCCGACCGCGCAGCCCGCGATTCAGGCAGCCTTGCAGAAGGCGTTGGACAAAGAGGGCCAGACGCTGGAATCCATGTCGCTGAGCGCCAACCGCGCCGAGGTCCGCATCCGCAACCGCCGCTATATGCAAGGTGCCGAGGCGCTTGGCCGCACGGCGCGGCTGATGACGCGGGCGCTGCCGCCCTCGGTCGAGACGATGGTCATCACCTTCTCGGAAGACGGGTTGCCGACCACCTCGGTCACGCTGCGCCGCTCGGATGTCGAGCGGCTGGAGAACACCGAGGCCAGCCAGATCGCCAGTGTCGCCGTGCTGACGGATGCCGTGCCGCGGCCGGGCGACCTGACCTATTCCGAAGGCATGTTCCCGCGTTTCCGCTGGGCGCTTAAGCCTTACCTGTCCACCTCGATCTTCGACCCCGACGAGCCGTTCAAATACGAGGTCGGCGGCGAGCTCGCCATGGAATACGAACCGACGCCGGGCCTGGTCCTGGCCGGCAGCATCCGCCAACGCCTGTTCGGTACGACCGAGCAGGAAGGTCCGAACGGCATGTCGCCCGAGGAATACGAGGATCTGGATACCGATATCGGACCGGGCGGCGTGCCGCGCGTGCGTTCGGACGGCCGGATGTATTCGGCCAACAAAAGCCCGACGATCCCGCGTCTGACGCTAAGCTGGTATGCCAAGGCCACGCCGACGGTCTATACCCGCTTCACCGGCGGCCTGCTTGAACGCGCCTTTGGCGGCGTCTCGGCCGAGACGCTGTGGTGGCCGACCAATTCCAACCTTGCTCTTGGCGCCGAAATCAGCCGGGTGAAGAAGCGCGATTTCCGCGATGTCTTCGGCTTCCGCGACTATGAGGTCACGACCGGATTTGTCTCGGCCTATTACGCTTGGGACAATGGCATCAGCGCCCAGCTTGACGTCGGCCAGTATCTTGCTGGCGACAAGGGCGCGACCCTGACGGTCGAGCGCCAATTCGCCAATGGCTGGCGCGTCGGCGCCTGGGCCAGCAAGACCGACATCAGCGCCGAGGACTTCGGCGAAGGATCGTTCGACAAGGGCGTCAGCATCTCGATCCCGCTGGCCTGGGGAACGGGCGAACCCTCGATGCGCCGCGTCGGTGGGGACATCCGCTCGCTTTCGCGCGACGGCGGCAACAAGCTGCGCGTGCAAGGCCGGCTCTACGACAAGGTCCGCGACAGCCAGTCCGGGCAACTTTACCAAGGTTGGGGGAAATTCTGGCGATGATCGGGACCAAGATGCGTTTCCTGCTGGGCGCGACCGTGCTCGCCATGCTTGGCGCCTGTGGCAATGTCGACAGCGAAGAAGGCTCGATCCCCGGCCTGCTGGCCCAGGCGGCGCGGCAGACCGTGGCCAAGCGCGACCGGGCCGAGGTCGCCGAGAAGGTCGATCCGAACCAGATGGCCGCGACCGCGCTGCGCGTGAACAAGGGGCCGCTGATCATGGTCACGCTGGAGCGTGCGAACACGACCCAGGTTCTGGCCATGACCGGCGAAAATGCCGGCCAGCGCACCTATATGACGCAGAACGAGCAGGCCCTGATCCTGCGCAACGGCATGCTGGCCGGGACCCGCGGCCTTGGCCACGACCTGTCCGTGGCCGAGATGGCGCAATCGGCGGCGCTGATCCGCGCGGGCCAAAGCGGCCCCGCAAAGCGCGTCATGCGCTATTGGACCGGCGACGGGCTGGAAAGCCCACTGACGCTGGATTGCACCATCGGTCGCGGCCCGAAACCGGGCGTGATGATCGAAAGCTGCGAAAAGGGCCCGCTGAAGTTCCAGAACAACTATCTGGTCCAGAATGGCCGCGTCACCGTCTCGCGCCAATGGATCGGGCCGGACCTTGGCTACGCCACGATCCAGGAACTGCGGCCCTGAGGGTTGGCAGATCCAGAAAAACGACGGGGGCCCGCGCTTGCGCCGGGCCCTTTTTCATGGCGCCTGGTTCATGCGGCGGCCTGAGATCGCCGTGGGGCGGTCAAACAGTCCAGAGCGGCGGGCCCGGGCACCGGTAGTGCTCTGCGCAGCGTCAGCGCCTCTCTCCGCGCCTCTGCGCATCGGTTGGCGCGAAACAGGCCCCTCATAGCCCACGCCGGACCTTGCATCTTGTGACAGCACACATCAGATCGGCTGGCTGCTGCCTACAGTTCCCAGAGAGGATGCGGGCCGAGACTTGTACGCCGGGTAGATGAGGCAGCGAGACGCGAACCCTGCCCGCATGCCCGGGGCTCTTTGCGTTCGCTTGATGGGCGCGGAGCAGTCAGTGGCTTACCGACCAGAGCGGCGGGCGAGTCCGCCTCATCGGTGAGCCGTCAGCGACTGGACGACTCGGGACAACCCGGCCGATGACCGACAGACTCGCCCCCGGCTGGGCAGCGTCCGCTTGCGACCCGGCGGTTTGCAACGTGATCGGTGTCGATTGGCAAAAGCGCTGCAAATCTAAACGGGTTGGCGAACCGGAGGGGCCGCTTCCCCCCTTAGCAGCATGGCAAGGCATGCGCTCGCCCCCGCCCTTCAGCGCCGCTGGAAATCCGGACAAGACCGCCGACAGGGTCGGAACGGGCGCGAATCCCCCCGCACCCAGGACAGTCGGCGCCCAAGGCAGCGCGTGTCCACGACCCTCAGTTCCCAGCGCAGGGATGGCTGGTTTTCTCAGATCATGCGCACAAGCAGCGCTGAAACAAATGAAAAAGGGCTGACCACTGGGGTCAGCCCTTGATACCAAGTTTCCTTGCGGAAATTACTCGGCGGTGGTGGTGTCGTCGTCGTCGTCGTCATCGTCATCCGAAGCGACAGCGGCGATAACGCCCAGCAGCAGCAGAGCCGGAACGACGAGGCCAGCGTTGGTCGACGCGGGTTTCTCGTCGACGACGACCGGCTCGACATCCACGACGGGGGCGACGTAGCCGCCGGCGAGAGCGGACGATGCCGTCAGGCCGAGGGCCAGGGCAAAGGTAGCAACTTTGGTCATGATCATGCTCCGTTCAGTACTTTGAAGGCTGCCATCTCGGGCAACATCGGTGAGACAGTCGCATATTGCCAATGGCTTGGGAAGCGGTCTTGAAGGACGTGTTTCCATGGCAATTCCGACTGTTGCATATTAGCCAACACCCTTGGGTCTAGGCGGCTAGCCGCTTGCTGGCTGGCCGGTTCCCGCCAACGCCGGAACCCGAATATGACAGCATTATTTCCGGTAAAATACTAGGGACAAAGCATAAAACAGGGCCGAAATTGCGACGATCGAGGGTCCGGCCGGGGTGTCCATTACAAGACTGGCCCAAAGGCCGCCCAGAACCGCCAGAATCCCGATGAAAGTGGCGGAACCGGCCATTCCCTCGGGCGTTTTGGCGAATCCTCGGGCAGCAGCGGCCGGCACGATCAGCATGGCCGAAATCAGCAGCGCCCCGACGATCCGAATCGCGATCGCGACGGTCACCGCAAGGGCCAGGGACAGGATCAGGCGCTCATGCTCGGGGTTGATGCCGGCGGCCATCGCCAGCTCTTCATTGACCGAGGCCGTGACCAGCCGCTGCCAGCGCCAGAGCAAAACCGACAGGACCAGCACCGCCCCCGACCAGATCCACATAAGATCTGTCCGCGTCACCGCAAGGATGTCGCCGAACAGATAGGTTTCCAGGTTCAGACGCAACTGGGGGATGAAGCTTGCCGCCAGCAGGCCAAGGGCCAGCGCCGAATGGGCGATCACGCCCAGCACCGTATCCATCCCCTGCCCCCGTCCGGTCAGCCAGGCGACCAGCAGCGCCATCCCGATCGCGACAGCCAGCGTGCCCGTATAAAAGGGCAGCGCGAAGCCAAAGCTCAGCGCGACGCCCAGGATCGAGGCATGGGCGGTCGAATCGCCGAAATAGGCCATGCGCCGCCAGACGACGAAACAGCCCAGCGTGCCAGTCGCCAGCACCAGACCCAGCCCCGCCAGCAGGGCGCGCATCAGAAAATCGTCGAACATGGCTTAGCCTTGCTGGTGGTGGTGATGGTGGTGGTGATCGTGGGCATGGTCATGCCCCGAATGCGCATCATGGGCGACATGGTCGTGATCATGGTCATGATGGTGGCGATAAAGCGCCAGCGTGCCCTGCGACTCGGCGCCGAACAGCGCGCGATAGGCAGGGGCCGCACTGACCGCCTGAGGTGTCCCCTCGCAGCAGACATGCCCGTTCAGGCAGATCACCCGGTCCGAGGCGCGCATGACCACCAGCAGGTCATGGCTGACCATCAGGATCGCAACCCCGGTCTGGGCGCGGACCTCCTCGATCAGCTTGTAGAAGGCGACGATGCCGGGCTGGTCCAGGCCCTGCGTCGGCTCGTCCAGCACCAGAAGCTGGGGATCGTTCAGCAGCGCGCGGGCCAGCAGGACGCGCTGGAACTGGCCGCCGGACAGCGAAACGATCTGCCGCGCCTGCAGACCCTCGACCCCGGTGCGCTCCAGCGCGGCGGCGGCATCGGCATCACTGACACGCTTGGGCAGGGACAGGAAGCGACGCACGGTCATCGGCATCGCCCGTTCGATATGGACACGCTGGGGCACATAGCCGATGCGCAGCCCGGCCAGCCGCTGGATGCGACCTGCGTCCAGCGCGATCTGGCCCAGAAGCGCACGGACCAGCGTCGACTTGCCCGAGCCGTTGGGCCCGACAACCGTGACGATCTCGGCCGGGTTTATATGCATGTCGATATGGTTCAGCACGGGAAGGTCACCGCCGGGATGGCTGACGGTCAGGCCACGGGCCTCGATCAGCGCGGCGCTCATTCCGGCTGCTTTCCGGCGCAGCGGCTGCACAGGCCCAGCATCTCGACGGTGCCGCGCTCGACGGTGAAGCCATGCGCTTCGCCAAGGGCAAGGATAGCGGCGCGCAGCTCGGGGCTTTCGGCCTCGGCCACCTGCTCGCAACCGCGGCAGATCAGGAAGGCGGGGGAATGGTCGCGCTTGTCCGACAGGCAGGCGGCATAGGCGTTCAGTCGGCGCACGCGATGCGCGAATCCCTGCTCGACCAGAAAATCGAGCGCGCGATAGGCGACCGGGGGCTGCTTGCCGAAGCCTTCGGCGGCAAGCCGGTCCAGCACCTCATAGGCGCCCATGGCCTTGTGCGATTCCAGCAGGATCTCCAGCACGCGGCGGCGCACCGGGGTCAGGCGCACGCCCTCTTCCAGGGCCTGTTCCTCGGCGCGGCGCAGGACGGTGGCGGCGCAATGGGCATGATCGTGGCTGTCGAAAGGGTCGGCCGGACCCGGAGCATGAGCAGACATGTTACAACATCACATTTTTCTTGACGAGTTACGGTATAACATAAATAAACACGCCGTTTCCGCAAGAGAGCCCATCATGCACATCATCCAAAAGCCTTGCCTTTCGCTTGCCGCCCTGACCCTGCTGGGGCTTGGCGCGCTTCCCGCCCATGCCAAGCCGCCGGTCGTCGTCGCCGACATACCGATCGTCGGGGCGATGATCGGGCAGGTCATGGGCGATCTGGGCGCCCCCGTGGTGCTGATGGAGGCGGGCGGCGATCCCCATGACTATCAGATGCGCCCCAGCCAGGCGCGGGCGCTGAACGGCGCGGACATGCTGGTCTGGGTCGGCCCGGCCTTGTCCCCCTGGCTAAGCCACGCGGCGCAGGGGCTGAAGCCCCAGGACAGCCTGGCCCTGCTGGCGCTGCCGGGCACCCATACCCGCGACTTCGGCGCGGCAGACGGGGATCACGATCACGACCACGATCATGACCACGACCACGACCACGACCACGACCACGACCATCAGGGCGGCGACAGCGGTCATGATGGCCACGATCATTCCGGCAAGGATCCCCATGCCTGGCTTGATCCCGCGAACGGGGCGGCCTGGCTGAATGCCATCGCCGACGCGCTGGCCGAACGCGACCCGGACAATGCAGCCACCTATCGCGACAATGCCGCCAAGGGCGTGGCCGAGATCAAGGCTGCGGACGCCGACAACATGGCACGCCTTGCCCCGTTCAAAGACAGCCGCTTTGTCGTCTTCCACGACGCCTATGGCTATTTCACCGAGCATTATGGACTTCAGCCCGCCATCGCCGTCAGCCTTGGCGACGCCTCGGCCCCGTCGGCAGCGCGGCTGAAACAGATCCGGGACGAGATCGCGGGCCAGAACGCCGCCTGCGCCTTCCCCGAGGCGAACCACGACGCGCGCCTGCTGGCGGCCGCGACCGAAGGCACAGACATCCGCCAGGGCGCGGCGCTCGCCCCCGAAGGCAAGCCGTCCGAAGGCCCCCTGTCCTATCCCCAGTTCCTGCGCGACATGGGCGGCGCCATTGCCGATTGCCTGGGCCAGAAGTGACACAATACTGGCCAGGCGGGGCGACCCGCCCGGCCCACCAAGCCGGAAAGACGCGGATTTTCAGACATATGGAGCAGGAAAGAACGCCGGTGCGATTAAATCCGACTCTTTTCCTTTGACATACCATATGTTTTTTGTCAGGTTCACCTCACAAGCGTTAGACACCCGCGACCGCAGAACGAGGAACTGGACATGACCGCGACCCGCCCCGCCGAATTCACGCGCCCCGGTGTGACCGCACTGCAGCGCCTGCCCCAATACGAAGCCGAAACCCTGACCAATGGTGGCAACCAGGCCCTGATCATTCTGGGCGATCAGGTCTATAACCTGCGCATCACCCGCGCCGGCAAGCTGATCCTGACGAAGTAACCGGCCTCCCCGGATTGAAAAGGGCGCGGATTTCTCCGCGCCCTTTTTGGTATTCAGGCGATCAGCCCTTGCGCGGCCCACGCGCGGGACCGCGATCCGATCCGCCCCGCGGACCGGGCTTGCTGCCCGGCTTGCCAAAGGGTTTGCCGCCGGGCTTGCCGCCAAACGGCTTGCCGCCGCGCTCACCCGGCTTGCCGAAGCTCTTGCGCTCACCATCCTCGCGACGGGCGAACGGTTTGCGGTCATCTCCCTCGCGGCGGGCATAGGGCTTACGGTCGCCGTCTTCACGCTTGGCGTAGGGTTTGCGATCTCCATCCTCGCGGCGGGCGAACGTTTTGCGGTCATCTCCCTCGCGGCGGGCATAGGGCTTACGGTCGCCGTCTTCACGCTTGGCGTAGGGTTTGCGATCACCGTCCTCGCGGCGGGCGAACGGCTTGCGGTCATCTCCCTCGCGACGTGCGAAGGGCTTGCGGTCGCCGTCTTCACGCTTGGCGTAGGGTTTGCGATCACCGTCTTCACGCTTGGCGTAGGGTTTGCGATCACCGTCCTCGCGGCGGGCGAACGGCTTGCGGTCATCTCCCTCGCGACGTGCGAAGGGCTTGCGGTCGCCGTCTTCACGCTTGGCGTAGGGTTTGCGATCACCGTCTTCACGCTTGGCGTAGGGTTTGCGATCACCGTCCTCGCGGCGGGCGAACGGCTTGCGGTCGTCCCCATCGCGGCGGGCATAGGGCTTGCGGTCGCCGTCTTCACGCTTGGCGTAGGGCTTGCGATCACCATCCTCGCGGCGGGCGAACGGCTTGCGGTCATCCCCATCGCGGCGGGCGTAGGGCTTGCGGTCGCCGTCTTCACGCTTGGCGTAGGGTTTGCGATCTCCATCCTCGCGACGCGCGAACGGCTTGCGGTCATCCCCATCGCGGCGGGCATAGGGCTTGCGGTCGCCGTCTTCACGCTTGGCGTAGGGCTTGCGATCTCCATCCTCGCGACGCGCGAACGGCTTGCGGTCATCTCCCTCGCGGCGGGCATAGGGCTTGCGGTCACCGTCTTCACGACGGGCAAACGGCGCGCCCGAGCGGCCCTCGCGCTCCTCCCCTGCGGCGCCGCGATCGCGGAAACTGCGGGGCTTCGCATCGGTTTCTTCGCCGGTCAGCAGGCCGCCCAGCTGGTCGCGCAGCACCTTGCGCTTGATCTCGCGGACTTCGTTCTCTTCCATGCCGGTCAGCTTGAAGGGACCATATCCCACGCGGATCAGGCGGTTCACGATCAGCCCGACATGGTTCATGGCACGGCGAATCTCGCGGTTCTTGCCCTCGCGGATGCCGACCGTCAGCCAGGCATTCGCCCCCTGCTGGCTGTCAAGCTTGATCTCCATCGGGGCGAAGTCCTCGCCATCGATGGTGACGCCGCGGCGCAGGGGCGCAAAGGTCAGGTCGTTCGGCGTGCCGTTCACTCGCACGCGATAGCGGCGCAGCCAGCCGGTGGTCGGCAGTTCCAGCCGACGCTTCAGCTCACCGTCATTGGTCAGCAGCAGCAGCCCTTCGGAGTTGAGATCGAGGCGGCCGACGGTCATCACCCGCGGCAGATCGCGCGGCAGCGCGTCGAACACCGTCTGGCGGCCCTTTTCGTCCGACTCGGTCGTCACCAGGCCCAGAGGCTTGTAATACATCCACAGCCGGGTTTCCTGCGGCTCTTCAAGCTTCTTGCCGTCGACGGTGATGCGGTCGCTCGGCAGCACGTCCAGCGCGGGGCTGTCGATCTTCTTGCCGTTGACGCTGACGCGGCCTTCGATGATCATCCGCTCGGCTTCGCGGCGGCTGGCAACGCCGGAACGCGCCATCACCTTGGCGATGCGGTCGCCCTCGGATTTCTGGGATTCGGATTCGGGGGTGTCGGGTATATCGGTCATAGCGATCTCCTGCGCATCTCTGCGGTAGCAAAAGCGGGCGAATACGACATAACGCATAACATGGAAAGCGGTTCTTGCGCGCCATCGCGTCTCGCGCCAGAAACCCGCATGGAGTTTTCATCGCATATGCCCGCGGCCCTGGACGAGGCCCGCGCCGCCGCCGCCCGCGGCGAGGTGCCGGTGGGCGCGGTTCTGACCGATGCCGCGGGCCGCGTGCTGTCCCGCGCTGGGAACCGGACGCGCGAATTGGCCGATCCGACCGCCCATGCCGAGATCCTGGCGATCCGCGACGCCTGCCGCGCCATCGGCTCGGAACGGCTGCCCGGCGCGCGGCTTTGGGTGACGCTGGAACCCTGCCCGATGTGCGCCGCCGCAATCTCGGCCGCACGGATCGAGGTTCTTTATTACGGGGCCGATGATCCCCGCATGGGCGGCGTCAGGCATGGGGCGCGGGTCTTCGACCATCCGCAATGCCACCACCGCCCCCAGATCTTCGACGGGCTGGCCGCAGCCGAGGCGCGCGACCTGCTGTTGGCGTTCTTCCGCGAACGGCGCTGACCGGTACCTTCGGCTGACAACCGCACAGGACACTTGCGCTGCAATGCAGCATGGCTAGCATGTCTTCCCGGGATACCGGGGGAGAAGAGATGTTCAGCAAGATCCTAGTTGCGAACCGAGGCGAGATTGCGATCCGCGTGATGCGGGCTGCGAACGAGCTTGGGAAGCGGACGGTTGCGGTCTATGCGGAGGAGGACAAGCTTGGCCTTCACCGTTTCAAGGCGGACGAGGCGTATCGGATCGGGGCGGGTCTTGGCCCGGTGGCGGCCTATCTGAGCATTCCCGAGATCATCCGGGTGGCGAAGCTTTCGGGGGCGGATGCGATCCATCCCGGCTATGGGCTTCTGTCCGAGAACCCCGATTTCGTCGATGCCTGCGCGGCGGCCGGGATCGCCTTCATCGGTCCGACCGCGGACACGATGCGGGCGCTTGGCGACAAGGCCAGCGCGCGGCGCGTGGCGATTGCCGCGGGCGTGCCGGTCATTCCCGCGACCGAGGTGCTGGGCGATGACATGGAGGCGATCAAGACGGAAGCCGCCGCGATCGGCTATCCCCTGATGCTGAAGGCGTCATGGGGCGGCGGCGGGCGCGGCATGCGCCCGATCCAGAACCCCGAGGAATTGCCCGAGAAGGTGCGCGAGGGCCGGCGCGAGGCCGAGGCCGCCTTCGGCAATGGCGAGGGCTATCTGGAAAAGATGATCCTGCGCGCCCGCCATGTCGAGGTGCAATTGCTGGGCGACAGCCATGGCGGGCTTTACCACCTTTACGAACGCGACTGCACGGTCCAGCGCCGCAACCAGAAGGTGGTCGAGCGCGCCCCCGCCCCCTATCTCTCCGAGGAACAGCGCGCCGAGGTCTGCGAACTGGCGCTGAAGATCGGCCGCGCCGTCGGCTATCAGAATGCCGGCACGGTCGAGTTCCTGATGGATATGGACAGCCAGTCCTTCTACTTCATCGAGGTGAACCCGCGCGTCCAGGTCGAGCATACCGTGACCGAGGAGGTCACCGGCATCGACATCGTGCAATCCCAGATCCTGATCGCCGAGGGCGCGACGCTGGCGCAGGCGACCGGCGTGCCCAGCCAGGCGGACGTGCATCTGAACGGCCACGCGCTGCAATGCCGGGTCACGACCGAGGACCCGCTGAACAACTTCATCCCCGATTACGGCCGCATCACCGCCTATCGCAGCGCGACCGGCAACGGCATCCGCCTTGACGGCGGCACCGCCTATTCGGGGGGCGTCATCACCCGATATTACGACAGCCTGCTGGTCAAGGTCACGGCCCATGCCCAAACCCCGGAAAAGGCCATCGCGCGGATGGACCGGGCCTTGCGCGAATTCCGCGTGCGCGGGGTGGCGACGAATATCGAGTTCGTCATCAACCTGCTCAAGCACCCGACCTTCCTGGACGACAGCTACACCACCAAGTTCATCGACACGACCGAGAACCTGTTCCACTTCGCCAAGCGCCGCGACCGGGCGACGCGGATCCTGACCTATATCGCCGACATCTCGGTCAACGGCCACCCCGAGACCGCGGGCCGTCCCCGCCCGCCGGCCGAGGCGCGCACCCCGGTTCCCCCGAAACCCCGCGCCGAGCCGGTGCCCGGAACCCGGCAATTGCTGGAGGAAAGCGGCGCGCAGGCCGTCGCCGACTGGATGCTGGGCCAGAAGCAACTGCTGATCACCGACACCTCGATGCGGGACGGGCATCAGTCGCTGCTGGCGACGCGGATGCGGTCCATCGACATGATCCGGGTCGCGCCCAGCTATGCCGCGAACCTGCCCGGCCTCTTCTCGGTCGAGTGCTGGGGCGGGGCGACCTTCGACGTGGCTTACCGCTTCCTGCAGGAATGCCCCTGGCAGCGGCTGCGCGACATCCGCACGGCGATGCCGAACCTGATGACGCAGATGCTGCTGCGCGCCAGCAACGGGGTCGGCTATACCAACTATCCCGACAACGTGGTGCAGGAATTCGTGCGCCAGGCGGCGGAAACCGGCGTCGATGTGTTCCGCGTCTTCGACAGCCTGAACTGGACCCCGAACATGCGCGTCGCCATGGATGCGGTGGTCGCATCGGGCAAGATCTGCGAGGGCACGATCTGCTATACCGGCGACATCCTTGACCCCGACCGCGCCAAGTACGACCTGAAATACTATGTCGCGATGGGCCGCGATCTGCGCGACGCGGGCGCGCATGTGCTGGGGCTGAAGGACATGGCGGGGCTGTTGAAGCCCGCTGCGGCCAGCCTGCTCGTCAAGGCGCTGAAGGAAGAGGTCGGGTTGCCGATCCATTTCCACACCCATGACACCGGCGGCATCGGCGGCGCCACCATCCTGGCCGCGGCAGCGGCGGGGGTCGATGCGGTCGATTGCGCGATGGACGCGCTGTCGGGGAATACCAGCCAGCCGACGCTGGGCTCGATCGTCGAGGCGCTGCGCCATACCGATCGCGATACCGGGCTTGATATCGGAGCGATCCGCGAGATCTCGAACTACTGGGAAGCGGTCCGCGCGCAATACGCGGCCTTTGAAAGCGGGTTGCAGGCCCCGGCCTCGGAGGTCTGGCTGCACGAGATGCCGGGCGGCCAGTTCACCAACCTCAAGGCCCAGGCGCGCAGCCTTGGGCTTGAGGACCGCTGGCACGAGGTCGCCCGGACCTATGCCGAGGTGAACCGCATGTTCGGCGACATCGTCAAGGTCACGCCCAGTTCCAAGGTGGTGGGCGACATGGCGCTGATGATGGTGGCCCAGAACCTGACCCGCGCCCAGGTCGAGGACCCGGCGACCGAGGTGTCCTTCCCCGACAGCGTTGTCGACATGATGCGCGGCAATCTGGGCCAGCCCCCCGGCGGCTGGCCCGAGGCGCTGCAAAGGAAGGTGCTGAAGGGCGAGACGCCGCTGACCACCCGCCCCGGCGCCAGCATGGCCCCGGTCGACATCGAGGCCGTGCGCGCGCAGCTTTCGGCCGAGCTGGACGGCAAGCCGGTCGATGACGAGGACCTGAACGGCTACCTGATGTATCCCAAGGTCTTCACCGACTACATGGCCCGGCACGAGGCCTATGGCCCGGTCCGCACCCTGCCGACCCGCACCTTCTTCTACGGCATGGAACCCGGCGACGAGATCGAGGCCGAGATCGACCCCGGCAAGACGCTGGAAATCCGCCTGCTGACCCTGGGAGAGACCGACGAAAAGGGCGACGTGAAGGCCTTCTTCGAGCTGAACGGCCAGCCCCGCGTGATCCGGGTGCCGAACCGGCTGGTGAAATCCCAGGCCTCGGCCCGGCCCAAGGCCGACCCCGCCAACGAAAGCCATGTCGGCGCCCCCATGCCCGGCGTCATCGCCTCGGTCGCGGTCACTGCGGGCCAAAAAGTCCATCCCGGAGACCTGCTGCTGACCATCGAGGCCATGAAGATGGAAACCGCAATCCACGCCGACCGCGAAGGCACAATCAGGACACTCCACGCCACACCAGGACAACAAATCGACGCAAAAGACCTCCTCGTCGAGTTCGGGTAGGTAAAGGGGCCTTCGGGCCCCTTTTTCCCTTTCGCGTGCGTCGAGTTGCCTGACCGCCGCGCTTTGCATATGAAGTGGAAGACGTTCCGGTATTTTGTAAATTCGGAGACCCGAATTCCATGTCCAAGGCCCCAGACGTAACAGGTTTCTACGAAGCGCGCAGCGGATCGATCCAATATGTCGTGGCCTGCCCCGAGACGGGGCAATGCGCGATCATCGACCCGGTGCTGGATTTCGACGAAAAATCGGGCGCCACCGCCACGGTCGAGGCCGACCGGATCCTGGAATTCGTGCGGACGCGCGGCTATCACGTCCAGTGGATCCTGGACACCCATCCCCATGCCGACCACTTCTCGGCCGCCGATTACCTCAAAAGCCGGACGGGTGCGCCTGTCGGGATCGGCGAGAAGGTGGTCGAGGTCCAGAAACTGTGGAAAGATTTCTACAACTGGCCCGATTTCCGTGCCGATGGCAGCCAGTGGGATCACCTGTTCGCCGATGGCGAAGAGTTTTGGCTGGGCAACATTCCCTGTCGCGTGATGCTGTCGCCGGGGCACACGCTCGCCTCGGTCACCTATGTGATCGGCGACGCGGCATTCGTCCATGATACGCTGTTCATGCCCGACAGCGGCACGGCACGCGCCGATTTCCCCGGTGGCAGCGCGCATGTCCTGTGGCATTCGATCCAGGCCATCCTAGCCCTGCCCGACACCACGCGGATCTTTACCGGCCATGACTATTGCCAAGGGGGGCGCGAACCGGCCTGGGAATCGACCGTGGCCGAGCAGAGGGCCACGAACATCCACATGTCGAAATACCTGACCGAGGGCGAATTTGTCGCCGCGCGCGAGGCCAGGGACCGCAGCCTGCCAATGCCCAAGCTGATCCTGCACGCCCTGCAGGTGAACACCAATGCCGGCCGCCTGCCCGAGCCCGAGGCGAATGGCCGCCGTTACCTGAAGATCCCGCTGGACCTGCTGCAATCGCCCTGGGCCTAGCGCGCCGGGCGGATGCCTGTATCAGCCAGCAGACACGTCCTGCATGGCCACGGCCAGCACCTCGGCCAGGACCGAGGCCGCCAGCGTTCGGGCATCGCGGGTCGAGGGGATCAGCCCGATCGGTCCGCGCAGCCGCTCCAGCCGGTCTTCGGCCAGACCCGCGGCGCGCAGTAGACGTAAGCGCTCAGCCGCAGCACGGCGACTGCCCTGCGCCCCGACATAGAAGGCCGGCCCCTGCAGCAGATGCGCTAGGATTGTGGGTTCATGGTCGTGATCGTGAAAGAACAGAACCCCTGCGGTGAAGGCATCGACCGGCACCCGCGCCAGTGGCGACGGCCCGACAAGATGCACGCCACGGATCTGCGGGCCCGCAATCGCCAGTGTCTCGGCATCGGGCGAGGCAAGATGCGTCTCATAGCCCGCGCCCGCCGCCATACGCGCAAAGGCCAGCGCCTCGGGGCCCTTGCCGAAGACCGCGAAACGCGGGTCGGGATCGACCCGAAGCCGCAGCACGGCATCATCTGCCGGGGTCGTGGACAGGGTCCTGCCCAGCCATAGGTTGATCGGCCTGCGCCCCGCAAGCGCCGAGCGGATCGGAGCAAGGCTTGCGGCATCGGGGACCGCCATCACCCGGATATCCAGACCGCCGCCGCAGGGCAGCTCCAGGTCCCGAAACGGCGACCCCGCGCCATAGCGCAGGTCGCGGGGTTGGCCACTGGCCGCAACCTCGCGCGCGTGACGTGCGACATCCGCGTCAATGCACCCCGAGGACAGCGAACCCCACATCTCTGCGTCCGGACCGATAGCCATTGCCGCCCCGACAGGACGATAGGACGGCCCGTCCACACCGGCGATAAAGGCAAGCGCCACCGGCTCGCCAACGCCCAGCGGCAGGTCGGAGGCGCGCAGCCGCACCTCTGCCAACACGGGGCCCTGGGGCGCGGCGCCTTCGTCCCTCATCCGATGCTTTCCCTTTTCGTCGGCATGGTCCTGCCCGTTCCGGCGCGCCCATCGTCCGGGACAAGGGCCGCGCGCCCGGTGCATCTTCCGATTGCACCCAACGCGATAGTCGCCACATTCTGCCCCGGACGCAAGCCAAGGGGGCAAGGATGGGACGACTGGTCGACGGCATCTGGCATGACGAATGGTATGACACCAAAACCACGGGCGGACGTTTCCAGCGGACGACGACGTCGTGGCGGAACTGGATCACCCCAGACGGTGGCCCCGGCCCCTCGGGCGAAGGCGGCTTTCCTGCCGAAAGCGGGCGGTATCACCTTTACGTCTCCTACGCCTGTCCCTGGGCGCACCGGACGCTGATCTTTCGCGCGCTGAAGGGGCTGCAGGACCATATTTCGGTCTCGGTCGTCCATCCCGACATGCTGTCCGAGGGCTGGACCTTCTCGACCGATTTTCCCGGTGCCACGGGTGACGGGCTGTTCGGACTGGATTTCCTGCGACAGATCTATCTGCGGGCCGACCCACTTGCTTCGGGACGGGTCACGGTGCCGGTCCTGTGGGACAAGCAGCGGGGCACCATCGTCTCGAACGAAAGCGCCGAGATCATCCGCATGTTCAACAGCGCCTTCGACGGACTGACCGGCAACCGCGACGATTACTGCCCAGCCGCGCTGCTGGCGCAGATCGACGCAATGAACGACCGCGTCTACGACCGGGTGAACAACGGCGTATACAAGGCCGGCTTCGCCACGTCGCAACAGGCCTATGACGAGGCGGTCCACCCGCTGTTCGACACGCTCGACTGGCTTGAGGCGCATCTGGGCCAGAACCGTTACCTGTGCGGAACGTGCGCGACCGAGGCGGATTGGCGGCTTCTCACCACCATGCTGCGCTTCGACCCGGTTTATCACACCCATTTCAAGTGCAACCGGAAATGGCTGCGCGAATACCCGAACCTTTGGGGTTGGACGCGCGAACTGTATCAGTGGCCCGGCGTCGCCCCAACGGTCGATTTCAACCATATCGTGCGTCACTATCACTATAGCCACGACACGATAAATCCGAACCGAATCATTCCGATCAACCCGATCATCGATTGGGACGAACCGCATGGCCGGGGCTGACCCCCGATTGCGTTCTATTCCCTAAGCGCGGTGACCTCGGATGGGGAAACCGCGCTGTTGCCTGTGAGGATCAGCAGGGGACCCGCGTCCGAAAGCTCGGCTCCGGTCACGCGGCTGTATGCGGGCACCTGGGTCGAGCCGATCACCTCGCCGCCCGACAGCGAATCCAGCCGGAACTGGTAAAGCCCATCGGGCAGGACGGCACCCGATTGATCCTGCGCCAGCCAGTCGACCTCGCCCGCGCCGGTCCCGATCGCCTCGCGCCCGACCTCATTCCCCGAGGCGTCCAGCGTCACCAGCTGTGCTGCATCCGCACCGGCTGCGGGGTCGATCTGCAAGGTCAGCGGCTCGCCCTGGAACCAGACGGGGCCGGTTGTCCTGACTTCGCGCCCGATCCAGTCGGCAAGCTGGCCAAGCTGGCCGTTCGACCCCGAGACCATCTGCTCAAGCAGCGAGTTGGTCCTGACCTGCTGCTCGACCCCCGAAAAGGTGGCCAGCTGGACGGCGAAATCGCTGCTGTCCATCGGGTTCAGCGGGTCCTGGCTTTGCACCTGCGTCGTCAACATGCGCAGGAAGGTCTGGTAGTCGCCCCCGACCGACGTGGCCGAGGCGGTGCTGGCGGTCGAATTGGCCGTGGTCGAGCTGCCATAGGTGGTGCCGATGCCTGTAACCATGATGGTCCCTTTCAGATACGAATGTCGATTTGCCGCCCCGCGACGGCGCGTGGCGCCACGGACTTTTCGGCGGCGCTTTCGCCCTCCTCGACGGAAAGGCGGGCCTGCGCAAAGGGCGACCGTTCGGGGCGCTGCCATTGCGGATTGTCCGCCCCGCCATCTCCGAACGAGATCGAGGCGCCGCCCAATCCTGTATCGCGCAGTTCGCGCGCCAGCAGCTCTCCGTTCCGACGCATCAGGTCCAGCACATCGCGATTCTCGGCATGGACGGTGACGACCGGATTGTCGCCCGGCGTGATGACCAACCGGACCTTGCCCAGTTCCTCGGGGGAAAGCGTGATCTCGATCTGATTCTGCTTGGCATCCGCGGCGCGTTCCGCAACCTGGCGAATGATCCGGCGCGGTTCGGCCAACGGATGCGCAAGCGTCAGGCCGGCGGGCTGAACCGCCCCCTCGGCGCGACGATCGCGGGGCAGATGCACCGTAATCCCCGCCGCAAGGCCGGGGTCGGTCGCGGGCATGGCGGCAGAGGGGTCGGTGACCTGCGCCGGGGCACTGGCAGCCACGGCCGGGGATGCCGGGACTGGTCTGGGATAGGCACGCGGCTGCGTCGCAGCGGCGGCAACCTCGGGGGCAGATGGAGCGGCTTCGGCAGTGGCCGGTCGGGACGCGGCGGGGGCCAGCGCGACGTCACCCCCGCGCCGTTCAGACGTGGCGGGAGCGGGTCGAAGGGGAAGTGCGCCGGGCGTCATGTGGGCCGCCGCGACTTCAGGACGCGTCGCAAACTCCGGGGAACGGGACAGATCCTGCCGCGACGGGGCGGACTGGATCGCCGCCGTCGGCGCAGAGGCCGCTTGCGGCACGGGTGTGGTCTGCGCGCCCGACATCGGCGGCAAGCCTTGCAATGGCCGCGTAAAGGACCCCGCTTCGGATCCGGCCATCGGCGTGGGCGGTGACGGGACAGCGGCAACTTGAAGCTGTGCGGCATCTGTCCCGGACAGACTGCCGTCCCCACTCTGCACGGGCGGCGAAGCCAGATCCGGGGTTCCGCGATGGAGTGGCAGACCTGAGATCGGAACGCCGCCGTCCGACGTAACTTCGCCCTGCAACGAAGGCGCGCGATCGGCCGGCAGAGCCTCAGGATCGGGCGTCGGGCTGGCTGTCGCAATCGGAACCAGACCTGACAGCGCGACGACCGGGCTTGGGACCGGCATCGCAACCGCGACCTGCGTGTCAGGCTCTGAACCATCAATCCGGATCGCCTCGGCGTCCTCGTCGGGTTCCGACGCCACTTCCTCAGGCAGCGGGCTGGCGGGGACGGGTTCCGCGCCAAGATCAAGTTCCATTTCAAAGCTGTGGACCTCGGCCGTGTCGTCCACCTCAGCGGGTGGCTGGGCCTTCAGTCCGGAAAGTGCCGTTGCCAGCAGATTTTCGATCGCGCCAATAATCATTTTCAAACCAATCTGATTTGCCGCCGGTCTAGCCGTTCCTGATTACCAAATATTTACCGCAGGCAAATAAAACGGTTTTCGCATCTGAAATGAGGCGTCCATGAACATCACTTCCGTTTCTGCATCCCCGAACATTAAGACCATGAAAACCACAGCCGTCGAAGATGGCATTGAAAAGGCATTCCTTGCCGAAATGCTGAAATATGCCGGGCCGCAGCCCCTTTCCGGAGAATTTGGCGGCGGCATCGGCGAGGATCAGTTCTCAAGCATGATGACCGATGTCCACGCCACCGCGATCGCCGCGCGAATCGATCTGGGGCTGCTTCGCAAGACAGGAGAAGGGGCATGATCGACATCGCGAAATTGCGCGATGCGCGACTGGCCCTGCAGGCGGGGCGGTTTGACCTGGCCGAGGAAATCCTGGCGAAATTCCGGGAAACTGACCTGCGCCATGCCCGTAGCCCATTGGAAAAACGGCAGATATCCGACGAGTTGGGGCAGATCCGCTCGCTTTCCGCAGCCATGCGGGATGGGCTGGCGCTGGCGCGGCAACGGATCCGGCAGATCCTTGGCGCGTCGCGGCGGCTGGAAACCTACGACCGTGCGGGGTCGCGTCAGGTCGGCGCGACTGCGCCTTCCGAAGTCGGAAGATTTTGAATCAATTGTCGCGATCAATCGCGTTGATCGGCTTTCCGGATTCAGGATTTATTCACCACCGGCGCATATGGTCGCCAATGTGCAGAACGCATCGGTGAAAGCCGCAGGTCAGAATGGCCTTGTGTCAATGGGGGATAAAACTGCCCCTTTCAAGGAGTGAAATCAATGTCCAGCATTCTGACCAACAGCTCTGCCCTTGTCGCCCTGCAAACGCTGAAGGGCATTAACTCGAACCTCGCAAAGACCCAGACCGAGATCTCGACCGGGAAATCGGTCGGCTCGGCGCAGGACAATGCGGCGGTCTGGGCCATTTCGAAAACGATGGAGACCGATCAGGAATCCTTCAAGACCATCCAGACCAACCTGAACGTCGCCGGACAGACCGTGGCGACGGCACGGGTGGGCGCCGAACAGGTGCAAAGCCTGCTTCAGGAAATGAAGCAGCTGGCAATTGGCGCCAACCGCAGCGACGCCGACTTCGACACGATCGAGACGCAGATGTCCGCGAAGCGGGACCAGATCGCCTCGATCGTGGCGGGAACGCAGGCCAACGGCGTCAACCTGCTCAGCACCAACGGGGTCAACGGGGCGACGACCTATTCGGTCATCGGCTCGATGGACCGCAGCGGCGCGACGGTCAGCGCATCGAAGATCGACGTGGAAAGCGTCGACTTCGAGGCAAGCATCGTGGGCGGCACGGTGACGACAATCTCGGACCAGGCTTCGGCCGCGACCGCACTTGACGACATCGAATCGCTGCTGGGCGTGGCGATCGCCGGCGCGGCCGAACTCGGCTCGTCCGGGCAGCGGATCACCGACCAGGTGAATTTCGTGTCGAAGCTGACCGACTCGCTGAAGATGGCGGTCAGCTCGCTTGTCGATGCCGACATGGAGGAAAGCTCTGCCCGCCTGCAGGCGCTGCAGACCCAGCAGCAGCTTGGCATCCAGGCGCTGTCGATCGCCAACCAGGCGCCGTCCTCGATCCTGTCGCTGTTCCGCGGCTGATAGAAACCGGCGGGGGCTTCGCAAGCAGCCCCCGCCGCCTTCGGTTCAACCCCAAGGGGAAGCACGATTTTGAACGCGATCATGCCTTTTGCCGAACGCGCCTATGGCAGCCCCGCATTAAGGGGTGCCAAGGACATGGAATACGACGCCTTTTCGCGCGTGACGCGAATGTTGCATCTGGCGCCGCGCGAATGTCGCTCGGACGCGACGGTCGTCGCCGTCTCGCGCAACAACGAATTGTGGACGCTGCTGGCCACCGATCTGGCAGACCCCGCGAACGGGATCGAGGATCAGGTCAAGGCCGGGCTGATCTCGCTTGCCATCTTTTCGCTCAGGCACGGCCAGTCGGTACTGAGCGGAAAGGCCACGACCGACGCCCTGATCGACGTCAATCTGGCCGTGATGAAGGGCCTGCGCGGCGAGGGCGCGGCATGAGCGGGCTGATCCTGAAACTTGCCCCCCGCGAAAGGGTGCTGATCAACGGCGCGGTGATCGAGAACGGCGACAAGCGCGCCCGGCTGTCGGTCAGGTCGCCCAATGCCAATATCCTGCGCCTGCGCGACGCAATCCACCCGGACGAGGCCCAGACGCCCGTGTCGCGCGTCTGCTATATCTGCCAGCTCGTCATCAGCGGCGATGCGGACGAAACGCAGGGCCGGATGCAGGCCTTGCACGGTGTCGAACAATTGTCTCGCGCCCTGCCTGACAGCGACAGCCGCGGCATCCTTGACACCGCGACCAAGGCGCTGATCGACGGGAACTATTATCTTGCCATGAAGCAGCTTCGCACCCTGCTTCCGCGCGAAGCGCGGCTGCTCGCGCAGGTCCAGCCATGACCTATCAGGTCCAGGTCGGACAGGGCGGCTATACCGGCTGGAAGCTGCTTGAGCGCACGGCCGAGACCCAGCGCGCCACGCTGGCCCGCGACCCCGAAATCCTGCGCTCGCGCACCTATTTCGCCGAGAAGCTGCCGCAGGTGAAGACCGCCGACCAGATGGTCTCGGATTACCGCCTGCTGAACGTCGCCCTGCGCGCGTTTGGCCTTGAAGCCGACATGAAGAACCGGCTGTTCATCAAGAAGGTGCTTGAGGCCGACCCGAACGACAGCAACAGCATCGTCAACCGCCTGTCGGACAAGCGCTATCTGAACCTGAACAAGGCCCTGGGCATGGGACAGGCCGGGGGTGCGACCGAAAGCGCCGCCGATGTCGGCGCGATCCTGGATCTTTACGTCTCGAAAACCTTCGAGCGGAACATCGGCGACAGGTATCAGGAAATCGAACTGGCGCTGAACGCGCGGCGGGAACTTCCGGCGCTGGCCGAGTCCGGTTCCAGCGACAATACGAAGTGGTATCAGATCCTCGGCTCGCAGCCCCTGCGCAAGATCTTCGAGGGGGCCTTCGGTCTGGGGTCCACCTTCGGGCGGCTGCCCGTGGACCGGCAGGTGGACGAGATGAAGACCCGGCTGGAGAAGATGACCGGCAGTTCCTCGGTCGCTCAATTCGCCGAGCCCGAAAAGCTGGAAAACCTGCTCAAGACCTATCTGCTGCGATCAAGCATCAACAGCGGCGCGTCGGCCACGCCCTATTCGGCGGCGTTGACGATCCTGCGGGGCTATTGACCGGGGGCCTGAGCGCCTCCGCAGGCTGGATGGGACGCGCCCCAGACCCGTATCGCGTCGCGAGCCAGGTGCCGTGCCTCGATCGCGTCAAGCCGGGATCGCGCGGCAAGGGGACAGTTCCCGACCTGCGCCATCGCACGGCGCCAGTGCCGCAGGGCAGAACGCGTGCTCCAGGACAGCGCCGCCCCCGCCAGCCAAAGGCGCAGGTCGGCAGGCAGGGCATCATAGCGCTGCATCGGGTGCAAGACGGTCCGGGCGCGCAGCGAAGTGGACAGGTTGCCCCGGCTCATGCGGGACTGGCCAGCGCTACGGCCGCGCCCTTATCCCAGCGCGGGAAGGGATCGGACAGATCCGCCCAATCTTCGGGCGAGAAGCCGGGCACCATCAGCAGCGCGTCGTCCAGCGCGCGGCCGATCGCCTCGGCATCCATGCCCGAGCCGATGAAGACCAGTTCCTGCCGACGGTCGCCAAAGGGCTCGACCCAGTGCCGGCGGATCTCGGCCCGTGCCTCGGGGTGGTCGGGCCAGCGCTGGCGTGGAACGGACGCCCACCAGCGACCCAGCGGCGCCACGCTGGACATCGCGCCCGCAAGGCTGAACTCGGCCACCCAATCGGGGCGGGTGGCAATCCAGAAATGCCCCTTCGCCCGGACCACCCCTGCCAGCCCACCCCCAAGCACCGCATGGATGCGGCGCGGATCAAAGGGACGCCGCGCGCGATAGACAAAGGACGAGATGCCGTATTCCTCGGTCTCGGGCAGGTGCTCGTCAAAGCCGTAAAGCTCTTTCGCCCAAAGCGGATGTTCATGCGCGCGGTCGAAATCGAACAGCCCGGTGTCGAAGATCTGGTCCGCCTCCACCCGGCCGTGATCGGTCTCGACCAGTCTTGCATCGGGGTTCAGCGCACGGATGATCCGCCGTGCCTGCTGCAAGCGCCCTGCCCCGGCATCGCCCACCTTGTTCAGGACGATCACATTCGCGAATTCGATCTGGTCGGTCAGCAGGTCGACGACGCTGCGGGGATCGTCAGCGCCCAGCGACTCGCCACGCTGGATCAATCCGTCGCGGCCGGCAAAATCTGCGGGCAGGTTCACCGCATCGACGACCGTCACCATGCAATCCAGCCGCGCCACATCGGCCAGGCTGTCCCCGTCCTCATCGCGAAATTCGAAGGTCGCGGCCACAGGCAGGGGTTCGGCGATGCCGGTCGATTCAATCAGAAGGTGGTCGAAGCGGCCTTCTTCGGCCAGCCGGCGGACTTCGACCAGAAGATCGTCGCGCAAGGTGCAGCAGATGCAACCGTTGGTCATCTCGACCAGCTTTTCCTGCGTCCGGGACAGGTCGCTGCCCGCGCGCAGCAGATCGGCATCTATGTTCACCTCGGACATGTCGTTGACGATCACCGCGACACGACGACCTTCGCGATTGTTCAGCACATGATTCAGCAAGGTCGTCTTGCCCGCACCAAGAAAGCCGGACAGGACGGTGACGGGCAGGCGATGGTCGCGGGTAGTCATGGCTTCCTCATCTTTGCAATGTTATTACATCACCATTATCGCCATGCGCCCCTTGCTGCAACCGGCTTTCGGTGGCGGCGGCCTCAACGCTCGGTTAAACCGGGACAAAGGAGGGCCGATGGACTTCAAATGGCTCGAGGATTTCCTGACCCTGGCCGAGACGCGCAGCTTCTCGCGTTCGGCAGAATTGCGCGGCGTGACCCAAAGCGCCTTCAGCCGCCGCATCCGCTCACTTGAGGAATGGATGGGCGCCGACCTTGTTTCGCGCGATGGCTATCCGGTGACGCTGACGCCCGAAGGCGTGCTGTTTCGCGAAACGGCCGAGGAAGCGGTTCGGATGCTGAATGCGCGCCGGGTCGAGTTCCGGGACCATTCGCGCGCGCGCGGCGGCGAAATCTCGTTCCTGTCGCTGCACAGCCTCAGCGTGACCTTCCTGCCCGGCTGGCTGATGCGGCTGAAGGCGGCGGCGGGGCAGATGACCAGCCGCGTCAAACCCGAGAATTTCGACCGCTGTATCGAGGCCCTGTCCGAGGGGGGCTATGACTTCTTCCTGACCTATGCCCATCCCCAGGTGAACATTCCGCTGGACCCGGCGCGCTATCCCCATCTGGTGATCGGGCATGACAGCCTTGCCGCGGTCGCCCGCCCCGGCTGGCCCGCGGAATGGCTGACCGAGGGGATGCCGCTTCTGCAATATTCGCGCGGCTCGTTCCTGAACGCGATGACCCGGATCGCGCAGGAACAGCAGGGCGCGCCCCGCGTCTATGTCGCCCATATCGACGAAGCGTCCATGGCCGAGGCGATGAAGGGCATGGCCATCGCCGGTCACGGCATCGTATGGCTGCCGCGCCTGCTGGTCGGGGCCGAGATCGAGGCCGGGCGGCTGGAAGTCGTCGCCCCGGAACTGCCGATGGAGATCCGACTTTACCGCAACCCCTCGCGCGGGCGGGGGATCACCGGGCGGGTCTGGCAGGTGGCCGGAGAGCTTGGCGAAAACTATGCGGATTCGGAATAACCCAGCGCGACTTGGCATTGGATATCACCTTCGCACGGGCCTAGATCGCAAGTGACCAAGGGCGAAAAAACCTTGGAAACCTGATAAGATACCATTCCGAAAACCTGCCTTTCCGGAACGGCCCCGCCACTGTCGCGCGGGGACGGTGGATGCGCAGCCGAGGTGAACAATGACGAAGACCCGTATCGACCACGATCTGCTTGGCGACCGTGAAGTTCCCGCCGATGCCTATTGGGGTGTCCACAGCCTGCGCGCTGTCGAGAATTTCCCGATCTCGGGGCGCAAGGTCGGGGAAATCCCCGAACTGGTCAGCGCGCTGGCCGCGATCAAGCAGGCGGCGGCCATGGCCAATGCCGATCTGGGCCTGCTGTCGCCCGAACGCCGCGACGCCATCGTCGCCGCCTGCCAGGAGATCCGCTCGGGCAAGCTGCATGACCAGTTCATCGTCGACCAGATCCAGGGCGGCGCGGGCACCTCGACCAACATGAATGCGAACGAGGTCATTGCGAACCGCGCGCTGGAAATCATGGGTCACGCCAAGGGCGAATACAAATTCCTGCACCCGAACGAACATGTGAACATGAGCCAGTCGACCAACGACGTCTATCCGACGGCGCTGCGGCTGGCTTCTTGGAAGGGGCTGCAAAAGCTCATCAAGCAACTGGCCTCGCTTCGCGGCGCTTTCGAGGCCAAGGGGGCCGAGTTCGGCGATATCCTGAAGATGGGCCGCACCCAGTTGCAGGAAGCCGTCCCGATGACGCTGGGACAGGAATTCAACGCCTTCGCCATCACCATCGGCGAGGATGAGCAGCGCCTGGCCGAGGCCGCGCAGCTGATCTGCGAAATCAACCTTGGCGCCACGGCCATCGGCACCGGCATCACCGCCCATCCCGAATATGCCGAACGCGTGCGCGCCCGTCTGGCCGAGATCACCGTGATCCCCGTCGTCACCGCCGCTGACCTTGTCGAGGCGACATCGGATACCGGGGCATTCGTGCAGGTCTCGGGCGTGCTGAAGCGCGTCGCGGTCAAGATCTCGAAGATCTGCAACGACCTGCGGCTGTTGTCCTCGGGGCCGCGCGCCGGCTTCAACGAGATCAACCTGCCCGCCAAGCAGGCCGGTTCTTCGATCATGCCGGGCAAGGTGAACCCCGTGATCCCCGAGGTGATGAACCAGATCTGCTTCGAGGTGATCGGCAATGACATGACCATAACCATGGCGGCCGAGGGTGGACAGCTTCAGCTGAACGCCTTTGAACCCGTCATCGCCTATTCTATGTTCCGCTCGGTCGATCACCTGGTCGCGGGGCTGGCGACGCTGGAGGACAACTGCGTGCGCGGCATCACCGCGAATCGCGACGTGCTCAAGGAAACCGTACGGCGCTCTATCGGGATCGTGACCGCGCTGAATCCCTATATCGGCTACGCTGCAGCAACCGAGGTCGCGACCGAAGCCCACCTGACCGGGCGCGGCGTCTATGAACTGGTGCTGGAAAAGGGCCTGCTGCCGAAAGAGCGGCTGGACGCGATCCTGCGCCCCGAAACACTGACCCGGCCCGTTCCCTTCGTGGCCTGAGCAATCCCCTGCCCCCAGGGGTGACGCGACCCCGGCCTCAGCCGGGGTCGCAAGATATTTCGTCCAGCAAGAAGGCGCGGAACTTGCGGATCGCCGGCCGGTTGCGCCGACCCTGCGGATAGACCAGCCAATAGCCCCGCCCGTTCTGCGAGACCTGCGGAAAAGGCTGGATCAGGCTTCCCGTCGCCAGTTCGAACCGGAAGAAGCGCGGCGTCAGCAGTGCGACACCATAGCCCGCCAGCGCCGCCCGTGCCTCGTGCAGGTCGGTGGACAGCGTCAGCCCGGCGCGCGGCGGACATTCGGGATATTCAAGCCCCGCCTCGGCCATCCAGACGCCCCAGTTTTCGTCGCTCGCATCCAGCAGAGGCATGCGCAGCAGGTCCGCCGGTTCGCGCAGATCGTGCTTTTTCGCCATCTCGGGGGTCAGCATCGGGGTGTACTCGACATTCATCAGGAAATGCGAGGTCAACCCCGGCCAATCGCCCTGCCCCGACCGTATGGCGACGCTGATATCCTCGCGCCCGAAATCGACGATGTTGTCGCTGGTCTCCAGCCGCACGGCCAGGTTCGGATTGCTCATCTGGAACTTGCCCAGCCGCTGCGACAGCCACGCCCCGGCAAAAGTCGGCACGGTCGAGATCGAGAGCGTCGAGACCGCATCCGCCGCCGGATCGGCAAAGGTTTCGCGCAGCATGTCGAAGGCGTCGATCGTCGGGCGGGCGAACAGCGTCCCGGTCTCGGTCAACGAGATTTCGCGCGTCTTGCGCAGGAACAGGGGCACGCCCAACCGCTCTTCCAGCAGCCGGATTTGATAGCTGACGGCGGCCTGGGTCATGCCCAGTTCTTCGGCCGCTCGGGTAAAACTCAGGTGGCGGGCGACAGCCTCGAAGGCGCGCAGTGCGGCAAGGGGCGGAATCGACATAAGCCGGCCTTATGGATGCTTGCAGAGGCTTTGTTGGTCAGGAGCCGCCGGACAGTAGCATAGTGCTTATCCATCAACCACATGCTTGTGGAGGAGTAAGCAATGTTCGCGAGTGATTTCACCCGGCAGCCCCGCGGGCTTGCCGACCGGCTGCTGACGCTTCTGGGCTTCAGGAAAGCAGGTGATCCGTGCCTGCGGAACGTCGTCACCGACCGCTACGCGGCGCTGGATGACCCAGTGACCCGCAAGGCGCTGGCCGATCTGCCGCCGCACCTGTTGCGCGATGTCGGCGTCAGCGTGGATACCCCCGACCGCAGCCAGCCGGTCGAGGGTGAGGCCTTGCGCAAATACCTATGGTAAGGGCTCAGACGAGCCCTTCGCAGAACCGGCGGATGCGGTCGCACGCATCCGTCAGCACCTCGTCCGAGGTTGCATAGGAAATGCGGAAATGCGGGCTAAGGCCGAAGGCCGCGCCGAACACCACCGCAACCCCCGTCTCATCCAGCAGCGCGGTGGCGAAAGCTTCGTCATCCGTGATCACCGTGCCCCCGGCCGAAGTCTTGCCGATCAGGTCGCGGATCGAGGGATAGACGTAGAACGCACCCTGCGGCATCGGGCAGACGATTCCGGGACATTTGTTCAGCCCCTCGACCACCAGATCACGGCGGCGCTGGAACACGGCGCGGCTGGTTTCCACGTAATCCTGCGGTCCTTCCAGCGCGGCAAGCGCCGCGAACTGGCTGATCGAAGTCGGGTTCGAGGTCGATTGCGACTGCAACTTGCCCATCGCCTTGATCAGCTCGACCGGACCTGCGCCATAGCCGATGCGCCAGCCGGTCATGGCATAGGACTTGCTGACCCCGTTCATGGTCAGCGTGCGGTCTTTCAGGCCCGGTTCGACCTGAGCGGGGGTGACGAAGCGGAAATCGTCAAAAACCAGATGCTCATAGATGTCGTCGGTCAGCACCCAGACATGGGGATGACGCATCAGCACGTCGGTCAGGCCGCGCATCGCGTCCTCGTCATAGCCCGCCCCGGTCGGGTTCGAGGGCGAGTTCAGGATCAGCCATTTCGTTTTCGGCGTGATCGCGGCCTCAAGCTGCTCGGGGCTGATGCGGTATCCGTTCTGCATCTCGGCCTCGACCACGACGGGCGTGCCGCCGGCCAACAGCACCATGTCGGGATAGCTGACCCAATAGGGCGCGGGGATCACCACCTCGTCGCCGGGGTTCAGCGTCGCCATCAGCGCGTTGTACAGGATCTGCTTGCCGCCGGTGCCGACAGTGATCTGGGCGGGGGTATAGTCCAGCCCGTTCTCGCGCCGGAACTTGTCGCAGATGGCGCGCTTCAGCTCGGGAATGCCATCGACGGCGGTATAGCGGGTATGGCCCGCGTCGATCGCGGCCTTGCCCGCTTCGCGGATATGTTCGGGCGTGTCGAAATCGGGCTCACCCGCCGACAGGCTGATGATGTCGCGTCCTTCGGCGGCCAGTTCACGGGCACGGCCGGTAATGGCGATGGTGGGCGAGGGTTTGACGCGGGCGAGCGTCTGGGACAAAAGGCTCATCGAATGCATCCTGCGGCTGGGGCGCCTGAAGTCTTAGGCGCGCAGACGCGGACAGACAAGCCGGGGGCGAAGTTGGACCAGGACGAAGCAAGGCTGAAGCGGCTGCGGATGCGCAGCTGGCGGCGCGGCATGAAAGAGATGGACCTGATCCTTGGTCCCTTCGCGGACAGCGAGATGGGGAACCTGACCCCGGCCGAGCTGGACGATTACGAGGCGCTGCTGAACGAGAATGACCAGGATCTTTACCCCTGGGTCACCGCCCGGATGGCGGGACGCAATCCCGGCCCCACGCCGCTGGTTCCGATCCTGGACCGCATCGCCGTATTCGCGACCGAGCGCTTACGCCCGAAATCCTGAAAATTTTAGACAAGACCGCGATAGTTCGCGCGAATTAACCTGAGATTCGGAAATCCTGTTCATGGTCCCTGAAACAGACCCAGAACGGAATGAGCCGAATGCCTCAGACCAGCCCTCTCCGTCCCGTCGCCACGCTGCGGCCCGCGCTTCCTGCGCGGATCGAGACCTATCTGGAAAGCCTTCAGATCCTTGAGCGCCTGCACAGGCTGCTGCTGGATCTGGTCAAGGATGAGTTCGAGCGGCTTGGCCGTTCCGACCTGACGCCGGTGCAGGCGCTGCTGATCTATAACCTCGACACGTCCGAGGTGACGGCGGGCGAGTTGCGTTCGCGCGGCATGTATCAGGGCTCGAATGTCAGCTACAACCTGAAGAAGCTGGTCGAGCTTGGCTATCTCAGCCACGAACGCTGCGAGATGGACCGCCGCTCGGTCAAGGTGCGCCTGACCGCCGACGGGCAGCAGGTCCGGGACCGCGTGGCCGAGCTTTTCTCGCGCCATGCCGAGGGGCTTGGCGAATCCGGTGTGCTGGACGATCCGGCGATCGAGCTTGTGAACCTGCAATGGCGCCGGATCGAGCGTTACTGGCTGGAGCAGATCCGCTACATCTACTGAAGCGGACCGGCCCCTGCCCGCGCCTTACCAGTGGCCGGTATTGCCCATGCTGGCCCAGGGTTCCTGCGGCGGCAGGTGCTCACCCTCTTGCAGCAGCTCGATCGAGACGTTGTCGGGGCTGCGCACAAAGGCCATGTGACCGTCGCGCGGGGGCCGGTTGATCGTCACGCCCGCATCCATCAGCTTCTGGCACAGCTCATAGATATTGCCGACGCGATAGGCGAGATGGCCGAAATGGCGGCTGTCCGAGGGAAGCCCTTCGTCCCCGTCCCAGTTCCAGGTCAGTTCGACCGGGCATTCCGGCTGGCCGGGCGCGGCCATGAAAACCAGCGTGAAGCGGCCCTTGTCATTCTCGATCCGGCGCGTCTCCTCAAGCCCGAGCAGGCGGAAGAACTCCATCGTCCGGTCAAGGTCAAGGACGCGGACCATCGTGTGCAGATAGCGGATTTGCATGTCAAATCTCCCCTTTTGGCGGGTCATTGATGGCAGTCGGAACGGCGAACGGCAAGCGAAGCCTGAGGGTTTCACATCCCGGCGCGGGAAGGTCTAGCCGCCTGTGATGGCCAGTGCGGCCTCGGCCGCAAGGGGGGCGACGCGGCGGCGGAACTCCTCGGGTTCCCATTCCGCCAGCGAACCCGCGACATGGATCGCGGCGACCGGTCGACCGTCGGATCCGGCGATCGCCACGCCCAATGCGATTTCACCCATCACGATCTGCTCAAGCGCCAGCGCATGACCGGTCTCGCGCACCAGCGCGATCTGGGCGCGAATGGCGTCGGGGTCGGTCAGGGTGCGGGGCGTGACTGCGCGCAGATCGGCCGCCGCCAGCAGCGCATCGACCTGCGGATCGGGCAGCATCGCCATCACCGCCCACCCGCCCGAGGTGCAATAGGTCGGCACGGCATGACCCAGCAGCGTCGCGAAGAACATCTCGCGCTTGCTTTGCATCCGGGCGGCATAGACCATCCGCTGCCCGTCGAACAGCGACAGGTCGACACGTTCGCGCACGTTGCGGCGCAGTTCCAGCAGCACGGGGCTGGCAGCGCGGATCAGCGGGTTCAGCCGAAGATAGTCATAGGTCAGGTCCAGCACGCCAAGATCGGGCAGGAAACCGCGCCCATCCTCGGTCAGGCGCAGGTGGCCGGTCTGGCGCAGCGTGTGGACGATGCGCTGCGCCGCGCTGCGGGTGATGCCGGCGCGGGCCGCGATTTCCGACAGGCTGAGCGCGCGTTCGGCACCGGAAAAGCTTGCCAGCACCTGAAACCCGCGACCCAGCGACTGCACGAAAAGCGGGTCCTGTGCCGTTTCTGGGTCAGTTTCCGAACCGCGCGACAAGAACAAACCTCTCGGTTGACAGAATTAAAAACGGACTCGTAAAGTCATTATGCAATGCAAGTGTATCGGAATACAATACAGATGATTGCCGCCCCTTCCCCCGGATCTTCCCATCGGCCGCGCCGCGTCGCGCTGGCGGGCTTCGTGCATGAAAGCAATTCCTTTGCCCCCAGCCCCGCCGATATGGAGGCGTTTCGCAAGGGCGGTGGCTATCTGCCTTTGTCGCGCGGAACCGAAATCCTGAAGCGGGCGCGGGACGTGAACCTGCCGGTCGCGGGCGCGCTCACCCATGCCCAGACGGCGGGCTGGCAGCTTCTGCCGATTCTCTGGGCGGGTGCGGTGCCCTCGGCCCCGGTCACGGCCGAGTGCTATCTCGCGATCACGGATGAGATCATCGCCGGGCTGGAAAGGGCGGGTCCGCTGGACGGGGTCTTTCTGGACCTGCATGGCGCGATGGTCGCCGAAGGCGCCCCGGATGGTGAAGGAGAGCTTCTGGCACGGGTGCGCGACGCGGTCGGACCCGATGTGCCCGTCGTCGCGGCGCTGGACCTGCACGGCAACATCACTCGCAGGATGGTCGAGGCGGCGGATGCCCTGGTCGGCTTTCGCACCTATCCCCATGTCGACATGGCCGAAACCGGCCGCCGCGCCGCGGTCGAGCTGGACCGGCTGATGGCGGGAGCATCGAACCACAAGGCGTTCCGGCAGCTTGATTTCCTGATCCCGATCGCCTGGCAGTCGACATTGGGCGAACCGGGCGCAAGGCTTTACGCGCTGGCGGCGCAGGATCGCCCCGACCTGCACAGCGCATCTCTGTTCATGGGCTTTCCGGCGGCTGACTTCGCGGATTGCGGCCCCTCGGTCGTGGCCTATGGCGCGACGCCGGACGCGGCCGGGGCCGCTGCCGACCTGATCGCGGCAGCGGTCATCGCGGCCGAGCCGGAATTTGCCGGCCGCGCCTTCGCCCCCGAAGACGGCGTGCGCGAGGCGATGCGGCTGGCCGGGGCCGCGACCCGCCCCATCGTCATCGCCGACACCCAGGACAATCCCGGCGCGGGCGGCGACAGCGACACGACCGGGATGCTGCGCGCGCTGGCCGCCTGCAACCCCGACCGCGCGGCGATCGGCCTGATCACCGACCCGGCGGCGGCGCGGGCCGCGCATCAGGCCGGGCCCGGCGCGGTGCTGCATCTGGCGCTTGGCGGCAAGTCCGGCATTCCCGGCGACGCCCCGTTCGAGGCGCAGTTCACCGTCGAGACCGTCTCGGACGGCCGCCTGCACGCCACCGGCGGCTATTACGGCGGCGCGCATCTGGACCTTGGCCCCTCGGCCTGCCTGCGGCTGGGGGGAATCCGTATCGCCGTCACCTCGGAAAAGGCGCAGATGGCGGATCGCGAAATGTATCGCTTCCTTGGCATCCAGCCCGAGGAACAGGCGATCCTTGTCAACAAGAGCTCGGTCCATTTCCGCGCCGATTTCCAGCACATCGCCGAGACGATCCTGACCTGCGTCGCGCCCGGTCCGATGCCGATCAGCCCGGCCAGCCTGCCGTGGCGCCACCTGCGCCCCGGCATCCGGCTGGAACCGCAGGGAAAGCCCTTCGCACCCTGAGAAGAAACCCGCGAATCCGGCGCCACGACCGGAGCGCATTCCCCGTAACCCGACAGAGAGGAAGACCATGTTCAACAGACTGACGGCGGCCCTGCTGGCCTCGACCATGATGGCGGGCGCGGCCTGGGCGGAAACCACGGTGACCGCCGTGATGCATTCGGGCCTGCGCGTGCTGGACCCTGTCATCACGACCGCGCATATCACCCGCGATCATGCCTACATGATCTATGACGTGCTGATCGCGCAGGATGCCGAGTTCAAGCCGCAGCCGCAGATGGCGGACTGGAAGGTCTCGGACGACCAGAAGACCTATGTCTTCACCCTGCGCGATGGGCTGAAGTTCCATGACGGCGCGCCGGTGACGGCGGCGGACGCGGTCGCCTCGCTGGAACGCTGGGCCAAGAAGGACGCGGGCGGCCAGATCATCATGGACCGGACCGAAAAGCTTGAGGCGACGGATGACAAGACCGTCACTTGGGTTCTGAAGGAACCCTTCGTGCCGATGCTGGACGTGCTGTCCAAGCAATCCGCACTGCCGCCCTTCATCATGCCGGCCCGCGTGGCGGCGACCCCGCCCGACCAGGCGATCACCGACTATACCGGCTCGGGGCCGTTCAAGTTCGTCGATGCCGAATTCCAGCCGGGGATCAGCGTCACCTATGCCAAGAACACCGATTACGTTCCGCGCAGCGAGCCGGCCAGCTGGATGGCCGGCGGCAAGGTCGTGAATGTCGACAAGGTGAAATGGGTGAACATGCCCGACATCCAGACGGCCGTGAACGCGCTGTCGGGGGGCGAGATCGACTATATCGAGCAGATGCAGGTCGACCTGATCCCGCTGCTTGAAGGCGATCCCAACATCGCCGTCGAGGTGCGCGAGCCAACGGGTATGCAGACCATGGCGCGGATGAACTTCCTGCACCCTCCCTTCGACAACGAAAAGATCCGGCAGGCGGCGCTGAAGGCGATCTCGCAGGAATCGGTGCTGGCCGCGATGATCGGCAATCCGACCTATTACCAGATCTGCGGCGCGCTGCTGGGCTGCGGCACCCCCCTTGGCTCGGAAACCGGGGCCGAGACGCTGACCAAGGGCGCCAGCATGGACGAGGCCAAGGCGCTGCTGAAGGAGTCGGGCTATGACGGCACGCCTGTCGTGCTGATGGCGCCCACCGACATGGTGGCGTTGGCGACGCAGCCGGTCGTCATCTCGCAGATGCTGCGCGACGCGGGCTTTACCGTCGACATGCAGCCGATGGACTGGCAGACGCTGGTGACGCGCCGCGCCAGCCAGTCGGCCCCGGCCGAGGGCGGCTGGAACATGTTCATCACCAACTGGATGGTGCCCGAGATCTCGAACCCGATCTCGAACCCGATGCTGATCGGGCGCGGCGACAGCGCCTGGTTCGGCTGGCCCACCGATGACACGATCGAGCAGCTGAAGGCCGATTACATCGCCGCCGCCGACCCGGAAGCGCAGAAGGCCGTGGGTGAAAAGATCCAGGCCCACGCGATCCAGACCGTGCTGGAGGTGCCGCTGGGGCAATACACCCTGCCCCAGGCGCGGCGGACGACGATCACCGAGATGCTGCCTTCGCCCGTGCCGGTCTTCTGGAACCTGAAGAAGGCCGAGTAAGGCCCGGTTCCCTTGGGGGGCGGCATGCCCGCCCCCTTTCCATCTGGTCCGAACAGGGACATTCCGATGATAGGATACCTGCTGCGCCGCATCCTTGCCGTGATCCCGGTCATGCTGCTTGTCGCGGTCTTCGTCTTTCTGCTGCTGCGCCTTACGCCAGGCGACCCGGCCGCGATCATCGCCGGCGACATGGCGACCCCCGCCCAGCTTCAGGCCATCCGCGAGGCGATGGGCCTGAACCAGCCGATCCACATCCAGTTCGTGACCTGGCTTGGCCAGCTTGCACGCGGCGATCTGGGCACCTCGCTGATTTCGCACACGCCGGTTTCGGGAATGATCGCGGCACGGATGGGGCCGACGCTGTCCATCGCGCTGCTGACCATCCTGCTGTCCGTCGCGCTGGCGGTGCCGATGGGCGTTCTGGCCGCCTGGCGCCACCGCAGCGCCGCCGATTACGCGGTGATGACCTTCTCGGTCCTTGGCTTTTCGGTCCCGGTCTTTGTCATCGGCTATCTGCTGATCCTGGTCTTTTCGCTGAAGCTGGGCTGGTTCCCGGTTCAGGGCTTCACGCCGATCTCGGCCGGGCCGCTGCCCTTCCTGAAGAACGCCATCCTGCCCGCGCTGACCCTGACCACGATCTATGTCGCGCTGATCGCGCGCATGACCCGCGCCAACATGCTTGAGGTGCTGGGCGAGGATTACATCCGCACCGCCCGCGCCAAGGGCGCGCCCGAGCGGACGGTCCTGTTCCGACACGCCCTGCGCAATGCCGCCGTTCCGATCCTGACGGTGATCGGCACCGGATTCGCGCTGCTGATCGGGGGTGTCGTCGTGACCGAGACGGTCTTCAACATCCCCGGCATCGGCCGCCTGACCGTCGATGCCATCCTGGCGCGCGACTATCCGGTCATTCAGGCGATGATCCTGCTGACGAGCTTTCTTTACGTCCTCGTCAACCTGGTCATCGATCTCAGCTACAGCTTCTTCGACCCGAGGATCCGCTACTGATGTCCCAGACGCCCCGCCCCGTTTCGGCCATGCAGCCGATCCTGCGGATGATCCGCCTGCCGCAATTCGGGCTGGGTCCGCGGATCGCGCTGGTGGTCCTGCTGCTTATCGTCCTGGTCACGCTTTTCGCGCCCTGGCTTGCGCCCCATGACCCACTGAAGATGGACCCGCTGATGCGCCTGAAAGGTCCGATCGAGGGGCATCCCCTTGGCACCGACAATTTCGGCCGCGACATCCTGTCCCGGGTCCTGATCGGCGCGCGGCTGTCGCTGCTGATCGGGATCGCCACGGCCGTCGTCTCGGTGGTGGTCGGGCTGGTCATCGGCATGGTCGCGGGCTTCTTCCGCACAGCGGATGCCATCATCATGCGGATGATGGACGGGCTGATGGCGATCCCGTCGATCCTGCTGGCCATTGCGCTTGTCGCGCTGAACGGCCCCTCGGTCGGGTCGGTCATCGCCGCGATCACCATCCCCGAGATCCCGCGCGTCGTGCGGCTGGTCCGCGCGGTGGTCCTGTCCGCGCGCGAGGAACCCTATGTCGAGGCCGCCATTGCCCTTGGCTCGTCCATGCCCAAGATCCTGATCCGCCATCTGGTTCCGAACACGCTGGCGCCGCTGATCGTGCAGGGCACCTATGTCCTGGCCTCGGCCATCCTGACCGAGGCGATCCTGTCCTTCCTGGGCGCCGGCGTCAGCACCGAGACCCCGACCTGGGGCAACATCATGGCCGAGGGGCGGATGTTCTTCCGCATCAAGCCCGAACTGATCCTGTATCCCGGCCTGATGCTGTCGCTGTGCATCCTGTCGATCAACCTTCTGGGCGACGCCGCGCGGGACATGCTGGACCCGCGGCTGAAGAAACGCGCGGGGTAAGCCATGCTGTTCAAGTCACGCAATTTCGACACCGCGCAGGTCGCGCTTTCGGCCGAGAACCTGGTCGTCGACCTGCCCGAGACCCCGGGCCGCCCTCAGGTGCTGAAGGGCATCGACGTCACCATCCGGCAGGGAGAGACGGTCTGCCTGGTCGGGGAATCGGGTTCCGGCAAATCCGTCACCTCGCTGGCGATCATGGGGCTTCTGCCCCAATCGCTGAAGGTCGCGCAGGGCCGGATCAACCTGCAGGGCCAGAACCTGCTGCCGCTGACCCAGGCGCAGATGCGCGAACTGCGCGCCGCCCGCATCGCCATGATTTTTCAAGAGCCGATGACCGCGCTGAACCCGGTGCTGCGCGTCGGCGACCAGATCATGGAGGTGATGGAGCTGCATACCGGCCTTTCCGCCGCCGAACGCCGCGCCCGCGCCATCGCGATCATGGAGCAGGTTCACCTGCCCGACGTCCCGCGCATCTTCCAAAGCTATCCGCATCAGCTTTCCGGCGGCCAGCGCCAGCGCATCATGATCGCTATGGCACTGGTTCTTGAGCCGGTCCTGCTGATCGCGGACGAACCCACGACCGCGCTGGACGTGACCACGCAAAAGCAGATCCTGTCGCTGATCGACGAGCTTCAGTCCAGCCACGGCACAGCCGTCCTGTTCATCACCCATGACATGGGCGTCGTCGCCGAAATCGCAGATACGGTCTATGTCATGAAGCATGGCGAGATCGTCGAGAACGGCCCGGTCGAAGCCGTGCTGCGCAACCCGCGCGCCGAATATACGCGCAAGCTGCTGGCCTCGGTCCCCGGCCTGACGCCGCGCCCCTCGCGCCCGTCGGAACAGGAGATCGTGCTGAAGGTCGACCGGCTGAACAAGATCTATGGCAGCCGTGGGTTCCTGAAGAAGCTGCCCCAGGCCCATGCCGCTAAGGATGTCAGCTTTGCGCTGGCGCGTGGCCGGACGCTGGGCATCGTTGGCGAATCCGGCTCGGGCAAGTCCACCGTCGCGCGCTGCATCATGCGGCTGATCGATCCCAGTTCCGGCCGGATCGAGCTTGACGGGCAGGACATCGCCAGCCTGTCGCGCGGCCGTCTGTGGCCGCATCGCAAGAAGCTTCAGGTCGTGTTTCAGGATCCCATGCGCTCGCTGAACCCGCGCTGGACCATCGCACAAAGTCTGATCGAGGGGCCGCTGAACTATGGCACCCCGCGCGCCGAGGCCCTGGCCGAAGCGGCGCGGCTGATGGGAGTGGTCGGGCTGCCCAAGGATGCGCTGACCCGATATCCCCACCAGTTCTCGGGCGGGCAGCGCCAGCGCATCGCCATCGCGCGGGCGGTGATGATGCGCCCCGACGTGCTGGTTGCGGACGAGGCGGTGTCGGCGCTGGATGTCTCGGTCCAGGCGCAGGTGCTGGACCTGCTGGACCAGCTTCAGCGGGATCTGGGCATCGCGATCGTCTTCATCACCCATGACTTGCGCGTGGCCGCCCAGATCTGCGACGAGGTGATCGTCATGCAGCGCGGCGCGGTGGTCGAACAGGGTCCGGCGGCCGAGGTGCTTGGCGCGCCCGCCCATGCCTATACCCGCGCCCTGATCGAGGCCGCCCCCGGCCGCGATTGGGATTTCCAGAATTTCAAAGCCATGAATGAGGTCCGTGATGCCAACCCTGCCTGAGATCGAGGCCGACGCGCCCGCGCTTGAAGCCATCTTCCGCGATCTGCACGCCCATCCCGAGCTGGGTTTCGAGGAGGTCCGCACCTCGGGCGTTGTCGCCGCAAGACTGCGCGAATGGGGTTTCGACGAGGTGCATGAGGGCGTCGCAAAGACTGGCGTGGTCGGCATTCTGAAGGGGCGTGGCGACGGCAACCGCCGGATCGGCCTGCGCGCCGACATGGACGCGCTGCCGATCAACGAGGTCGCCGCCCTCGACTATGCCTCGCAGAATGCGGGGCGGATGCATGCCTGCGGCCATGACGGCCACACGACAATGCTGCTCGGCGCGGCGAAATATCTGGCCGCCAGCCGCAATTTCGACGGCAGCGCGGTGTTCATCTTCCAGCCGGCCGAGGAAGGTCTGGGCGGTGCGCGCGGCATGATCGCCGAAGGATTGTTCCAGCGATTCCCCGTGGACGAGGTCTATGGGATGCACAACCAACCGAACGGCCGCCCGCGCCGCGCCACGATCACCAAGGGTCCGGCCATGGCGGGGGCGTCCTTCTTTGACGTGACCGTCACCGGCAAGGGCAGCCATGCCGCGATGCCCCATCAGTCGCGCGATGCGCTGGTCGTCGCCTCGACGCTGGTCGGCCAGTTCCAGACGATCCTTGGCCGGAACATGCCGCCCCTGCAAAGCGGCGTTTTGTCGGTGACGCAGATCCATGCCGGCAGCGCCTATAACGTCGTGCCCGAAACTGCTGCGCTGGCCGGCACCATCCGCTTCTTCAAGCCCGAGATCCGCGACCTGATGCAAAGCCGCATGCGCGAGATCTGCACGGGTTTCGCGCTGGCCCATGGCGTCAGGATCGAGCTGCAGTTCCGCGAGATCTTCGACGTCCTGCTGAACGACGCCCTGCTGTCGGACGAATGGATGGCCGCCGCGGTCGATGTTCTCGGGGCTGGCAACGTCACCGACGATGCCGAGCCCGCGACCGGCTCCGAGGATTTCGCCGACATGCTGCAGGTCGTGCCCGGTGCCTATGGCAATCTGGGACATGCGGGGACCGTGCCGCTGCACAATCCGGGCTTCGTGCTGGACCCCGCGATCCTGCCGGTCGGCGCCTCGATCTATGCCCGTATCGTCGAACGCCGCCTGCCGCTGGAGAATGCCGCATGAATCCGCTGAACCTGCCCTTCGATGCCGAGGAGATGCTGACCGGCCTGCGTCCCTGGATCGAATGCGAAAGCCCGACCTGGGACGGCGCGGCCGTCAGCCGGATGATGGCGCTGGCGGCGCGCGATCTGTCCGCCATCGGTGCCACGGTCGAGACGATCCCCGGCCGCATGGGCTTTGGCGATTCGATCCGCGTCAGCTTTCCCCATCCCGACCAGGGCAAGCCCGGCATCCTCGTGTCCGGGCACATGGACACGGTCCATCCCATCGGCACGCTGGAAAAGCTGCCCTTCCGGCGCGAGGACGGGCTTTGTTTCGGCCCCGGCATCATGGACATGAAGGGCGGCAACTATGTCTTCTTCGAAGCCATGCGCCAGATCACCCGTGCGGGCTGGACGACGCCCCTGCCCGTCACCTTCCTGTTCACCCCGGACGAAGAGGTCGGCACCCCCGCGACCCGCGGCTTGATCGAGGATGCCGCCCGCGGCCAGCGCGCCGTGCTGCTGCCCGAACCCGCCTCGCCCGATGGCGGCGCGGTGATCGGACGCTATGCCATCGCCCGCTTCAACCTGCTGACCGAGGGTCGTCCCAGCCATGCCGGCTGGGCGCTTCGCGAGGGTCGTTCGGCCATCGCCGCTATGGCGCGCAAGATCCTGGAGGTCGAGGCGATGACGACCGAGGATTGCACCTTCTCGGTCGGCGTGATCCATGCCGGGCAATGGGTGAACTGCGTCAGCTCGGAATGCCGGGCCGAGGCGCTCAGCATGGCCAAGCGGCAGCAGGATCTTGACCACGGCGTCGCCGCGATGATGGCGCTGGAAGGCGAAGAGAACGGCGTCGCCTTCAAGGTCACGCGCGGGGTGACACGCCCCGTCTGGGAACCCCAGCCCGGCACCATGGCGCTTTACGAGATCGCCCGCACCATCGCCGCCGATATCGGCTTCAAGCTGAACTGCGGCTCTGCCGGCGGCGGATCGGACGGGAACTTCACCGGCGCGATGGGCGTGCCCACGCTGGATTCCATTGGCGTGCGCGGCAAGGGCCTGCATACGCTGGGCGAGCATATCGAGGTCGCAAGCCTGGCCGAGCGCGCGAAGCTGGCGGCGGGACTTCTGATGAACATCCGTTGACCCCGCCCGCCGGCCCGGCTTTTATGCCGGCCGACTGAATGGGGGGAACTACTGATGGGCATCATCCTTGGCGCCATCGCCGACGATTTCACCGGGGCGACGGACCTGTGCAGCACCTGGGTCAAGGCCGGGCTGCGCGTCGTCCAAGTGATCGGCATCCCGGAAGCGGGCCAGACGCCCAGGGATGCCGATGCCGTCGTCATCGCACTGAAATCGCGCACGATTCCGGCGGATCAGGCGATTGCGCAATCGCTGGCCGCGCTGGACTGGCTGAACGCGCAGGGCGTGCGGCAGGTGGTGTTCAAATACTGCTCGACCTTCGATTCGACGGCGGCGGGCAATATCGGCCCGGTGACGGACGCGCTGCTGGCGGCGATGGGGCAGGATTTCACCGTCGTCTCGCCGGCCTTCCCGCGGAATGGGCGCACCATCTACAAGGGCAACCTGTTCGTGGGCGACCTGCCCCTGGCGGAAAGCCCGATGAAGGACCATCCACTGACGCCGATGCGCGATTCCAGCCTGATCCGACTGATGGACGCGCAGGCCCAGGGCCGGACCGGGCTGGTGCCGCTGCAAACAGTGCGGCAGGGCGCGCCGGCGATCCGCGCCGCATTTGACCACCTGCGCGGCGAAGGTTTCCGCTATGCCGTGCCGGACGCGGTCGAGGATGAGGACATGATCGCCCTTGGACGCGCGCTGGACGGCATGGCGCTGGTCACCGGCGGTTCGGCCGTCGCGATGGGCCTGCCCGCCAACCTGCGCGACAGCGGCGATCTGGGCGCGGCGCTGCCCCCGCGCCTGCCCCGCTCGCAAGGTCGCGCGGTCGTGCTGGCGGGCAGTTGCTCTACCGCGACGCGCGCGCAGATCGCCTATGTGACACCGCTTTGGCCGACGCTGAAGCTGAACCTGGACCGCATCGCGGCGGGCGAGGATATCGCCGCCGAGGCGCTGGAATGGGCGGTCGCGCAGACCGGGCCGATGTTGATCTATGGCTCTTCCGACCCCGCCGAGGTGGCGGAAAACCAGCGCCGACATGGCACGATGGAAGCGGGCGAGATGATGGAGCGCACGCTGTCCACCATCGCGCGCGGTCTGCTGGAACGCGGATTCGCACGGTTCCTGGTGGCGGGGGGCGAAACCTCGGGCGCGGTCATCTCGGCCTTGGGCGTCACCGCGCTTGAGATCGGCCCCGAGGTTGCGGCAGGCGTGCCGTGGTGCGGCGCGACGGTCGGGGACCGCGAACTGGCGCTGTGCCTGAAATCCGGTAATTTCGGCGGCCCCGAGATGTTCACCCAGGCGCTGGAGATGCTGGATGACTGAATCGAAACAGCGCGAAGACATCGCGCGGCTTGCGAAATCCCTGTTCGACCGGGGCCTTACCTTCGGTTCCTCGGGCAATATCTCGGTCAGACTTGAAGATGGTTGGCTGATGACGCCGACCGGTTCCAGCATGGGGGCCATCGACCCGGCGCGGATCTCGCGGCTGGATCTGGCGGGAAATCTGCTGTCGGGCGACAAGCCGACCAAGGAAAGCTTCCTGCACATGGCGATGTATGGCCGCCGCCCGCGCGCAGGGGCGATCGTGCACCTGCATTCGACCCATTCCGTCGCGGTCAGCTGCATGCATGACATCGACCACCGCGACGTGCTGCCGCCCCTGACCGCCTATTACGTGATGCGAGTCGGCCGCCTGCCGCTGATCCCCTATTTCGCGCCCGGAGATCTGGATCTTGCACGCGCGGTCGAGGAAATGGCCTCGGATCATCACGCCGTGTTGCTGGCGAACCACGGGCCGGTGGTGGCGGGAAAATCGCTTGAGGACGCCGTCTATGCGACCGAAGAGCTTGAAGAGACAGCAAAGCTGTTCCTGGCGTTGCGGGGAATGCGGACTCGCCCGCTGACCCCCGAACAGGTCGCGGATCTGGAGCGTCGCTTCCCCCGCGATTTTTAAGGTGGACGCCCGAAATCGGCGGGGCTAGAAGCGGCCCCCCGCGCCCCTTGGGGCAATACAACCACCATCAGAAACAGGACCAACCCCGCAACCTGACGGTTGACAATTGCATCTTTGCCACGCGACTCGCGAAACCCGGCGTTCTTTGTTTGGACCACAACATATGGGTAGCGAAGCAAAGCGTGTCTCTATATACTGGGTGAACGCGCTTGCGGCACGAGTCGAACCGGATCAGTTTCCGGTCGGCTTACCGGCTCGAAATGCAACTGTAGGTGGTTGGTGATTTGCAGGTTCCTGCGTGAATTTTACGCGGGATGACTGGCTGTCGCCGCTGCGCGCGGACCGAGACAAAAGAGTATGAGAAAAGGACCACAGGCAATGAGCATCACTGTCTATTCCAAGCCCGCCTGCGTGCAATGCACCGCGACGACGCGCGCGCTCGATGCGCGGGGGCTGGCCTACGATATCGTGGACCTGACCGAGGATGACGCGGCCATGCAGCTGGTCACCTCGCTCGGCTATCGCCAGGCTCCGGTCGTGATCGCCGGCGAAGAGCACTGGGCGGGCTTCCGCCCGGACATGATCGGCCGTCTTTCCTGATCCGGACCGATGGGCGGGCTTGTCTATTTCTCCTCGGCTTCGGGGAACACGGCGCGCTTCGTGACGCGGCTTGGCCTGCCAGCCGGCCGCATCCCGATCTCGCCCAAGGACGCGATGCCCGCGCCCGACCTGCCCTTCGTGCTGATCTGCCCGACCTATGCCGATGGTGAAGGCCGGGGCGCAGTGCCCAAGCAGGTGATCCACTTCCTGAACGATGCGGGCCGCCGGTCCCTGCTGCGCGGCGTCATCGCCGCCGGAAACCGGAATTTCGGCGCGACCTTTGCCTTGGCAGGGCGGGTGATCGCGGACAAGTGCAAGGTGCCCGTGCTCTATCGTTTCGAGCTTGCGGGAAATGACGAAGATATTGCCCGCGTCGATGCGGGGCTCAACAAATTCTGGGGGACAGAATGCTTGACGATGGCGTAAAGGCCGAGCTGGACTATCACGCGCTGAACGCGATGCTGAACCTTTACGACAGTGAGGGTCGCATCCGCTTTGACGCCGACCGCAAGGCGGCGCATCAGTATTTCCTGCAGCATGTGAACCAGAACACCGTCTTCTTCCATTCGCTGGACGAGAAGCTCGATTACCTGGTCGAAGAGGGTTATTACGAACCCGAGGTGCTGGACCAGTATTCCAAGAACTTCCAGCGCGCGATCTGGGATGCCGCCTACAAGCGCAAGTTCCGCTTCCCCACCTTCCTGGGCGCGTTCAAGTATTACACCAGCTATACGCTGAAGACCCGCGACGGTCAGCGCTATCTTGAGCGTTACGAGGACCGCGTCGTGATGGTCTCGCTGGCGCTGGCGCGCGGCGACGAGGCGCTGGCCATGCGCTTCATGGAGGAGATGCTGTCCGGCCGCTTCCAGCCCGCGACGCCGACCTTCCTGAACGCGGGCAAGAAGTCGCGGGGCGAGCTGATCTCGTGCTTCCTGCTGCGCCTTGAAGACAACATGGAATCGATCGGGCGCTCGATCAACTCGGCCCTGCAACTGTCGAAGCGCGGCGGCGGCGTCGCCCTGATGCTGACGAACCTGCGCGAGGCGGGTGCGCCGATCAAGGGGATCGAGAACCAGTCCTCGGGCGTGATCCCAGTGATGAAGCTGCTGGAAGATTCCTTCAGCTACGCCAACCAGCTTGGCGCGCGACAGGGCGCGGGCGCGGTCTATCTGAACGCACACCATCCCGACATCCTGCGCTTCCTGGATACCAAGCGCGAGAATGCGGACGAAAAGATCCGCATCAAGACGCTGTCCTTGGGCGTCGTCATTCCCGACGTGACCTTCGAGCTCGCGAAGAAGAACGAGGACATGTACCTGTTCTCGCCGCATGACGTGGAAAAAGTCTATGGCGTGCCCTTCTCGGAGATCTCGGTCACCGAGAAATACGCCGAGATGGTCGATGACAAGCGCATCAAGAAGAAAAAGATCAACGCCCGCGCGTTCTTCCAGACGCTGGCCGAGATCCAGTTTGAATCGGGCTATCCCTACATCATGTTCGAGGACACGGTGAACAAGGCGAACCCGGTCCACGGCCGCATCACCATGTCGAACCTGTGCAGCGAGATCCTGCAGGTGAACGAGGCCAGCGAGTTCAACGAGGATCTCAGCTATTCCCGCATGGGGACAGACATCTCGTGCAACCTCGGCTCGCTGAACATCGCGGCGACCATGGACGGCCCGGACTTCGGCGCGACCGTCGAGGCCGCGATCCGATCGCTGACCGCGGTTTCGGAAATGTCCTCGATCGACTCGGTGCCCTCGATCCGGCGCGGCAATGACGAGGCCCATGCCGTCGGTCTTGGCCAGATGAACCTGCACGGCTTCCTGGCCCGCGAGCGCATCCATTACGGTTCGCCCGAGGGGGTCGAGTTCACCTCGGTCTATTTCGCCGCCGTCGCCTATCACGCGATCCGGGCGTCGAACCTGCTGGCGCGCGAGAAAGGCGCGACCTTCAAGGATTTCGAGAAGTCGAAATACGCCGATGGCAGCTTCTTCGACAAATATACCGAACGTGACTGGCTGCCGACCATGGCCGATGTCGCCCGCGTCTTCGAAGGCATGACCCTGCCGACCCGCGAGGATTGGGCCGCGCTGAAAGCCGAAGTGATGGCGACCGGGCTTTACAACCGCAACCTTCAGGCGGTGCCGCCGACCGGTTCGATCAGCTATATCAACAACTCGACCAGCTCGATCCACCCGATCGTCGCCAAGATCGAGATCCGCAAGGAAGGCAAGATCGGTCGCGTCTATTACCCCGCCGCCTTCATGTCGAACGAGAACATCGAATACTACCGCGACGCCTATGAGATCGGGCCGGATGCGATCATCGACACCTATGCGGCGGCGACCGAGCATGTCGACCAGGGCCTGAGCCTGACGCTGTTCTTCCCGGCCGAGGCCACGACGCGCGACATCAACCGCGCCCAGATCTACGCCTGGAAGAAAGGCATCAAGACGATCTATTACATCCGGCTGCGCCAGACCGCGCTGGAAGGAACCGAGGTCCAGGGCTGCGTCTCCTGCACGCTCTGATCCGCGCCGCTGCCGGAGGTTTTACACCCCCGGACCCCCGTAGGGTATTTGGAAAACGATGAAGGGGCTTTCGATGAAAGACCATGTAGCCACGCGGACGCCGCTGCGCGCCATCAACTGGAACCGTCTTGAGGATGAAAAAGACCTTGAGGTCTGGAACCGCCTGACCGTGAACTTCTGGCTGCCCGAGAAGGTGCCGCTGTCGAATGACGTGCAAAGCTGGGCGACGCTGCGCCCGGCCGAGCGTGAACTGACGATCCGCGTCTTTACCGGGCTCACGCTGCTGGACACCGTGCAGAACACCGTGGGCGCACCCTCGATGATGCCCGATGCGCAGACCCCGCATGAAGAGGCGGTGCTCTCGAACATCTCGTTCATGGAGGCGGTCCATGCGCGCAGCTATTCGTCGATCTTCTCGACGCTGTGCCTGACCAAGGAGGTCGACGAGGCATTCCGCTGGTCCGAGGAGAACCCGCATCTGCAAGCCAAGGCGCGGCTGATCCTTGAGGAGTACAAGGCCGGATCGGACCCGCTGAAGCGCAAGATCGCCAGCGTCTTTCTGGAAAGCTTCCTGTTCTATTCCGGCTTCTACCTGCCAATGTACTGGTCGAGCCGCGCGAAGCTGACCAATACCGCCGACCTGATCCGCCTGATCATTCGTGACGAAGCGGTGCATGGCTATTACATCGGCTACAAGTTCCAGCGCGCGGCCGAGAAGCTTTCGGCCGAGAAACAGCAGGAGCTGAAGGATTTCGCCTTTTCGCTGATGTTCGATCTTTACGACATCGAGCAGAAATACACCGCCGAGCTTTATGACGGAATCGGGCTGACCGAGGATGTAAAGGCCTTCCTGCATTACAACGCGAACAAGGCGCTGCAGAACCTCGGCTATGAGGCCCTGTTCCCGCCGGCCGCCTGCGAGGTCAATCCCGCGATCATGGCGGCGCTGTCGCCGGACAGCGAGAACCACGACTTCTTCAGCGGCTCGGGCTCGTCCTATGTGATCGGCAAGGCCGTCGCGACCGAGGACGAAGACTGGGACTTCTGAGCCTGAGGCTGCATCCCCCGACGCCCGCCCGGAACGGCGGGCGTCTTTCTTTCGCGGCTTGTGGGCCGTCGCGGAACGGCTAGTCTTTGCCGCCAGAATCCGGAGCCAGTCATGACCAGCATCACCCTTCTGACCGGGCGGGTCGCGCCCCTTGGCGGCCAGCGGACCAGCGCCATCGACAAGCGCCCGGTAAGCGGGCCGTGCCTGCTGGGACCTACCGGATTCGCAGACGATGAGCAGGCGGACCTGCGGGTGCATGGCGGGCCGGAAAAGGCGGTGCATCATTACCCGCGCGACCATTACGAAGCGTGGCAGACCGATCTGGGCCTGCTGCCGCTGCTGGACGCGCCGGGGGCCTTCGGCGAGAACATCTCGACCCTCAACCTGACCGAAGCGTCCGTCGCGGTCGGCGACATCTTCCGCATGGGCAGCGCGCTGGTTCAGGTCAGCCAGGGGCGGCAGCCCTGCTGGAAGCTGACCCACCGCTTCGCCATCCCCAACATGGCGCGCCGCGTGCAGGAGACCGGGCGCACCGGCTGGTATTACCGCGTTCTGGAACCCGGAACGGTTGCGCCGGGCGACACAATCGTCCTTGTCGACCGAGCGGCGCCCGACTGGACCCTGCACCGCATCTGGCATGCCTTCTATGTCGACCGCTTGAACGCCGAAGAGTTGAAGAACATCGCGGCGCTGGAGGTGCTGGCCGAGAAATGGCGGCTTTACGCGCGCAACCGTCTGGAAAGCGGGCGGGTCGAGGATTGGACCCCCCGCCTGAACGGCAGCCTGGAGGGTCGCGCATGAGACCACCTCTTGTCATCTCGATCCAGAGTCAGGTGGTCATGGGCCATGTCGGGAATTCGGCCGCCGTCTTTCCGATGCAGGCCGCCGGGCTGGAGGTTGCGCAGGTCCCCACTGTCGTCTTTTCGAATACGCCGGATTATCCCACCCTGCGCGGCCGGGCGATGCCCGCCGATTTCTTCGCCGATCTTCTGCAAGGTGTCTGGGAACGCGGTCTTCCAGCGCGCGCGTCCCATGTCGTCACCGGCTATATCGGGTCGGTCGAGGTGGCACGGCAGGTTGCGGGCTTCGTTCAGCGGGCCAAGCAGGAAAACCCGGATCTGATCTATTTTTGCGATCCGGTGATGGGGGATGATGCGCCGGGTCTGTATGTGCCCGAAACGATCGCCACCATCCTGCGCGACGAGTTGCTGCCCCTGGCCGACATCGCCTCGCCCAACCCGTTCGAGATCGCCTATCTGACCGGGCAGTCGATCACCGCACTTGCCGATCTGCCCCGCGCAGCAGCGGCGCTGGGCATGGCACCGGGCGCGCATCTGATCGCCACCGGTTGCCACCTGACCGAGACCGCCGGTGGGATGCTGGAAAGCGTCATCCTGGGACCGTCGGGGATCAGCCGCCATCCGGTGCCGCGCCTGCCGGTGGCAATGGCGGGCACGGGCGACCTGTTCGCGGGGCTGATTATCGCGGCGCTGGCGTGCGGGCGCGCGCTGACCGATGCGGTCGAGTTCGCACAAGTCCAGACATCGCGCGCGCTGGCGCGGGCGGCCGCGCTTGGCGCGCAAGAGGTGGTGCTTTCGGACCCCGACTTCCGCGCCGCGCTGCTGACGCTCTAGGGTTTCCGCAGCGCATTCATCAGGGCCGCCCCCAATGCGCCCGGCGTTTCGGGCGCGGCGGGCCGGGCCGATTTCGGGCCGCGTACGGGCTGTTGCGGCGATTTCGGGCCGCGTTCCGCCTGAGCGTCGCGGGCGCTGGCACCGCCATCCTTGCGCATGGTCAGGCCGATGCGCTTGCGGGGCACGTCCACCTCGGTCACGCGAACCTTCACCACGTCGCCGACCTTCACCACCTCGTTCGGGTCCTTCACGAAACGGTCGGCCAACTGGCTGATATGGACAAGCCCGTCCTGATGCACGCCGATATCGACGAAAGCGCCGAAGGCCGCGACGTTGGTCACGGTGCCTTCCAGCACCATGCCGGGCGTCAGGTCCTTGATGTCCTCGACCCCCTCGGCAAAGCTTGCCGTGACAAAGCTGGGACGTGGGTCGCGGCCGGGCTTTTCCAGCTCGGACAGGATGTCGCGGATGGTGGGAAGGCCAAAGCTGTCGTCGACGAACTGTTCCGCCCGGACGCCCTTCAGTGCGGTCCCGTCACCCATGATCTGGCGAATGTCACGTCCGCAGGCGGCGACGATCCGGCGCGCGACACCGTAAGCCTCGGGGTGGACCGACGAGGCGTCAAGCGGCTCCTTCCCGTCGCGGATGCGCAGGAAGCCCGCGCATTGTTCGAACGCGCGGGGACCAAGGCCCGTCACCTTCTTCAGCGCCGCGCGCGAGGCAAAGGCCCCTTCGGCATCGCGGTGGGCGACGATGTTCTGGGCCAGCGACGGACCCAGCCCGGCGACATGCGCCAGCAGCGGAGCGGACGCCGTGTTCAGGTCGACGCCGACGGCGTTCACCGCGTCCTCGACCACAGCCTCCAACGTCTTCGTCAATTGGCGCTGGTCCACGTCGTGCTGATACTGGCCGACGCCGATCGATTCCGGCGGCACCTTGACCAGTTCGGCCAGCGGATCCTGCAGGCGGCGCGCGATCGAGACGGCGCCCCGCAGCGACACGTCAAGGTCGGGAAACTCCTTCGCCGCCAGTTCCGACGCCGAATAGACCGAGGCCCCCGCCTCGCTGACGATGACCTTGACCGGGGCCTTCACCCCCGCGGGAAGGCGCTTCAGCACGTCGACCACCATGCGTTCGGTTTCGCGGCTGGCAGTTCCGTTGCCGATGGCGATCAGTTCGATCTTGTGCCGCACGATGGCCGCGGCCAGCGCGGCCTCGGCCCCGCGCAGGTCGTTCTTGGGCTGGAAAGGGTAAAGCGTAGCGGTTTCCACGACTTTCCCGGTCGCATCGACCGCGGCAAGCTTCACCCCGGTGCGGATGCCCGGATCCAGCCCGATGGTGGGACGCGGCCCCGCGGGCGAGGCCAGCAGCAAGTCCTTTAGGTTGCGGGCAAAGACGCGGATGGCCTCGGCATGGGCACGGGTGCGCAATTCCGTCAGCAGGTCGACATACATCGTATTCGACAGTCTGACCCGCCAGGTCCAGCCCGCGACCTTGCGAAGCCACTGGTCGCCCGGCCCGTCGCCCAACCGGCCAAGGGCGGCGGCAACGATGCCTTCGGCGCGCGCGGTGCCGGTCTCGTCCTCGGGCGCGATCTCGATGGTCAGGACTTCTTCCTTGGCGGCGCGCAGGATCGCAAGCGCGCGGTGGCCGGGGATCGCGGACCACTTTTCCGCATGATCGAAATAATCGCTGAACTTCGCGCCGTCCTGTTCCTTGCCCGCGACGACGCGGGCGCTGATCCGGCCATCGGCCTGCATGAACTGGCGCAGGCGGCCCAGCAGATCGGCATTCTCGGACAGTTCCTCGACAAGAATGTCGCGCGCACCGTCCAGCGCCGCTTTCAGGTCGGCCACGTTCTCGGTCAGATAGCCGGCCGCCAGCGCCTCGGGGTTGGCGCCGCGATTGTCCTGGATCGCACGCAGCAGCGGCTCCAGTCCGTTTTCGCGCGCGATCATCGCCTTGGTGCGGCGCTTGGGCTTGAAGGGCAGATAGATATCCTCAAGCGTGGCCTTGGTTTCCGCCCCGGAAACGGCACGGGCCAGATCGGGCGTCATCTTGCCCTGCGCCTCGATCGATTCCAGGATCGCCTTCCGGCGCGCCTCAAGCTCGCGCAAATAGGCCAGGCGCTCGGACAGGGTGCGCAATTGCGTGTCGTCCAGCCCGCCCGTCACCTCCTTGCGATAGCGCGCGACGAAGGGCACGGTCGCGCCGCCGTCAAGCAGCCCCGCCGCTGCCGTGACCTGCTGGGCCGAGGCATTGATTTCACTGGCAATCCTGCGCGCAATACGGTCGGTCGCGTCCATTCGCTCGGCTCCCCTTGGATCAGGGGGTGTCATACCGCGTCGGACGCCCCGGGCCAAGCCATCCGCATGGGGCAAAGGCGAAAGGCCGCCGCCTAATCCTCGGCCGGGGCACCGGCGCGGAAATCGGCGGGCCGGATGCCGTGGCGCGTCAGCTTGTCGTAAAAGGTCTTGCGCGGCAGCCGCAGCCGGGCCAGCGCCCGGCTGGCATTGCCCTGCTCAAGCCGCAGGGCTTCGCGGATCAGGTCGGCCTCATATTCGGCCACCATTTCGGACAGGCCCCGTCTCCCGTCCTCCGGCGCAGGCTCGGCCACCCGGTCAATCGCGGTCATCCCCAGCGCGTGAGCTTCGGCAAAGCGGCGCAATTCGCGCAGGTTGCCGGGCCAGTCATGTGCGGCCAGCCGGGCCGAGACGGCTGCGGGAATGACCGGCGGCGCGATGTCCAGCCGCGTGCAGGCCTCCAGCAGGAAATGGCGGAAGAGTTCGGGGATATCCTCGCGCCGGTCGCGCAGCGGCGGCAGGGTCAGCACCACCCCTGCAAGGCGATAGTAAAGATCGCCCCGGAACAACCCCTCGCGCACCAGCGGCTGAAGATCGCGGCGGGTCGAGGCGATGATGCACAGGTCCAGCGGCCGGGGCGCGGCCGCACCCGCGGGCCAGAACTCCCCCGCCTCGATCAGCCCCATCAGGCGCGCCTGAAGACCGGGCGACAGCAGGTCGATCTCGTCCAGGTAAAGCGTACCGCGATGCGCCTTTTCCAGCCGCCCGGCGCTGCGCGCCTGCCGACCCGAGGGTTCGAGGCCCAGAAACTCGGCCTCGAACCGGGTTTCGTCCAGCGCGGCGCAGGCGACATGCACGAAGGCGCGGGCGCGGCGCGGCCCCTGCCGGTGCAGGGCATGCGCGACGCTTTCCTTGCCCGAGCCGCCGGGACCGACCAGCAGCAGGTCACCGCCCGCGGCCGCCAACCTCTCGATGCTGTCACGCAGGTTCTGCATGATCGCGCTGTGGCCGATCAGCCGGGTATCCTGGGCCAGCGCCTCCTGTTGCTGGCGGCGCAGCGCACGGTTCTCGATCACCAGCGCACGGGACTGGCAGGCGCGGTTCAGCGCCGCGGCCAGCTGGTCCGTGCCCACCGGCTTCGACAGGAAGTCATAGGCCCCGCGCTTCAACGCGGCGACCGCCATCGGCACGTCGGCATGGCCGGTCAGCAGGATCACCGGCAGGTCGGGGTCCAGCGCGTTCAGCCGCCCGAACAGGTCCATCCCGTCCATGCCCGGCATCCTGACATCGCTGAGCACGATGCCGGGGTAATCTGGTCCCAGCCCGATAAGTGCCTCGGCCCCCGAGCCGAACGGCTCGACCGCGAAGCCAGCCAGCTTCAGTGATTGGGACAGCGCCATCAGCAGGTCCGGGTCGTCGTCGACCAGCCGGACCGTCCGGATCGTCTGGGTCATATGGCCCCCTGAAGTTCAAGAATGAAGCACGCTCCCTGCCCCGGTTCGGGGGGAAGCGCGCGCAGGTCGCCGCCGAAATCCCGCGCGATCTCTTGCGAGATGACCAGCCCCAGCCCCAGACCGTTCGGCTTGCTGGTCGCAAAGGGCGTGAACAGGCGGGCCGCGGTTTCGGGCGTCAGGCCCGGACCGTTGTCGCGGACGGTGACACGAACGGTTTCGGCCGCCTCGACCCCGATCCGGATGCGGGGATCCTGCGTGCCAGCCAATGCCTCTTGCGCGTTCTGAAGCAGATTGACCAGAATTTGCTCCAGCCGGACCGTCTCGGCCATGACCAGCAGGCCGGGATCGACGGCGGGCATGTCCACCGGGATGCCGCGCCCCGCATGTGATGCGCCGGTCATCAGCACCGCGACCTCCAGCGCCTCGCGCAGCGAGACGGGACCGACGGTGCCGCTGGCCTTGCGGGCAAAGCCGCGCAACTGCTCGGTGATGCGTCCGATCCGCAGCGCCATGCGCTGGATGCCGGCAAGGTTTCCCGCGACCTCGGGGGCCTGCCCCTCGGGCAGCATCGCCGCCCCGTTCTCGGCCAGCAGGCGGATGGTGGCCAGCGGCTGGTTCACCTCATGCGCCACGCCCGCGGTGATCTGGCCCAGCGCGGCCAGCTTGTTGGCCTGCACCATCTCGTCCTGAAGCCGGGCTACGTGCTCTTCGGCGGCACGGCGTTCGCGCATCTCTCCGGTCAGGGCGCGAGTGCGTTCCTCGACCGCGCGTTCAAGCTCGACGCGATAGCGGCGTCCAGCCTCGGCCTCGCGCGCGGCGCGACGGCGGGCGCGCATCAGGATCACGACGGGAACGGCCAGCAGCGTCAGGACGAAACCCAGCGCGCCCATCGTCAGCAGCCCGGCATAGCGCGCTGCACCCGTGGACGAGGCCATCGTCATCGTCCAGTCGATCCCCGGCACCGCCTGCGTCGTGCGGATCGCGTCCCCTTCGTTCGGCATCGGGTGAAAGCGCAGCGCCGGATCACCCGCCAGCATCACCTGCCCCGAGGGGTCGGTGACAAAGGTCTGTGCAGCATTCCCCGCCCAGTTCCGTTCCAGCGCGTCGAATTCGACCTTGACCACGACCACGCCCAGCGGCTCGGTCGCGGTATCGGGGTGCCCGCCCGCCAGCCCGACCACGTCATGGGACAGATACAGACCGGGACGATGGCTGACCGTGCCTTGCGCGAACTGCGTCGCCTCTCCGCGCAGCAGTGCATCGCTGAAGTAATCGCGGAAACTGTAGTCTTGCCCGACAAAGCTGGTCGCTTCGTCCCAGTTCGAGGCCGCGATGGCCACCCCGCGATGGTCCAGCAGATAGATGACCGAGCTGTTGGTCTGGTCGCGCAGCCGGTCGAACTTCAACGAGACCGCGGCGCGGTTCCCCGGCAAGGGGTCCGCCAGGGCGTCCCGCACCAGCGCGTCATCAGCCAGCACTGTCGCGACCGCGCGCTGGCGCGACAGCACGCCTTCCAGCGCCTGCACGCGCGTGCGCAGCTCGACCTCCTGTGCAAGGCGCAGATCGTTCAGCGCGTCATGCTGGCCGATGCGAAAACCGCTCGCCAGGACGCCCGCCAGCACCAGGGCAATCAGCAGCCACAGCCAACGGGGGACGCCGCCCGGCGCTCTCGAATCAAGGGCCTTCCCGACGGACGCCATTCCGGAAACCTGACCAAGCTTGTGTGGAATTTCACACTAGCACATTTCCACTGTGCGGAAAACCACACAATATTGGCGACGCCATCCCGCCAAAACCCCATGAAATCAGCGCATTGCTGCCATGCGCCGCGAATTTGGGCGGCGCTGAACAGAACTGTAGCATGTCCGTCACAGTCACATCATTGCAGGTTGGAGGAGGCCAAATGCAACTCGACACGTCGACGCAGCCGACCACGCACGCATCCCGACCCTTCTATCGTCATCTTTATGTCCAGGTCCTGTTCGCCATCGTCGCGGGCGCGCTGATCGGGCATTTCTATCCGGAAACCGGCGAGGCGCTGAAGCCGCTGGGCGATGGCTTCATCAAGCTGGTGAAGATGATCATCGCCCCGGTCATCTTCCTGACCATCGTGACCGGCCTTGCCGGCATGGGCTCGCTGAAGGGCGTCGGTCGCGTGGTGGGCAAGTCGTTCGCCTATTTCCTGACCTTCTCGACGCTGGCGCTGATCGTGGGTCTGGTGACCGCGAACGTGATCCATCCCGGCGCGGGCATGAACATCGACCCCGCGACGCTGGATGCCAGCAAGGTCACCACCTATGCCGCCAAGGCCCATGAAACGACGCTGACCGGCTTCGTCATGGACATCATCCCGTCGACCATGGCCTCGGCCTTCGTGGACGGCAACATCCTGCAGGTCCTGTTCATCGCGATCCTGTTCGGGATCGGCATGATCCTGGTCGGCGAAAAGGCCAAGCCCGTCGTCTCGCTGCTTGAGACGCTGAGCCAGGTGGTCTTCCGTGTCGTCGACATCCTGATGAAGGCCGCGCCGGTTGGCGCCTTCGGGGCCTTCGCCTTCACCATCGGCAAGTACGGCATCGCCTCGGTCGTGAACCTGGCGGCGCTGGTCGGAACCTTCTACCTGACCGCGGCCCTGTTCGTGATCGTGGTGCTGGGCGCGGTCGGACTTGCCAACGGCTTCTCGATCTTCCGCCTGATCGCCTATCTCAAGACCGAACTGCTGCTGGTGCTGGGCACCTCTTCTTCGGAATCGGCGCTGCCCGCGCTGATGGAGAAGATGGAAAAGGCCGGGTGTTCGCGTTCGGTCGTCGGGCTGGTCGTGCCCACGGGCTACAGCTTCAACCTGGACGGCACCAACATCTACATGACGCTGGCGGCCCTGTTCATCGCCCAGGCGACGAATGCCGATCTGACGCTGTCGCAGCAGCTTCTGCTGCTGGCGGTCGCGATGCTGTCCTCGAAAGGGGCGGCGGGCGTGACCGGGGCGGGATTCATCACGCTGGCGGCGACGCTGTCGGTCGTGCCGACGGTCCCGGTCGCCGGCATGGCGCTGATCCTTGGCGTCGACCGCTTCATGTCGGAATGCCGCTCGCTGACCAACTTCATCGGCAACGCGGTCGCGACGATCGTCGTCAGCCGCTGGGAAGGCGCGCTGGACCGCGAGGCACTGGACCGTGCCCTTGCCGGCGAGGACATGGACGCCGTCCATCCTGTCACGACGCTGCGCCCCGCACCTGCCGGCCTGCGCCTGGGCGAGGCCAGCGCCGACTGATCCCGGTGCGGCCCGAACGGGCGGCTCCTCCCCGCTGCCCGACCAGAAAGCCGCGATCCGAATGGGTCGCGGCTTTGCAGTTCGGCCAGCGCGTCAGTCGAGGTTCAGCGGCAGCAAGATCGTGATCGGCTTCTGCTGCATGTCCGGGGTAAAGGTGGGCAGGCGCGGCACATCCTCGATCGCCGCCACCAGACGCTTGCGGGCCTGTTCCGAAAGCCCGGCGCTGGCCTCGACCATTTCAACATCGGCGATGCCGCCATCGGGATGCACGATGAACTGGATCTTGGCCGTCTTGTCCTTCATCGACGAGTCGCGCTGCCCCTGCGCCCAGAACCTGGCGGACGCATTGGCCTCGACGCGGCTTTGCACGGCGCGAATCCATTCCTTGCGGTTCTCGGGGGCAGGCAGGCCCGAGCCACCGGCCTGTTCGGCCAAGACGGGGACAGCGGACAGAAGGGACAGGGCAAGGAAAGCGGCGCGCAGCATGGGGTTCTCGTCGGGTGAAGGTCGGCCCCAATTTCGCGGCCAGGATGCGGGCCTGCAACGGGCCGGAAATCGGGCCGCGCGGCTGTTGCCCCGCGGCCACCTTCCGGCGGTTCAGGTAACGACGCCGATCTGCCAAGGCACGAATTCGTCCTGACCGTAGCCCAGTTCCTCGCTTTTCGACTTCTTGCCCGAGGCGCAGTCGATCATCATCTGGAAGATGGTCTCGCCCAGTTCCTCGATGGTGGCCTCGCCCTCGATGATGGTGCCGCAGTTCAGGTCCATATCGTCTTCCTGCCGCTTCCAGGTCGCCGTGTTGGTCGAGAACTTCAGCGACGGCGCGGGCACGCAGCCAAAGGCCGAGCCGCGCCCAGTGGTGAAGCAGATCAGGTTCGCGCCCGAGGCCACCTGCCCCGTCGCGGACACCGGGTCATAGCCGGGGCTGTCCATGAAGACCATGCCATGTTCCGTCACCCGCTCGGCATATTCATAGACCCCGCGCAGGTTCGTGGTCCCGGCCTTGGCGACCGCGCCCAGCGACTTTTCAAGGATCGTGGTCAGCCCACCCGCCTTGTTCCCGGCCGAGGGGTTGTTGTTCATCTCGGCCCCGTTGCGGGAGGTGTGCTCCTTCCACCAGTCGATGCGGGCGATCAGCTTTTCGCCGACCTCCTGCGTCTCGGCGCGGCGGGTCAACAGGTGTTCGGCGCCGTAGATTTCCGGCGTCTCGCTGAGGATCGCGGTGCCGCCATGGCTGACGAGGATATCGACCGCATGACCCAGCGCCGGATTCGCCGTGATCCCCGAATAGCCGTCCGACCCGCCGCATTGCAGGCCCACGACCAGTTCGGAAACCGGGATCGGCTGGCGCGCGATGGCATTCGCATCGGCCAGCATCGCCTTGATCTGGTTCACGCCGTGTTCGATCGTCTTGGTCGTGCCCCCCTGATCCTGAATGGTGAAGGCTTTCAGATTCGCCCCCTCGGCCAGACCACCCTGCGCCATGATCTCGGATATCTGGTTCGTCTCGCAGCCAAGGCCGATGAACAGGACGGCGGCGAAATTGGGATGGGTGGCAAAGCCCGCCAGCGTCCGGCGCACGATGCGCATGGATTCGCTTTTCGAATCCACCGCGCAGCCGATGCCGTGAGTCAGCGCGACGACCCCGTCGACATTCGGGAAATCGGCCAGCGCCTCGGGGCGGATGTCGCGGCGGAAATGATCCGCGATCGAACGCACAACGCGGGCCGAGCAGTTCACCGACGAGATGATGCCGATATAGTTCCGCGTCGCCACACGCCCGTCGGGGCGGCGATAGCCCATGAAGCTCGCGGGCTCGGCCACCATCTCGACATTGCGGGCATCCGCGCCGATGGCATGGTCCATCTGCACATCGGTCATGGCAAGGTTATGGACATGGATATGGCTGCCCGCCGGGATCGCGACCGAGGCGAGGCCGATGATCTGGTTGTAGCGCCTGACCGCCTCGCCCGCCGCAATGTCACGCGTCGCGATCTTATGGCCCGGAGGGATGTCGCCAAGCGTGGTGATCCCCTCCTCGGACAGGACCGTGCCTGCCGGGATGGGTTGCGTGGCGATGATGACATCGTCCTCGGGCCGCAGGCGGATGATGGCTGGCACAGTCTTGGGCGCGCTCATGGCTTCGTTCCGTTTCTTCAAAGATCGAGAATGGCCTTGATCACGCCCGCCTCGGGGCGCGACCAGTCCTGAAATAGGTGCACCCCGTCCGACAGGGAACCCCGATGTGTGTTCAGCGCGCGGGTCGGCACGCGGCCCGCCCGCATCTGGGCCACGACCTCGGCGAAATCGTCGGGCTGGGCGTTGCGGCTGGCGATCAGCGTCGCCTCGCGCTTGTGGAATTCCGGGTCGGCAAAGGTGATGTCCTGACGCACCACCGACAGAAGCACATAGCGCGCACCATGGGCGAGGAAGCCGAAGCCGCGCTCGATGGGCGGCGCGGCCCCGGTCGCGTCGATCACCACGTCGAACCAGTCGCCGCCGGTCAGGCGGGCGGCACTGGCCTCGGCATCCTTGTCGGCAAAGATCACGGCGTCGGCGCCAAGCCCGCTTTGGGCAAAGGCCAGCCGGTCCTCGCGCGTGTCCATGACGGTGACGTGTGCGCCGCGTGCCTTGGCGAAGATGATCGCGGACATGCCAATCGGTCCCGATCCGGTGACAAGCACCCGGTCGCGGGCGGTGATGTTTCCGCGCTTCACGCCATGCGCGCCAATGGCAAGGAACTCGATCATCGCCGCATCCTCAAGCGGGATGCCCTCCGCCGGAATGACGTTCTGCGCCGGCACCGAGATCAGCTCGGCCATGCCGCCATCGGTATGAACGCCCAGCACCTTGATGTTGCAGCAGGCATTGGTCAGCCCGATGCGGCAGGCCTGGCACGAGCCGCAGGACAGATAGGGCACGATATAGACCGGATCACCCGCGCTCAGGTGGCTTCCCTCGGGGGCTTCCTCGACCGTGCCGGAAAGCTCGTGGCCCATGACGCGGGGATATTCCAGGAAGGGGTGCTTGCCGCCGAAAATGTGGAAATCGGTGCCGCAGATGCCGACATGGCGGACGCGGACTAGCACTTCGCCCTGCCCCCTGACGGGTTCGGGGCGCGAGATCAGGGCGAGTAGCCCCGGTTCCTCGCAGATCAGCGCCTTCATGACGCGCTCCTTTCGGTCAGATGGGAAAATTCGGCGACGGCTGCGGTGACGGCACGGTGCCATTCCGCGCTTACCGCCAGCGCCTGCGGCAGCAGGCCGGGCAGGTCGAGGAAGGCACGCGCCGGATTTTCCCCGGCCTCGGCTGCCGCCAGCAGTTCGGCGCGGCGCGGATCGTCCGCCTCGCGCCACTTCATGATCGCCGCGATCCACGCGCCCATGACTCGGGCAAAGGGGGTGATGTCCTGCCCCGCCGCCAGCGCGTCAGTGGCGGGCGAGAAGATGCGCTGCGGCAGCTTCTGCGTCGAATCCATCGCGATCTGGATATTGCGGTGGGCGATGGCGGGATTGGCAAAGCGCAGGATCAGGTCGTCGGCATAGCGGTCAAGGTCGATCCCCGGCACCGGGTCCAGCGTCGCCCGCGCCGCCAGCATATGCGCGCGGACCTGCGCGACCAGCGCGGGCACCGCCATGACGTCGCGGACATGCTCCAACCCGTTCAGGATGCCCAGATGCGCGACAAGCGTATGGGTGCCGTTCAGCATCCGCAGCTTCATGTTCTCATAGGGTTCGACATCCGCCACCATGACCGCCCCCGCCTTGTCCCATGCCGGGCGACCCTGCGGAAATTCGTCCTCGATCACCCATTGGATGAAAGGCTCGGTCTCGATCGCAAGCACGTCCTCGACCCCGCCCAGCAGAGCCGCCGCACGGGCGCGGGTGGCATCGGTCGCGGCCGGAACGATGCGGTCGACCATGCTTGACGGAAAGGCGACTTCGGCCGCGATCCAGTCGGCAAGCCCGGGATCGGTCAGCGCGGCATATTCGGTGACCAGACGCCGCAACACCCGCCCATTCGACGGCAGGTTGTCACAGGACAGCACGGTGAAGGAAGGGGTATCCGCCGCACGCCTCAGCCGCAGCCCCTCGACCAGCAACCCGACCGCGCCGCCGGGATGGCTTGGGTCGGCAAGGTCGGCCGCGATCGAGGGATGGTTCCGGTCCAGCCCGCCGGTCGCGGGATCGACGCCGTAGGCCTTTTCGGTCACCGTCAGCGTCACGATGCGGATCGCCGGATCCGCCAGCCGCGCCAGCACCTCGGCCCCGTCCTCGGCGGCGCAGAGCCAATCCTCGGTCACGCCGATCACCTCGGCACTGTCGCCATCGGGACCACGGGTGATGATGGTGTAAAGCCCGTCCTGCGCCTCAAGATCGCGGATCGGACCGGCAGAACGCAGGTTGACCGCGACGATACCCCAGGCGTCGGGGTCGGCATTCAGCGCGCGCTGGGTAAAGGCCGCCTGATGCGCGCGATGAAACGCGCCAAAGCCCAGATGGACGATGCCCGGCAGCAGGGTCGCGCGGTCGAATTCCGGCACGTGAACGGCTTCAGGCAGCACGGATTGCGAGGAAAGCCGGCTCATGCAAAGGCCCCCAGACGCGGATGCGACAGCGCCCGCTCGATCCCGCGCAGTTCCGCCAGCCCCTTGAGGCGGCCGATGGCGGGATAGCCGGGCTGCGCGCCGCGGTTGAGGTCGTCGAGGATTTCCTGACCGTGATCGGGGCGGATCGGAATCTGGTGATCCTCGCGACCCTCGTCCCGACGGCGCTTTTCCTCGGCCAGCAGCACGGCGATGACCTCGACCATGTCGGTGCCGCCTTCCAGATGCTCGTCCTCGAAGAAGGAACAGGGGATGCTCTCCGCCTCGCGCGTGACATTCCTCAGATGGACGAAATGGATGCGATCGGCAAACTCGCGGGCGATCTGCGGCAGGTCGTTGTCGGGACGAGCGCCGAGCGAACCCGAGCACAGCGTCACGCCATTGGCGCGGGCGTCGACCTGCGAAAGCATGTGGGCATAGTCGTCGCGGGTCGACAGGATGCGCGGCAGCCCCAGCAGCGGCCACGGCGGGTCGTCGGGATGGGCGCAGATGTTGATGCCGACTTCTTCGGCCACGGGCACCACCTGCGACAGGAAATCGACCAGATTGATGCGCAGCCGGATCGCATCGATCCCCTGATAGGTCCGCAGCTTTTCCAGAAGCTGCTCCAGCGTATAGCCGTCCGCCGAACCCGGCAGCCCGGCCCCGATATTGCGGCCAAGCGCTGCGACGCGCTCATCCGGCATGGCGGCAAAGCGGCGCGCGGCTTCCTCGGCCATAGCCTCGGGATAGTCGGCCACGGCGCCGGGGCGCTTCAGGATATGAATGTCGAAGGCCACGAAATCGGGCAGATCGAAACGCATGGCGCGGGCGTGCTGATGCGTTTCCCAGCGCAGGTCGGTGCGGGTCCAGTCCAGCACCGGCATGAAATTGTAGCAGACCGTGCGGATGCCACATTGCGACAGGCGGCGCAGGCTGTCCTGCCAATTGGCGACATGGGCGCGCCAGTCGCCGGTCTGGGTCTTGATGTCCTCGGAGACCGGGACGCTTTCGACCACGTCCCATGTCAGCCCGCCCGCGCGCACCTCCTCCTGTCGCTGGCGGATGCCATCGACGGTCCATGCCTCGCCGGTCGGGACGTGATGCAGCGCGCTGACGATGCCATGCGCACCCGCCTGCAAGGCGTCGCGGACGCTTACCTTGTCGACGGGACCGAACCAGCGCCACGTGTATTTCATTTCACTTGCTCCTGATGGGCAAAGGTCAGTTGCACCTTGCAGGCAATGCTGCGGTCCGAAGCCAGCTCGAACGCCTCCCGCGCGCGTTCCAGCGGCAGGCTGTGGCTGATGATCGGGCGCAGGTCGATGGCACGGCTACCGATCAGGCGGACGGCCTCGGCGAATTCGGCATGGAAGCGCTGCGAGCCGCGCCAGGTGATCTCCTTGCCGACCAGCGCGTTCAGCGGAATGGTCATGTCACCGGTGACACCCACCTGGATCAAGGTGCCGCGCGGACGAATGGCGGCGAAGGCGGTGCGCAGGGCGGGACCGGCGGCCGAGCAGTCGAAGATCAGGTCGATCTGGCCCTTGTCCTTCTGCAGCGGCTCCAGCGGCCCCGCGTCGGTCGCGACATTGATCGTCATCGCCGCCCCCATCGCCCGGGCGCGGTCCAGCGCGGCATCGGTCAGGTCGGTGACGATGACCTCGCCCGCGCCGGCATGGCGCAGCGCCGCAAGGACCAGCAGCCCGATCGGCCCGGCCCCCGTGACCATGACCCGCAGTCCGGACAGATCGCCCAGCAGGTCGCGCGCTTGCGCCACCGCGTGCAGGCAAACGGCCAGCGGCTCGGAACAGGCGGCCTCGCCCTCGGTGATGCCTTCGGGAAAGGCATGGACCTGCCGCGCGGGGACGGTGAACAGGTCACGGAACATGCCCTGCTCATGGGGCAACCGCATGGCGCTGCCGATGAAATGCATGTCCAGGCAATGGACCGGCATGTCCCGCAGACAATATTCGCAGGTGCCGCAGGGCTGGGACGGGCTGACCGCAACCAGCGTGCCGGGCGCCAGATCGACCCCTTCGCCCGCCTCCAGCACCCGCCCCGAAGCTTCGTGCCCCGAGATGATCGGCTCGCGCACGCGGACCGGGCCGAAGCCGCCGTCGTGATAATAATGCAGGTCCGATCCGCAGATTCCGCCCGCCGCCATGGCAAGAAGAACCTCGCCGGGGCCGGGGCGGCCAACCTCCTGCTCCTCGACCCTCAGGTCATGGGCACCGTAAAGGCGTGCAACCCTTGTGCGCATCGTTCAGCCTTTCACCGTTTCATAAATACCCATGCGACACCGGCCAAGGTCCGCATGGGTGCCAGTTCAAGCGATGCCCGCGCAACCCAGCGGCCACGCGGGCATGGTTCAGCGGATCAGGCCCAGCTGCGTCGGCAGCCACAACGTCAGTTGCGGGATGAAGGTGATCAGCAGCAAGGCCACGAACAGCGGGATCATCCAAGGCAGGATGGCCAGCGCCGTCCGCTCGACCGACATCTTCGATATTCGCGACAGCACGAACAGCACCATCCCGACCGGTGGCGTCAGCAGCCCGATCATCAGGTTCAGCGTCACGATCAGCCCCAGATGCACCGGGTCGATGCCATAGCGCGCGGCGACCGGCATCAGGATCGGGACCAGGATCGAGATCGCCGCAATGGTGTCAAGGAATGCGCCCACGATCAGCAACAGGATGTTGACGATGATCAGGAACGTCCACCAGTTGTCCGTCAGCGCGAACATGAAGTCGGCAAAGACGGTCGCGGCCTGCGAAACCGTCAGCAGCCACGCAAAGATCGAGGCCGCGGTGACGATGAACAGGACCGAGGCGGTCGTCTCGATCGTGTCGAAGCTGGCCTTGGCGAGGCTGCGGAAGGTCATGGTGCGATAGCGCACAAGGCCCAGGAACAGCGACCAGATCACGGCGGCGACGGCGGCCTCGGTCGGCGTGAACCAACCCATGGTCATGCCACCGATCAGCAGCACCGGGGCCATCAGCGCCATTACCGCGTGCCAGTCGAAATACCAGTCGAGCGCGATCAGCGCGGTCAGCCCGATCAGGACGGCGATGTTGACCGAAAGCCCCGCCATGACCATCAGATAGACCACCAGCGGGAAGCTGAGGACGATCAGCACCTCAAGCGATGCGCCCAGAAGCTGTTTCAGCTGGAACGGCGTGTCCGAGCCCCAGCCCTTGCGGCGGGCAAAGACATAGACCGTCAGCATCATCAGCAAGGTCATGACGATCCCGGGAAGGATGCCGGCCATGAAAAGCGCGCCGATCGAGGCGTTTGCCATCATCCCGTAGATGACGAAGGGCAACGACGGCGGAAAGATCGGCCCCAGCGTCGCCGAGGCGGCGGTGACGCCGACCGCGGCCTCGACCGGATAGCCGTGGTCCTTCATCGCCTTGATCTCGATGGTGCCGATCCCGGCGGCGTCGGCCAGCGCGGTGCCCGACATGCCCGAGAACACGACCGAGCCGATGATGTTCACCTGCGCGAGCCCGCCCTTCATCCAGCCGACCAGCGACAGGGCGAAGTGATAGATGCGGCCGGTGACGCCCGCGATGTTCATCAGGTTGCCCGCAAGGATGAAGAAGGGGACGGCGATCAGCGGAAAGCTTTCGACGCCTGCGATCATGCGCTGCGCGGCGATGATATCGGGGGCGACGTTATAGACCCCGATATAGGCCAGCGACGCCACCGCCATCGCGATCGCGACCGGCACGCCGATGATCATCAGAAGAAGGAATGATCCGATAAGCAGGAGCATGGTTCAGATTCCTGTGAAGCCGGACTCGGCCGCTTCCTCGCGGACGGTCTTGGGTCTGGTCAGGTCGCGCACGAAGTTCTGCACCGCGCGCAGCAGCATCAGGACGAAGGCGATGAAGACGGTGTAGAAGACGAAGCCGCGCGGCAGGTCGACGGTGACCATGCGCTCGGTGCCGACGACCTCGATGTAGCGCCACATCAGCCAGGACATGTAGCCGAAGAAGCCGATGCCGATGACGTCCACCATGACCTGCAGCACTCGTCCGACACGCTGCGGAAGAATGTTGTAGAGCAGGTCGACGATGATATGCCGGCCCAGGCGAACGCACATGATCGCGCCAAGGAAGACAATGATGACGAGGCAGTTCGCCGCGATCTCCTCGGTCCATGCGAGACTGTTGTTCAGTGCGTAGCGGGTAAAGAATTGCAGGAAGACGCAGCCCCCCATCGCCCAGAACACCGCAAGCGTGATCCAGTCCTCGACGGAATAGGGGGAAAGATCGACGGGGCCGCTTTCGTCCTCGAAGGCATGCGCCATCTCTTCCACGCTGGTCAGCGTGTGATCTTGCTCGGCCATGTCATAGGCTCCGAAACTGGTGGGGGATGGCCCCGGCGCAAGGTGTCGCCGGGGCGCGGGGACGATTACTGGACGGCGCGGATCGCGTCGTAATCGGCCTGGACATAGCCGAAGGATTCGACCGGCTGGTTCTCAAGCACGGTCTTTTCGAAATCGGCCTTGTCGACCTCGGTCACGGTCAGGCCGTCAGCCTTGAACTTCTCGACCAGTGCGGCCTCGCGCTCTTCGACGATCTTGGTGGCGCGCTCGGAAGCCTCCATCATCACGTCAGAGAAGATCTTCTTGTCCTCGTCCGACAGGCTCGACCACAGTTGTTTCGAGATCACGGTGTTCAGGTGGTCGACGATATGACCGGTCAGGGCGATGTTCTTCTGGACCTCGTAGAACTTCTTGGCCTCGATGGTGGTCAGGGGGTTTTCCTGGGCCTCGACGGTGCCGTTCTGCAGCGCAAGATAGACCTCGGCAAAGGCGATGGGCGTGGTATTCGCCCCGCAGGCGCGCGGCATCGCCAGATAGGCAGGCACGTCCGGCACGCGGATCTTCACCCCGTTCATGTCGGCGCAGGTCTTGATTTCCTTGTTCGCCGTGGTGTGGCGGGTGCCGTAATAGGTGACTGCGGCAATGTGGTTGCCGGTCGCGTCCTCATAGCCCTGCGCAAGCTTCTTGAAGACATCGCTTTTCGTATAGGCGATCAGGTGCGCCGGATCGCGGAAGATATAGGGGTAATAGGTCACGCCGATCGGCTTGTAGTCGCGCGCGGCGAAGCTTGAGCCCGAGATGATGATGTCGACCGTGCCGAGCTTCAGGCCCTGGTTGATGTCGGCTTCCTTGCCCAGCTGCGACGCCGGGAAGACGTCGATCTTGTAGCGACCGTCGGTGCGCTTGGCGATTTCTTCGGCCGCCCACACGGATTCGGTGTGGAACGGCTCGGACGTCTCGTAGACATGCGCCCATTTCAGCGTGGTCTGCGCATGTGCGGCGATGGTGCTGGCCATCATCATGGCGGCAGCGCCCATCAGGCCCTTGATCGTGAACTTCATGCATATCCTCCCAGTAGCGTTGAGTTCAGGGTCTTGTGGTCAGGCTCCCAGGGTACCCTCGACCAGGAAGCTTTCGGTAAATCTTCGTTGCGATTCCGTCAGGTGATGACGCATCGCCTCGCGCGCGGCGGGGGCATCGCCATCGGCGATGGCATCGCGGATCGCGCCATGTTCGGCCAAGGCCAGGCGCCAGGTGCGCGGCCCCTCGAACCGGGTCGAGAACTGCACGAAAAAGGGCGACAGCCGCTTTTCATAGATCTCGGCGGTGAAGTTCGACAGCACGCCGTTGCCCACCCCGCCCGCGACGGCGATGTGGAATTGCCCGTCCAGCACGATCGCGCGCCCGCGGTCGTCCAGCGCCTGCCCCATCTCATGCAGGTTGTCGTCCAGCCGCTGAAGCAAGGCGGGGGTGACATGGCGCGCGGCCTCTTCGGCGATGGCGCTTTCGATGATGGCGCGGGCCTGCAGGATCTCCAGCGGACCTTCGCTGTCCAGCCCGATCCCGCCGCTTTCGGGCAGGAGGCTGGCGCCGACATAGATGCCCGATCCCATGCGGATATCGACGCGCCCTTCAACCTCCAGCGCGATCAGCGCCTCGCGAAGCGACGGGCGCGACACGCTGAGCAGCTCGGCCAGATCACGTTCCGAGGGCAGCCGCGCCCCCGGCGCGAGCCCCTGTGTCGCGATCAGCGACAGGATCTGGTCGGCCACCTGCCGGTATTGCCGGCGGGGCTTGGCGTCGTGGTGCATCTGTCCTCCGGAACCTGCGCCACCTCCACATGGCGCGGGGTCAAACTGGTTTGACCAATTCGAGATTAGGAATCCGAAATGCGTCCGGTCAAGAAAAATTTGCAGTGCAGCGGACGGGTTTTGCTTGATTTCCCCCTGCCCCGGCGAATTTCGCAAGTCGAGACAGGGGGATAAAGCGGTCAGGCCAATGGCGCGATCCCCAGGCTTGCCGACAGCGACGCGAACTCGGTCGCGGTCGTCGGGTCCAGAATCACCCCCTGAACCTCGCGCTGGCGGGCGACCTGCCATTCGCGATCCCCCGGCGCCATGACGCGGCAATCCTCGCGCGCGGGGGAATTGCGCAGGGTGTCGACATAGCGCCGCATCCCCGCATCGAACTGGGCGCGATCCAGAAACGCATCCGGGTTCAGCGCCAGCACAAAGGCCCCCATCCGGCGCGGGGTCGAGAAATCCGGCCCGTCCATATGCGGAATGTCGAAGCTGAGCGTCATGCCGGTCAGGACCGCGCTGAAGATCTCGGCCACGCCTGCCAGTGCTGCCCCCTTGAAGCCGAACTCACCCCCCAGCGGGGCCAGCATCTCGGTCTTTCCGGGGTCGATGGTGTTCACCCCGGCCTCGTCCGAGGCGACGCCGACCGGCAATTCGACACCAAGGCTGCGATACAGCAGCACCCGGTTATAGGGGATCGCGCTGGTCGCCATGTCCAGGAACCACGGGTCCTCTCCCTGAACCGGAACGGCGACCGAGATGGGGTTGGTGCCGTGAAACCGCATCGCTCCGTCATGCAGACGCACGAAACTGTCGGAATTGCAAAAGCTTATGCCAATCAAGCCCTGCTGTGCCGCTGCCAGGGAATAGGCCCCTGCGGGCCCGAAATGCGAGTTGTTGCGGATTGCGACCGCGCCGATGCCGAACTGGCGCGCCAGCTCGCACGCGCGTTCCATCCCGCGATAGGCGCCAAGCGCGCCCTGCGCGTGATCGGCGTCCAGCACCTCGATCGCGCCCATGCCGCCGACCTTCCTGACCTGCGGCCGGGGGTTCAGGCGGCCTCCTTGCAGCACCTTCAGGTAATGCGGCAGCAGGCGCACGCCGTGGCTGTCGACGCCGAAACGCGTGCCATGCATCATCGAACGCGTCGCCGCATCCGCCGTCGCCTCGTCCGCGCCCACGGCCAGAAAGGCCGCGCGACAGAAACGGTCCAGCTCGGCCAGCGCAATATGGCGGTCCTGGGTCATCCGATCTCCTCCCCCTCGAAATGTCTGTTGCGCACACTAGACACGATGGCGGGGCCCGCACAATGGTCCGCCGCACCCCAAGATTGCCAATGCCGCCCGACAGGGCCATCCTGCCCGGACCAAGGCGGAGCCAGCAGACATGACCACAGACCCCAGCCGCCTTGCCCCGCGGCTTTACCAGCAGGCGGCAGCGGCACTTGCGCGCGAGGTCGAACAGGGCCTGCTGCCGCCCGGCGCGATCCTGACGCAGGGCCAGCTTGTCCAGCGTTTCGGGATCAGCCGTTCGCCCGCGCGGCAGGCGCTTGAGGAACTGGCCCGGCTGGGCCTGCTGGAGCGTCAGGGGGCCGCACGGTTCAGCGTCGCCGCGAACAGCGTCCAGCCCGTCCCGCGCCCCGCCCCCGCCGATCCCGTCCGCCTGACGCCCCGCGCCGGGTGGGAGATGCTGTATCCCGAGATCGAGATGGAGATCGTCTCGCGCAGTTCGCTGGGCAGCTGGCGCGTGAACGAGGCGATGCTGGCCCGCCATTGTGGCGTCAGCCGGACGGTGGCGCGCGACGTGGTCGGCCGCCTTCAGAACCGCGGCATCATCCGCAAGGACGACAGCGGCCGCTGGTTCGCCCCCGCCCTGACGGCCCGCCATATCGACGAGCTGTTCGAACTGCGCTGGCTGCTGGAGCCGGTTGCGATGGAAAAGGCGCTGCCACATCTGCCGGGCGGATTGCTTGACCAGATGCTGGCCGAGCTTGAGGCCGCGATGGCCCCCGACGCCCATCGCGACAGCGCCCTGCTGGACCATCTTGAGCAGCGCCTGCATGTCGAGATGCTGGGCCATTGCGGCAATGACGCGCTGATCCGGGCCATCCGCCTGCCGCAATCCCTGCTGATCGCGCATCACATGCTGTATCAGCTGACGCTGGAACTGTTCGGGACCGAACCCTTTCTGACCGAACACCGCGAGGTCGTCCTTCGACTTCTCTCGGGCGACATCGCGGGTGCAAGGGCCGCGCTGGTCGCGCATCTGCGCATCTCGCGCCGCCGCGCCATGCTGCGGATCGAGGCGGTGCAGGAGATGATCCAGCCCGATCCGCTGCCCTATCTGGAACGGATCGACCCGGCCTGAGATTCAGCGGGCCGGGCCAGCAGCCAGTCCCGCATCTCGCGTTCGGCGATGCGCAGGGCCTCCGCATTCAGGGCGCCGCTGGACAGCGCGCAAGCCACTGCGCGGACCCGCTTGTTGATCGCGGGCGCGCCCTCCCCCGGCAGATCGACCGCCAGCTTGTCGTAAAGCGACAACAACCGGTTCTGGACCGTGCGCTCGGACATGCCGCGGCGGCGCGCGATCTCGCGGTCCGGCAGGCCCAGCGCCATGTCCAGCAGCACGGTATATTCGCTTTCGCTGAGGGCATGGGCCGGGCGGGACTGGCGCTGCTGCAGGCGATGGATCTCGCGGTCGACCAGCACCTGACCCTCGACCAGCACGGCGCGCATGGCCAGATGCAGTCGCTGCACGGGCGCGGTCTTCAGGACATAGCCATAGGGAGAGCCATGCGGCACGATCCGGCTGAGCCCGCGCAGATAGGCTTCATCGGCATAGTTCGACCAGAACAGGATGCGGGTCTCGGGACGTTCGGACCAGATGGTGCGGGCGGCGTCGATGCCGTTACGCTCTTTCATCTGCAGGTCCATGACCACCGCGCCGACGCCGCGCCGGGCCATGACCTCTCCCTCGCGCCCATTGTCGGCGGTCAGGATCTGGCTGACCTCGGGCAGCGCCTGACCGACCGCATCGCGCAAAAAGGCGGCGTGCAGGGGATCGTCCTCGACCAGCAGAACCTTCATGGCGCGGTCCCCGGAGTGCCGCCCAGACTGACGCTGACGCTGGTGCCGGTGCGCCCGCTGCGGACCGACAACTTGGCGCCGATCAGCTGGGCGCGCGTGCGCATGTGGGACATGCCGCCCTTGCGGCGGCCGCGACGGATTTCCTCGGGCAGCCCGCAGCCGTCATCGGCAATGGTGACGCGCAGCCGGGGCCGCCCCGCGATGCGCACCCCGATGCGCGACGCGCGGGCATGGCGGCCGGCGTTGTTGATCGCCTCCTGCACGATGCGGAACAGCGCGATGCGCACGACCGGGTCCAGCATGTCGGGCGCGCCACCGCTGTCGTCATGGACCTCGATCCGGGTGCCCTCGCCCGCCGCGCGTTCCAGATGCACGCGCACCGCATGGGCAAAGCCGAACATGTCCAGGATCGAGGGCACCGCCGTATCGATGATGCGCCGCAGATCCGCGACGCAATCGTCCAGCCGGGACAGGATCGCCTCGGCATCGACGCTGCCGGGGCGCGACAGGTCGCGCATCAGGCGGCTCAGGTCGGCAAGAGTCTGGTCGTGCAGGTCCATGCCGATGCGCTGGCGCTCCTGCTCCAGCGCCTCGGTCAGGTTCAGCGCGCCCTGACGCAACCCTTCTTCACGCGCGCGGGCCTCGGCCTCGATGATGGCGGCGTGGCGCGAACGCTCGGCCTCGCGCAGCGCGAACATGTAGGGCGAGATCAGGTCCGCGACCTGCCGGGCGGCAGCGACGTCCGGAATGCCGTAATCATCTGCGCGGAAGGACGAGATGCTGAGCGCGCCGATGATCTCTCCGCCTACGACCAGTGGCACATGCACGCGCGCGCGCAGGCCGTGATCGTGGATGGGAGCGGTGAAGGCACCGGGATAGTGGAAACGGGGATCGCGCATCGCATCGCCCGTCAGCATGTGGTCGAACCGCCCCAGAAGCAGGTCACGGATCGGGCTTGACTGCACCGAGGCATTTCCAAGCCGCCCCCATGCCGTGTCGATCCCGGTTTCATAGGCGGCCGACAGCGTGCCGTCATGGCGCAGCAGGCACAGATCAAGGTGGTCATAGGGCAGGAAGCGCGCGATCTCTCGGGCCACCGACTGGATCGCGGACAGGAAATCCAGCCGCCCCGCCAAGGCGCGCGAGATGCGGAACAGGTGCGACCAAAGCGGTTCCGGGACCGCCTCGGGCATGTCGGCCCGGTCCGGCGCGGCAGTGATGCGGCCATGTTCCATCTCGTGCCGCCTCCCCCCAACGGCCCGCGGACGATGGCACAGTTTCGCGGGCCATTCCACGGAGATAGGGGCGACTTGCGGGTTCCCGCACATGCCACGCGGGCGGACGCAGGCGGACCGCAAATCGCCCCTATGCAGAATGTCCGAACCGCATATCCTGCACCTGGGAGAGAACGGACCCCGGTCAAGGGGCCGATGACAACTGGGAGGAGAAACGACATGACCCGCAAGGGAATGCTGCTGACTGCCGCCACCGCGCTGGGCCTGGTCCTTGGGACGCAGGCCATGGCCGACACCGCCGAAAAGAAGATCGCGCTTTCCAACAACTATGCCGGCAACAGCTGGCGCCAGGCCATGCTGGAAAGCTGGAAGCGCGTCACCGACAAGGCCGTCGCCGACAAGGTCGTGGCCAGCGCGGATGCCTTTACCACAGCCGAGAACCAGGCGACCGAACAGGCCGCCCAGATCCAGAACATGATCCTGCAGGGCTATGATGCGATCGTCATCAACGCCGCCTCGCCCACCGCGCTGAACGGCGCGATCAAGGAGGCCTGCGATGCCGGGATCACCGTGGTCTCGTTCGACGGCGTCGTGACCGAGCCTTGTGCCTGGCGGGTCAAGGTCGATTTCGTCAAGATGGGTCGGGACGAGGTCGAATACCTTGCCAAGCGCCTGCCCGACGGCGGCAACCTGCTTGAGATCCGCGGCCTTGCCGGCGTCTCAGTCGATGATGAGATCCACCAGGGCATCGAGGAAGGCGTGAAGGCGCATCCGAACTTCAAGATCGTGGGCTCGGTCAACGGCGACTGGGCGCAGGACGTGGCGCAAAAGGCGGTCGCGGGCGTCCTGCCCTCGCTGCCGGAAATCGCCGCGGTGGTGACGCAGGGCGGCGACGGCTATGGCGCGGCGCAGGCCTTTGCCGCGGCGGGTCGCCCGACCCCGATCATCGTCATGGGCAACCGCCAGGACGAACTGAAATGGTGGGCCGAACAGCGCGACGCGAACGGCTATGAAACCGTCTCGACCTCGATCGCGCCGGGCGTCTCGACCCTGGCCTTCTGGGTCGCGCAGCAGATCCTGGACGGGCAGGACGTGCCCAAGGAACTGACCGTGCCGTTCCTTTCGGTAACGCAAGAGACGCTGGACGAGTCGCTGAAAGGCACCCCCGAAGGTGGCGTCACCAATGTCGACTATTCCCAGGACGACGCCAAGAAGGTGATCGCCGAGGCGAAGTGATGGCCGCACAGATCAAGGACACCGGGGCGCATTCCGCCCCGGTCGTCGTGCTGGAGGGCGCGTCGAAGCGCTTCGGCGCGCTCAAGGCGCTGGACGGCGTCGATCTTTCCATTGCGCCCGGCGAATGCCTTGGCCTCGTTGGCCATAACGGCGCGGGCAAGTCCACGCTGGTCAACCTGATCACCGGGCTGTTCGAGCCCAGCGACGGCCGCGTCGCCTATCCCGGCGCACATGATCCGCGCGGGGCGGGCATCCGCGCCATTTCGCAGGAAGGCATGCTTTGCCCGAACCTGACCGCGCTTGAGAACCTGCAGGTGGTGCAGCGCGATCTGACCGGCGCGGGCTGGCGCAAGCGGGCGGGCGAACGCATCCGCAGCCAGCTTGACCGCATTTTCCCCGGCCACCGCATCCGCCCCGAGACGCCGGTCCTGGATCTGACGCTGGCCGAGCAGCAGATGGTCGAGATCGCGATCGGCTTTGCCGAAGGCGAAGCGCCCGCGCGGCTGGTGGTGCTGGACGAGCCGACCTCGTCGCTGGACGCGGCCATCGCAGCCCAGTTGCTGGCCCATATCCGCCGGTTCTGTGCAAATGGCGGGGCGGTGATCTTCATCTCGCACATGATGGGCGAGATCTTCGAGGTCGCGAGCCGCATCGTCGTGATGAGGGACGGCCGCAGCATCGCGGACCGCCCCGCCGCCGCCTTCACCCGGCAGGGGCTGGTCGACGCGATGGGCCATGTGGCCGAGGACGGGCACCAGCCCAGCCCCGCGGCCCTTGCCCGCACCCTGGGCGACAAGTCCCATCCCATTCTGCGCACCCCCGAGGGGATCGAGGCCCGCAAGGGCGAGATCGTGGGCCTTGCCGGTCTGGCCGGGCATGGACAGGCCGAGGCGCTGGCGCGCTTCTATCTCTCGCAAAGCTCGGACTGGCGCGCCACACCCGCGCCCGCCGCCGTCTTTGTCGCGGGCGACCGCAGGCGGGACGGGCTGATGCCGATCTGGTCGATCCGCCGCAACCTGACCCTTGCCGCGCTGGCGACCCTGACCCGTCGCGGCCTGATCGACCGCGCGGCCGAGGCGCGGGTCGGGGCCGACTGGCAGAAACGCATCGGCATCCGCACGCCCGACATGAGCAACCCGATCCTGTCGCTGTCGGGAGGCAACCAGCAAAAGGCGCTTTTCGCGCGCGCATTGGCGACCACCGCACCGGTCGTCGTCATGGACGACCCGATGCGCGGCGTCGATATCGGCACCAAGACCGAGGTTTACGACATGATCCGCGCCGAGGCCGCGAATGGCCGCACCTTCCTGTGGTATTCCACCGAGATGGACGAGATCCGGAATTGCGACCGGGTTTTCGTCTTCCGCAATGGCGTCATCTCGGCCGAACTGGAGGGCAACCGCATCACCGAGGAAAACGTCCTGGCCGCCAGCTTCGAACTGGGCGAGGACGTCGCATGATGCGCCTTGTGAACCCAAGGCTCGCGCTGCCCGTCCTGTCGCTTGCCGTGCTGGTCGCCGCCGTCTTCTGGCTGCAGCCCCGCGCCATGAGCTATGTCGGCATCAACCTGCTGTTCAACCTGGCCGTGCCGATCGCGCTGGCGACGGTGGCGCAGATGATCATCATCATGGTCAATGACATCGACCTGTCGATGGGCGCCTTCGTCAGCCTTGTGGCCTGCATCACCGCCTCGGTCCTGCCGGTGAACCCGGCACTGGGCGTGGCGATGCTGGTGGGCTGCGTGCTGGCCTATGCCGCGCTTGGCGCGCTGATCGAGATCCGCCAGCTTCCCGCCATCGTCGTCACGCTGGGCATGTCCTTCGTCTGGGGCGGTGCGGCGGTGCTGATCCTGCCGTCACCGGGCGGCACCTCTCCGGCATGGCTGACGGCGATCATGAAATCGAAACCGCCGCTGGTGCCGATGGCGATCATCGCCAGCGTGCTGATCGCCGCCGTCGCGCATCTTCTGGTCATGCGCTCGGGCTTCGGCGTCCGGCTGCGGGCGCTGGGGGGCAATGCGCGGGCGGTGTCGCGGGCCGGACGCTCGACCATCCGGCTGCGGGCGATGGCATATGGCCTTGCCGGGATCTTCGCGGTGCTGGCGGGCATGGCGCTGGTCGGGCTGACGACCTCGGGGGATGCGAATATCGCGCTGCGCTATACCCTGCTGTCCATCGCCGGGGTAATCCTGGGCGGGGGCGAATTCACCGGTGGACGCGTGTCGCCCGTGGGCGCGGTGATCGGGGCGCTGACCCTGACGCTGGCAGGCAGCTTCCTGTCCTTTCTGCGGCTGTCCCCCGACTGGCAGATCGGCGCGCAGGGCGCGATCCTGATCCTTGTGCTGGCCGCGCGGCTGGTCGTCCGGCAGGCGGAGAAACGGGCATGAGCGGACTTGCGAACCTTCACCGCGCGCCCTGGTTCTGGGCCTGGGTCGCGGCCTTCGCCGCCTTCCTGGCCACCTGGTCGATGAGCGCGGGCGGCGGCGGAGGAATGGCACTGGCCGTCGCCGCGCTGACCTTCGCCAGCTTCTCGGTACTGACGGGGCTGGGGCAGATGCTGGTCATCACGCTGGGGCCGGGCAATACCGACCTGTCGATCCCGGCCACGATGACCCTGGCCGGCACCCTGTCGCTGAAACTGATGGGGGGCATGACGGCGGCGCCTGCGCTGGTCGTGCTGGCCGGGCTTTTGTCCACCATCGCCATCGGTGCAGGCGTGGGGATTGCGAATTTCGCGCTGATCCGCCTGCTGCGCATCCCGCCGATCATCGCGACGCTGTCGGCCAGCTTTCTTTACCAGTCGCTGGCGATCTGGTCGAACCGGGGACTGCGCATCAAGCCGCCGCAGGCACTGGCCGACTTCACCACGGCCCGAGACCTGCTGGGCGTCCCGAACCTTGCCTGGGTCGCGCTGGCGATCAGCGCGGGCTTCTGGGTGCTGCTGAACCTGTCGCTGTTCGGGCGCCGCGTCTCGGCCATCGGGCAGAACCAGCGGGCCGCGCGGCTGGCGGGTGTGCCGGTCGGCCGGGTCATGGGCGCGACCTATGTGACCTGCGCCATCATGGCCGCGCTGACCGGCTTTCTGCTGGCCTGCTTCTCGGGCGGGGCGGCGCTGAACATGGGGGCAGAATTCCTGCTGATGTCCATCGCCGTGACCGTGATCGGCGGCTCGTCCATTGCGGGCGGAAATTCCAATGTGCCCGGCATCTGGGCGGGCGCACTTTTCATGTATCTGATCGTGTCGATGCTGAACTCCTATGGCCTGGGAGCGGGCGTGCGCCTGCTGTCCACCGGGATCATCATCATCGCCATCGTCGCCGTCGCCAGCGGCAGAAAGGCCAACGCATGAGCCATTATGACCAGCGGGATCCACGTTTCCGCGCCCTGATCCATCCCAATGCGCAGCTGCGCCAGATCGGCAGCGGCTTTGAATGGGCCGAGGGGCCGGCCTGGTTCCCCGCAGCGCAGATGCTGCTGTTCTCGGACATTCCCGCGCATCGCATGATGCGCTGGACGGCCGAGACTGGCTGCACCGTCTTCCGCGAGCATTCCGACTACAGCAACGGCAATACCCGCGACCCGCAGGGACGGCTTGTGACCTGCCATCACGGGTTGCGCGCGGTTACGCGGACCGAACATGACGGCAGCCGCAGCATCGTCGCCAGCAGCCATGCCGGTCGCCGGTTGAATTCGCCCAACGATGTGGTGGCGCATTCGGACGGCAGCATCTGGTTCACCGATCCGACCTATGGAATCCTGTCCGACCTCGAGGGATATCGCGCCCCGCGCGAGCAGGACGGCTCGTTCGTCTATCGCGTCCCGCCCGAAGGGGGCGAGCCGCGCGCCGTCATCACCGATTTCACCCAGCCGAACGGATTGTGCTTCTCGCCCGACGAAGGCCTGCTTTATGTCGCAGAATCGGGCTCCAGCCATGACCCGGGTGTGCCGCCGGTGATCCGGGTCTTTGACGTCGCGCCTGACGGCTCGGTCGCAAACGGGCGCGACTTTGCGCGGATCGACCAGGGCCTGCCCGACGGGATCCGTTGCGATGCGCAGGGCAATGTCTGGTCTTCGGCCGCGGACGGGGTCCATGTCTTTGCCCCCGACGGGGTGCTGCTGGGCAAGATCCTGGTCCCCGAGGTGGTGTCGAACATCTGCTTCGGCGGCCCGCGCGGCAACCGGCTATTCATCACCGCGACGACCAGCCTTTACATGCTGGCGGTGGATGCGGCCGCGGCGGGCTGGCCTGCGGCGCACTGAAGCAACCCGCGCCCGCGCCGCCGGTCAGGTCGCGCGGGCAAAAGCCGCCGCCTCGTCGACCAGTTCGGGATCGGGGCGGATACCGGTGTAAAGGACGAACTGCTCCAGTGCCTGAAGCACCGCCACCTCGGCACCCGAAATGCACGTCTTGCCCAGTGCCTCGGCCGCCCGCATCAGCGGCGTGTCGGACGGCAGGGCCACCACGTCGAAGACGGTTTCGGCCGCGACAATGGCCGCCTGGGGAAAGGCCAGCTGCGCGGCCTCGGGGCCCTTCATGCCAAGGGGCGTCACGTTGACGATCAGGGGTGCGGTCTGCGTCTGCAGCTCGGGGGTCCAGATGAAACCGTAAAGATCGGCCAGCCCCTGTCCGGTCGCCCGATTGCGGGCGATGATGGTGCCCTGCCGGTGGCCCCGGTCGCGCAAAGCCGCCACCACGGCCTTGGCCATCCCGCCCGAACCGCGCAGCAGGAAGGGCGTCTCGGGCGCAATTCCGGCGCGATCCAGCAATTGCGCGACGGCGCTGTAATCGGTGTTGTATCCGGTCAGCCGCCCGTCATCGTTGACGATGGTGTTCACGCTGTCGATGGCCGCCGCCGATCCCTCCAGCCCGTCGATCAGGGGAATGACCGCCTCCTTAAAGGGCATCGAGACGGCGCAGCCCCGGATGCCCAGCGCGCGGATCCCGCCCAGCGCAGCGGGCAGGTCGGTGGTGGTAAAGGCCTTGTAGACGAAATCCAGCCCCAGTCTTTCGTAAAGCCGGTTGTGGAACCGAGAGCCGAACTGGCCGGGCCGCGCGGCCAGCGACATGCAAAGCCGGGTGGCCGGGCCGATGGGTGGTTTCACCGGATGGGTCGTCATGCAGATCCCCGAAAGCGTTGCTTCTGGTCATCAAATGACCGGCGGCGGGGAAAGGCAAGTGCCGCCGAAAAACAGCACCCCGCGGCACGCTGGCGCGCCGCGGGGTGCCTGACCGGAGCGGTCAGCAACCGGCAGCCGGGGGAGGACGGCCGCCTTCTCCGGGTCTCAGATTTCCTCGTCCCAGCCGCCGGCATCCTCGAAGGCGCCGGGATCATCCTCTTCCTCTTCGGGCGCGGGTGCGGCCTCGGCCTCGCCCGCGAACATGCCCATCACCGCATTGCCCAGCAGGACGCCGCCGGCGACGCCCATTGCGGTCTGCGCGGCACCGGCGAGAAAGCCCCCGCCCTGCCCCTGCTGGGCAGGCATTCCGCCATAGCCCTGCGGGCGCGCACCCATGCCCGGCGCCATGCGCTGGGACATCTGGGGCGAAGGCGCGGCCGCGCCGCCGCCGAACATGCGCGACAGGAACCCACCCTGACCCGCACCCTGGCGGGACGCCTGGGCCTGATATTCCAGTTCCTCGATACGGGCCTGCGCGGCGTTCAGCGCGTGGTCCTGCATCACGATGGTCTGGGCCATGAAATAGGGCGCGCCGGGCTGGCGGGCGATCTGCCCCGAGATGAAGTGTTCTGCGTCGGTATCGCGGGGCGCCGCCTGGCGCTCGACATGCGCGAGCTTGTCGAACAGGCCCTCGATGGCCTGCCTGTCATTGTGGTCCATGCCTCGGTTTTCCTTCTTGCGGGATGTCTGCTTATTCCTCCCGCTGGCCGGTCAGGCTCAGCAGAAGCTGGAAGATGTTGATGAAGTTCAGGTACAGCGACAGCGCGCCCATCACCGCCAGCTTCTGGCGGGTCTCGTCGTCATGGTGTTCGCCATATTGCAGCTTGATCGACTGGGTGTCCCAGGCGGTCAGGCCGACAAAGACCAGGATGCCGATGATCGAGATCGCGAATTGCAGCGCCGACGAGCCCAGGAAGATGTTGATGATGCTGGCGATGATGACGCCGATCAGGCCCATGATCAGGAAGCTGCCGAACTTGCTGAGGTCGCGGTTCGTCGTATAGCCGTAAAGGCTCATCCCCGCGAACATCGCGGCGGCACCGAAAAACGCCCGCGCGATCGAGGTGCCGGTATAGACCAGGAAGATCGAGGCCAGCGACAGCCCCATCACCGCGCAGAAGGCCCAGAACAGCGCCTGCGCCGTCGCGCCCGAGATTGCCTCGATCCGGAAGGACAGGAACATCACGAAGCCCAGCGGCGCCAGCATGACCAGCCATTTCAGCGGCGAGCCGAAGATCGGCACATAGATCGCCGGGACCGAGGCAACCAGCATCGCGACGATGCCCGTCAGCACAAGGCCAAGCCCCATGTAGTTATAGATGCGCAGCATATGCGCGCGCAGCCCCTGGTCATAGGCGGCGGCGGGCGAGAAGCCGGCACTGCGGCCCCGGGTCGTCTGGTCCATGGTCAATCTCCGCTGGGTCAGGTTCAGTAAAGGGTTGAGGAAAGCTGCTCGGCGATCCCAAGCAGGCTTGCGACGTCGCCGCGATCCGCGATCATGACATGCGCCGTCTCGCCGATCTGGAACCAGGCGACGTTCTCGCGGCCATGCGTCTCGACATGGGGCATGGTGACGGCAAAGCTACCGGTGCGGACGGCGAAATGCGTCAGCCGCCCCAGATCGCCCGCGTCGAAGACGATCTCGATCCCCGGCCCTTGGGGCGAGGGAAAGACCTGCGCGTCGCGGATCGTCCAGTCGCGGTCGAAGCGCGGCAGAAGTATCCCCGTCGCGGCCCGCAACTCGGCCGGATCAAGCCGCGAGGCTTGCGGTTGCGACCGCATCGGCAGGCGCACAAGACTGGCCTCACGCGCGGACAGCGCGGCCGACACGACCGGCGGCGGTGCTTGCGAGGCGACGACCTTGCCCACGGAAAGCGGGCCGAAGCCCTCGTTCGCCAGCCAGCCGGTCACGACCAGCAGGCCGACGGGCACCAGCCGGATCGCGCGACGGATGCGTTCATCCCGACGCAGCGCCCGCGACAGCTGCGCCGCACCCGCGCGATGCGCGCCGGTGGGCGTGCCTGCCGGGGCCAGCGCCAGACGCAGTTCGCGCCGCAGCCGGATATCCTGCATCACGCGCGCCGCCGCCTCGGGGTGGCGCGCCAGGTGATCCTCGACCCGCAGGCGCTGCCAGTCGTCCAGTTGCTCATCGACATAGGCGTTGAGGTCCAGTTCGGAAATCGCGTCACTTGCCTGCTGCATCGCGTCCTCCCACCAGTTTCAGCCCGCGGGCCGGGGTCTTTCCTTCCTCGAAGGCGCGCAGCTGCGCGCGGGCGCGCCCGACGCGGGACATCAGCGTCCCCAGCGGCACACCCGCCAGCTCGGCGGCCTCGGCATAGGTCATGCCCTCGATCGCGACCAGCGACAGGGCCTCGCGCTGATCGTCGGGCAGGTCCATGAACGCGCCCCGCAATTGCGCCAGACGCATCGCGGCATCCTGCGGCGCGTCCATTGCCTGCGGTGCGATGGCGGCCAAAGTGTCATGCCGCCTGCGTTCGGCCCGGCGGCTGCGCAGCCGGTCCAGAAAGATATTGCGCAGGATGGTGAACAGCCATGCGCGGATATTGCCGCCCATGCGGATCCCGCGGCGGTTCTCATGCCCGCGCAGCAGGGTTTCCTGCACCAGGTCATCGGCTTCGGCATCGTTGCGCGACAAGGCCAGCGCATAGCGGCGCAGGGCGGGCAACTGGTCCAGTATGGGGTCGGGTTCCGTGGGCATCCTGACGCATATACGTAGCCCGGCGCGGTTCTTATCCCTTGGTCGCGAAAAAAATCCGCGAACCCGCGTCAATCCCCGCCAGAGGGGGGCCAGATCCGCGCCCAGATCCCGTCCCGCCGGATCAGCGCGTGATACAGCGTCGCCGCGACATGCAGGCAGATCAGAGCAATCAGCAGAAAGGCGGCCGCCTGATGCAACGCCGACGCGGTATCCCCCAGCTCCTTCGAGCGCGGGATCGGGCCGATCAGCCCCAAGGCATCCAGAAGCTCGATCGGAAAGCCCCCGGCCCGGACGCGGATGAAGCCACTGACCGGCATGACCACCAAAAGGACATACATCAGCACATGCGAGGTTTGCGCCACCCGCCGCTGCCAGTCGGGCATCGACAGCGGCAAGGGCGGGGCCGGGTTGAACCAGCGATACAGGATGCGCAGCAAGGCAAGGAACAGGACCAGCAGGCCGATATGCTTGTGCAACAGGAACAAGGCGTCCTGCAGCGGGCGGGCCAACCCGTCCTGCGTCATGATCAGCCCCGCCGCGATCATCGGCAGGACCAGAAGCGCCACAATCCAGTGCAGCAGGCGCGCCGTGCTGCGATAGCGTTCGGGCTGGGTGATCATCGCCTGACCTCCTGTCCCGACAGCGTAAACCTCGGCGCGAACAGATCAAGACGCGGCTTGAAAAAACCATGCGCTGCCATAGGATTTCGACATGGAGCAGCTGGGCCACAGCCTTTCGGCAGGAATCGCCCGACTTGCGCCGGGCGCGCGGTCCGGCCAACCCCAAGGGCATAACCTGCGCGGACTGGCCGGGGCCGGGCTGGGCGGCGTGGCGGTGATCGTGCTGTCCTCGGTCCTGCTGGGCGCAGGATGGATGCTGCTGCCCGCGCTTGTCGGCTATGCGGTTCTGCTGGGCGTCATCCGCCGCTATCTGGCACGGTTCTATCCCCATCCGCGCTTCGGGGCCTGCAATGCCGTGACCCTGTGGCGGGCGGCGCTGGTGCTGTCCCTGCTGGGCGCATTGCTCGCGGGTCAGCTGGCGGGGCTGGTGCTGGCGGCGCTGGCCACGGTCAGCCTGCTGCTCGATGGGGCCGATGGCTGGCTGGCGCGGCGCAGCGGTCTGGTTTCAGAGTTCGGCGCGCGCTTCGACATGGAGGTCGATGCCGCCTTCGGGCTGGTCCTGTCGCTGCACGCGCTGGCAGGCGGCGCCCCCGGCCCCGAGGTCCTGCTGCTTGGCCTGCCCCGCTATGCGTTTCTGCTGGGCGGCCTGCTGTGGCCCTGGATGCGACCAGAGCTGCCACAGCGCTTCCGCCGCAAGGCGATCTGCGTCACACAGCTTGCCGTCCTGATCCTGCTGCAACTGCCCGCCCTGCCGCGCGAGATGGCGGATCTGGCGGCGTGGCTGGCCATCGCGCTGCTGCTTTGGTCCTTTGCTTTGGACATGGTGTGGTTGTGGCGGCACCGGAGCTGAGCGTCGCGCCCCCCGCCACCTCGCTTTGGCGGACCGTCGCGGCGCTGGCGCTGCTGTGGGGCACGCTTCTGGTCTGCGGGCTGGGCGCGGGGACCGGTCCCGCCGCGTTCCTGCCGGTGCCGGTCGAACTGCCGGCGCTGATCCTGCTTCTGTCCCTGCCGCCCCGCGCCGCCCGACTGCTGCGGCCGCTGCTGGTCCTGCTGATGATGGCGGCGCTGGTTCTGGCCGGCGCCGATCTGGTGATGCGGAACCTGCTGGATCGTGGCTTCAACCCGGCCAGCGACCTGCCCCTGATCCGCGACCTGCTGGACCTGCTGGCGGAAAGCTTCGGCAGGCTTCCGGTGGCCGCAGTGCTTGTCGCGGCGGTGCTGCTGGTCCCTGCACTGGCGGCCGCGCTGTGGCGCGCGACGGGGACCATCTCGGGTCTTGCCCCGACCCTTCGGGCGCGGCTGGGCCTGATGACGGTGCTGATCCTTTCGGCGACGACCGGCGGCGCGGGGGCCTCGGGCTTCCTGTTGGACAAGGGGGTCGAGACGGCGCGCACCTTTGCCGAGTTGCGCCTGTTCCGCCAAGCCGCGCGGCTGGACCCGTGGCGGGCGACACCCCCCGATCTTGCGCGGCTGGATCGGGATGTCGTGATCGTCTTCGTCGAAAGCTATGGTCGGACCAGCTTCGACACCGACTTTTACGCGGCGGCGCATCTGCCGATCCTGCGCGCGGCGCAATCCCGGCTTCAGGCGGAGGGGCTGGCGATGCGCTCGGGCTTCGTGACCTCTCCGACGCATGGCGGGCAAAGCTGGCTGGCCCACGCGACGCTGGCGAATGGCCTGCGCATCGACGACCAGACCCGCTATCGCGCGGCGCTGGCCAGCGGTCGGCAAAGCCTGTTCCACCTTGCACGCCGGGCGGGGTTCCGCACCGCCACGGTCGCGCCCGGCATCACCCGCCCCTGGCCCGAGGCGGCCGGGATGGGCTTCGACCGCGTCCTGACCGCGCCCGATCTTGGCTATGCGGGCAAGCCCTTCAACTGGGTGACGATGCCAGACCAGTTCACGCTGGCCGCATTTGACCGCCTGACGGCCGGGACAGCCGACGATCCCCGCCCGCTTTTCGCGCAGGTGGTGCTGACTTCCTCGCACGCGCCCTGGGTTCCGGTGCCGCAGATGATCGGCTGGGACCAGCTTGGCGATGGACATGCCTTTGACCGGATGGCGACACAGGGCGATCCGCCAGAGGTGGTCTGGCGTGATCCTTCGCGGGTCGCCGCGCAATACCGCGACGCGATCTCGTATTCGCTGGCGACGGTGCTGGATTACGCGCGGCTTCATGCCGCGAACCCGCCCCTGCTGATCGTTCTGGGCGACCATCAGGCCGCGACCGCGATCGGGCAGGATGCTCGGCGCGAGGTTCCGGTCCATGTCATCGGCCCCGCCCCACTGGTTGACCGCGTCGCGGATTGGGGCCTGTCGCCCGGCCTTGTCCCGCCCCCCGCCAGTCCCGCCATCCCGATGGAGGATCTGCGCGACCTGTTCCTGCGCAGCTTCTCGGCCAATCAGGACCGGCCATCATGACGGTCCGGCGCGTGGTGACGCTTGCCGTGCCCGGCGACATCAGGACGCGGACCGGCGGCTATTTCTATGACCGCCGCCTGATCGCGGGACTTGGCGAGCTGGGCTGGCAGGTCAAGGTGCTGGAACTGCCAGCAAGCTTTCCCGACCCCGATCCGGCCGGGATGCAAGACGCGCTGGCCGCCCTGCAAGCGGTTCCCGGTGAAGGGGTGCTGATCGTCGACGGGCTGGCCCTTGGCGCGCTGGACCCGGTGGGGCTGCGGCAGGTCGCGGCGCCCGTGGTCGCGCTGGTCCATCATCCGCTGGCGATGGAAAGCGGGCTGGATCCCGCCCGTCGCGATCACCTGCATCGGACCGAGCGTCAGAACCTGCGCCATGCCCGCCATGTCCTTGTCCCCAGCCCGCATGTCCGCGACCTGCTGGTCTCGGGCTATGCCGTCGCGCCGGATCAGATCACCGTCGCGCGTCCCGGCACCGACCGCCCCCGGCCCGGCGCGCGGCAGGCGGTGACGCCGCCGCTGGTGCTGTCGGTCGGCATCCTGCATCCGCGCAAGGGTCATGACGTTCTGATCCGTGCATTGGCCGCCATCGCCGATCTTGACTGGCAGGCGGTGATCGTCGGGGGCGCGCGCGATCCCGGTCATGCCGAGGCGCTGCGTCAGTTGATCGTCGAATGCGGGCTGGCGGATCGGCTGAGACTTGCAGGCGAAGTGTCCGAGGACCGGCTGGACGCGCTTTACCGCCGCGCCTCGGTCTTTGCACTGGCGACGCGCTATGAAGGATACGGCATCGTCTTTGACGAGGCATTGTCCAACGGCCTGCCCATTATTGCCTGCGACAGCGGCGCGGTGCGGGACACGGTGCCGCCGGAGGCCGGGCTGCTGGTCCCGCCCGAAGATTGCGCGGCATTTGCGGACGCGCTTCGAACCGTGCTGGACGACCCGGCGCGGATGCAGGCCATGGCCTTTGCCGCCGCCAGCGCCGGTCGGGCCCTGCCCGGCTGGGACGGGACCGCGCGCATTGCAGGGGCGGTCCTAAACGCCATCGGCGACACTTGAAAACCACGACGGATCGGAAGGAAAAGCGGATGCCCGAGGACGAATTCAGCGGCAAGGTCGCATTGGTGACCGGAAGCACCGGTATCGGTCGAGCCGCGGCGATCCGGCTTGCGCGCGGCGGGGCCGAGGTCGTGGCCTGCGGCATTGACATCCATGCCAATCAGGAACTTTCCGCACTGGGCGTGGCGCAGTGCCTGTCACTGGAAGCGCGGCGGGCTGACGTCTCAGAGCAGGACGAAATCCAGGACCTGATGGCCGACATCGTGGATCGCCACGGCGGGCTGGACATCATCGTAAACGCCGCCGCGGTCCATCCCTATGGCACGGTAACGACCACCGGACCCGAGGATTGGGCGCGCTGCATGGCGGTGAATGTCGGCGGCATCTACATGACCGGCCGCTTCGGCATCCCGCTGATGGAAAGCCGGGGCGGCGGCGCAATCGTGAACCTGTCCTCGGTGCAGGGGCATGGCTGCCAGCAGGGGGTCGCGGCCTATGTCGCAAGCAAGGGCGCGATCCATGCCCTGACCCGTGCCATGGCCATCGACCATGCGGCGGCGGGGATCCGGGTCAATTCGGTCTCGCCCGGCTCGGTCCGCACGCCGATCCTGTCGCTGGCCGCCCATAAACTGGGCGGGGACCTGTCCAAAGATGAGGTCTTCGCCCGTTTCGGCGCGGCCCATCCCCTTGGCCGGATCGGCGAACCCGAGGAAGTGGCCGAACTGATCGCCTTTCTCTGCTCCGACCGGGCCAGCTTCATCACCGGCGCCGATCACCTGATCGATGGCGGGCTGAATGCCGGACTTGCGGTCAGATAGGGTCAGCGGCTGGCCGCGCCCTCAAGCCGGAAGGCGCGCAGGCGCGGCAAGACGCTGGCAAGATCGACCGCCCTTCCCTCGCCAAAACCGAAATAGACCTCGCGGAACAGGTCGAACAACCGGTCATATCCCGCGCGCGTGCCTTCGCGCGGCGTGAACACGCGCGACGGTGGGCACAAGACCTGTTGCGCGGCCTCGAATGTGTCGAAGGCGCCGGCAGCCACGGCAGCGAAGATGCACGAACCGGTTCCGACCGGAGAGCTGGCGGGGACGTGAACCTCGCGTTCCAGCACATCGGCATAGATCTGGTTCAGCACGTCGTTCTTTTGCGGGATGCCGCCCGCGTTGACGATGCGGGCCGTGTCCATGCCGCCGCTTTCGATCCGCTCGGTGATGATGCGGACATGCATGGCCATGCCTTCGATCGCGGCATGCATTTCGTCCCCGGCGGTGTGGTTCAGGTCCCAACCCAGCGTCACCGCGCCAAGGTCCGAACGCACCAGAACCGTGCGGTCGCCATTGTCCCAATTCAGCCGCATGAGCCCGCTGCCGCCCGGAGGCAAGCGGTCCAGCCCCTCGCACAGCGTCGCGACATCGCTGCCCGCGCGGCGCGCGATGGCCTCGAACACGTCGCCGGTCGCGGATTGCCCGGCCTCGATCCCGGTCCAGCCCGGCAGCACGCTGCCCGGCACCACGCCGCACAGGCCCGGAACCGGCGGGAAACCCTGCGGCCCCATCGCGATGATGCAGGTCGAGGTGCCGACCACGTTGACGATGTCGCCCGGCCGCGCTCCCGCGCCGATTGCGTCCCAATGCGCATCGAAGGCACCGACCGGGATCGGGATGCCGGGGCGAAGGCCCAGCTTCTCTGCCCATTCCGGCGACAGGTGACCGGCAATCGCGTCCGAGGTCACGAAGCGCCCCGCAAGGCGGTCGTTGATGCCATCGAACAGCGGATCGACGCGGCTGAGGAAGTCCTGCGGCGGCAGCCCGCCCCAGGGCGCGCCATACATCCACTTGTGCCCGGCGGCGCAGATGCTGCGCGGCAGCTCGGCTAGGTCGCGGATCCCGCACAGCGTCGCCGCAACCATGTCGCAATGTTCCAGCGCGGTGGCAAAGCGGTTCCGCAGACCCGGATTGTGGCGCAGGAAATGCAGGACCTTGGCATAGCCCCATTCGTGGGAATAGGTGCCGCCACACCAGTCCAGCGCGGCCAGTCCCTCGGCCCGGCCAAGGGCGGTGATCTGCGCCGCCTCGTGATGCGCGCGGTGGTCGCACCACAGATAGTAATCGGCCAGCGGTTGCAGGTCTTCGTCGACCATCACCACGCTTGAGCCGGTGGTGTCGCAGGCCAGCGCCGCGACCCGGTCGCCGTCGATCCCGGCCTTTGCCACCGCCTCGCGCATGGCGGCAGCCAGCGCGGTCATGTGGTCGGCATGGGCCTGCGCGCCCAGCAGCGGATCAGCCGCACTGCGCTTCAGCGCATAGCCCGAGGTCGCGCCCGCAAGCGTCGCCCCGGTTTCGGTTTCCATCAGGGTCACGCGCACGCTGAGCGTGCCGAAATCGACGCCGGCAACGATCATGGCCTAGTTCCCTTGCCCATAAGTCGCCTGCGCGCCGTGCTTGCGCAGGTAGTGACGATCCAGCAGCGCCTGCGAGATCGGCTGCGGATCGGGATTGAGCGCCATGACATGCCACGCCATCCGCGCGACCTCCTCGAGGATCAGGGCGTTGTGGACAGCCTCGTCCGGGGTCCGGCCCCAGACGAATGGGCCGTGGCCCGCGACCAGCACGGCGGGAATGCTGAGGGGGTCGATGCCCGCGAAGGTCTCGACGATGACCTGTCCGGTGTTCAGGACGTAATCCTGCGCGATCTCGTCCGGGGTCAGGTCGCGCGTCACCGGAATCGTGCCATAGAAATAATCGGCATGGGTCGTGCCCAGCGCCGGGATCGGGCGGCGAGCCTGCGCCATGATCGTGGCGTAGGTCGAATGCGTGTGGATGACCGCGCCGATCCCGGTGAACGCGCGGTACAGCACCGCATGGGTCGACAGGTCGGACGAAGGCTTCAGCCGGTTGTCCAGCGCGCGCCCGTCCAGATCGCAAGGCACCATGTCCGCCGCCGTCAGGCTGTCATAGGGCACGCCACTGGGCTTGATCAGGATGCGGCCCGCCGCGCGGTCGATGCCGCTGGCATTGCCGAAGGTCGAAAGCACCAGTCCGTGCCGCACGGTATCAAGATTGGCCTGTAGCACGGCGCCGCGAAGAAGTTCGTCGTTCATGGAAAGTGCCTTCAAAGTCGTTCCGGGATGGCGCGCGCAGGGGTTCGCCCCCGCGCGCGCCCTGCCCCCGTCAGCGGGGAGCGGTCCAGCCCTTGTAGCTGTCGATATTGTCCTTGGTGATCAGTTCGGGCTCAAGCAGCACGGTGTCCTGTTCGGGCTTTTCGCCCTGAAGCACCTTGTAGCCCAGATCAAGCGCCTGCCCGGCCATCGTATAGGGATCCTGCGAGGCCGAGGCCTTGATCAGCCCATCGCCCGATTTCAGCTCGCCCTCGATATCGGGGGCGCCATCGACGGCGGTGATGATGAACTCGCTGCGGTTCGCCTGTTTCGCGGCCAGCGCAAAGCCGATCGCGGTCGGATCGTTGATCGCGAAGACGCCGTCGATCTTGTCGAAGCGGGTCAGCAGGGTCTGGCCGACATTCATCCCGCCATCGCGCGAACCCTGTGCGTTCTGGTCGTCGGACAGGATCTTGATGTCGGGATGCTTGGCGAATTCGTCCTTGCAGCCCTTGACCCGGTCAAGGATCGAGGACGAGGCCGGGCCGTTCACGATGACCACGTTGCCCTTGCCGCCCAGATGCTCGGAGATGAAGGCACAGGCCTTTTCACCCGCCTGCACGTTGTTCGTCATCACGGTCACGTCCGAACCCGGTGCCGACACGTCGAAGGCCGCGACGACGACGCCCGCATCCCGCGCGCGCTTGACCGCGGGCGCGATGGCGGCGGCGTCCACCGCGTTCAGCATGATGATGTCGACGCCCGCCGCAACGAAGCTGTCGATCTGACCGACCTGCTTGTTCAGGTCATAGTCGGCCGAAACCGAAGTGACCTTGACGTTGGGGTTGATCTTCTTGGCCGCGTCCTCGATCCCCTTGATCGTCGCGACGAAGAAGGGGTTGCCGAGCAGGCCGACCGAGATGCCGATGCTGTTCAGATCCTTGGCGGAGACAGGCACCGCCGAGACTGCCGCCAGCGCAAGCGCCGAGGCCAGAGTTTTCGCAAAACGCATGAGGTTCCTCCCGTTATATGCGTAGTGAGAACAGTTGTTCAGGTGCGCGCGCCGGTCTGGCGATAGCGGTCCAGAGCCACGGCCGCGATGATGACCAGGCCCTTGACGATATATTGCCAGATGTCCGACACGCCGATCAGGATCAGGCCGTTCGACAGCACCGCGATGATCAGCGCACCGATCAGCGTGCCCCAGATCGAGCCCACGCCGCCGACGAAGCTGGTGCCGCCCAGGATGACGGCCGCGATCGCGTCAAGTTCATATGCCTGGCCCAGTTGCAGCCCGTTCGCCGCGTAAAGCCGCGCCGCCGCCATGGCCCCGCCCAGTCCCGCGAACAGGCCCGAGACGCCATAGACGAACAGCAGCACCAGCGGCACCTTGATGCCGGTCAGGCGCGCCGCCTCGGGGTTGCCGCCGGTGGCATAGATCCAGGTGCCCAGCACCGTCCGCTTCAGGATGAACCATGACAGCAGGACGATGGCGACCGCGATGATCGCGAGCCAGGGGATGCCGAACAGCGTGCCGTTGCCGATCACGTCAAAGGGCAGGTCGGCGTTGAAGACAGTGGTGTCGTTGCCCAGAAGCCGCGCGATGCCTCGGACCGCCGTCAACGACCCCAGCGTCACGATGAAGGGTGGCAGCCTCAGCGCCGAAATCAGGATGCCGTTCGCCAACCCGCAGGCAAGCCCGACCCCCATCGCCGCCGGGACGCCCAGCCAGCCTATTTCGGGGATCAGCGAGACGATGACCGCGACCATCGCGGACGTCGCCAGGATCGAGCCGACCGACAGGTCGATGCCGCCCGTCAGGATCACGAAGGTCATGCCCGAGGCCAGGACGATGTTGATCGAGGCCTGCTGCATCACGTTCGAGATGTTGCCCACGCTCATGAAGCGGCCGCTCATCATCTGGAAGACGATCGCCAGCACGATCAGCACCGGCAACATGCCCACCACGCTCATTACCGTGCGCAGGCGTTGGCTGGCGGCGGGGGCGTTGGTCTTGTTCTCTGTCATTGCGTTGCTCCTTCCGTCGCAGTGGCGGGCTCCGAAACCGTCCCGGTCGAAAGTTCCATGATGGCCTCCTGGCTGATCGCGTGGCCGGGCGCCGAGGGCACCTGCCCCGCGATATGCCCCTCGCGCATCACCAGCACGCGGTCGGCGACGCCGATGATCTCGGGCAGTTCGCTGGAGATCATGACGACACCCACGCCCCGGCGGGCCAGCCCGTCGATCAGCTTGTAGATTTCGGACTTGGCCCCGACATCGACGCCGCGCGTCGGTTCGTCCAGGATCACGACCTTGGGCCCGGTTTCCAGCAACCGTGCGATCAGCACCTTTTGCTGGTTGCCGCCCGACAGGCCACCCACGGCCATGCGCGAATTGGGGGCCTTGACCGCCAGCGACTTGATGGCGTCGTTGGCGCGGCGCGCGGCGGTTCGGAAATCCAGCCGCCCGCCCGATTTCGCATCCTTCTCGATCACGCCGATATTGACGTTCTCAAGGATCGACATGTCCAGGAACAGGCCCAGCTTCTTGCGGTCCTCGGTCAGATAGGCCAGCCCCGATGCCAGCGCCGCGCGCGGGCTTGAGGTGTCGACCTGCTTTCCGTCGATGGCGACGGTGCCGCTGGTGCGCGGGTCCGCGCCATAGATCAGCCGCGCCAGTTCCGTCCGCCCGGACCCGACCAGCCCGGCGATGCCCAGCACCTCGCCACGATACAGATCGAACGAACAACCCTTGACCAGTCCACCATCGGACATGTCCCGCACCGACAGAACCGGCGTGCCGGTATGGTCGGGCGAGGCGACATGTTCCTTTTTATAGAAGCTGTCGAGGTCGCGGCCGACCATCATCGAGACCAGTTTCTGCGCCGAAAGCTCGGCCCGGTCCAGCGTCCCAATGTAAACCCCATCGCGCAGCACCGAACAGCGGTCGGCCAGCGCATAGACCTCTTCCATGCGGTGGCTGATATAGATGATGGCGATTCCATGCGCCTTCAGCCGGGCGATGACTTCGAACAGACGCTCGGTCTCACGCGCGGAAAGCGATGTGGTGGGCTCGTCCATGACGATCAGGCGCGCGTCGGTGGTCAGGGCGCGCGCGATCTCGACCATCTGGCGTTCGCCCAGCGACAGGTCACCCACCCGTGTGCGCGCATCGAAGCTGACGCCCAGCCGCTTCAGGATCGGTTCGGAACGGGCCAGTGTCTCGGCCCGGTTCAGGACGCCGCGGGACGCGATCTCGCGTCCCAGGAACATGTTCTCGGCCACGGTCAGGTTCGGGGCCAGCGACAGTTCCTGATAGATCACCGCGACGCTGCCCGCCGCCTCGTGCTGGGGCTTGCCCTCGATGATGACGGTGCCGCCGGGATCGGCGACATAAGCCCCCGACAGGATCTTCATCAGCGTCGACTTGCCTGCGCCATTCTCGCCCATCAGGGCATGAAGCTCTCCGGGCAGGACGGTCAGGCTGACATCCCGAAGCGCGCGGACGGCGCCGAAGGTCTTCGAGATGTTGCGCATCTCAAGGATGTGGGACTGGGTCATTGCTCCCTCTCGACCTGGGCGATGATGACTTCGACGCCCGCGCGTTCCAGCATCCGGGCATGGGCGTCGGACAGGCCGTCATCGGTGACCACCCGCGCGATGCGGGCAAAGGGCAACGAGACGGTCGGCGGACGGATCGAGAACTTGCGGCTGTCGGCCAGCAGGATCACCTCGGCCGCAGTCCGGCTCATCTCCTCTGCCAGACGGACCAGCAGGGGGTGCTGTTCAAGGATGCCATGTTCGCTGATGCCCAGCGCCCCGACGAAGAACTGCGAAGCGTAGAAGCGCTGCTCGCGCGCCGCGACGTCATAGACGATGCCCGGTTCGCGATGCAGATCGCCCCCGCCCAGAGTCAGCTGGCAGGTGCCGTATTCGCCCAGATAGGCCGCCAGCGGCAGCGAATTGGTAAAGACGCGCAGATTGCGGTTGGCGATGCGGCAACCGAAGTGAAAGCAGGTCGAGCCGCCGTGAATGATGATCGCGCTGCCGTCCTGAACCAGCCGCTCGGCCTCGCGCGCGATGGCGCGCTTGGCGGCGACGGCGATGTCGCGATTCTCGACAAAGGGCAGCGATGCGGTGCGCACGCCCCGTTCGATCGCCGCGACCCCGCCATAGACCTTGCGGGCGCGGCCGGCCTCGTTCAGTTTTTCGATGTCGCGCCGGATCGTGGCGCCGGAGCAGCCGATCAGGTGCTGAAGATCACGCACGGATGCGAAAGGTTGCTCATCCAGCAAGGTGACAATCCGGTCCTGGCGCTCGAAATCGCTCAACGCGCCCTCCCGTCTGCGGATGCGATGATCAATGTTTAGCGCGACGTGGCAAAATTGTAAACACTTCTTCACCGGATGATCATACTGCATCGCAGCATGATAACTTTCGCAGGCGGCTTCGGGCAACGGACTTGAACCGGCAACCGGAACCCGGCAACCTGCGCATGCCGCTGGGCCGCCCAAACGAGACTGACAGATGACTCGCATAACCTTCCTGATGCCCCAGCTGTCACTTAATGGCGGGATCCGGGTCATTGGCGAATACGGGCGGGAACTGACCCGTCAGGGCCACGACGTCGCCTTTGTCGCGCGCGAGCCGCAGCAGCCACGGCTGCGGGACATCCTGCGCGGGCGCGCGTTCCGGCGCCGCTCGGGCGAGGACCTGTCCGACTATTTCTTCGATGTCGCGGACCGGCTGCGCACCTTTCCGGCACGCCGCAAGCTGCGGGCCAGCGACCTGCCCGACGCGGATTTTCTGGTCTGTTCGTGGTGGGAGACGGTGGAGTGGGCCGCCCCCATGCCCGCCAGCAAGGGCCGCCTTGCCCACCTGATGCAGGGATACGAGATGTTCCCCTGGGTGCCCCGCGACCGCGTCGCCCGCACATACGAGGCTGATACGATCAAGGTCGCGGTGTCGCGCTGGATCGCGGACATGGTCGAGACCAATCACGGCCGCACCGCCGATGCCGTGATCCATAACGCGGTCGATGCGGCCCGCTTCGCCTTTCGCCCCACGCGCGAAAACGATTGCCTGACGCTGGGCATGGTCTATTCGCAGCCCTCGATCAAGAATTCGGACCTGGCCTTTCCCCTGCTGGACCTGCTGGCCGCGCGGGGCATCAAGGCGAAACTGGTCGTCTTCGGGACCGACCAACCGGCGGACGAACACCTCTCGCGGGCCGACACGGTCTTTCATCGCAGGCCCGACCAGTCCCGCATCCCGTCGATCTATCAGGGCTGCGACCTGTGGCTTTTCCCCTCGCTAGAAGAAGGTTTCGGGCTGCCGCTGATCGAGGCGATGGCCTGCGGGACGCCGGTCGTGTCCGGCATTGCGGGTGTGGCGCCAGAACTGGTCCGCGACGCGGTGAACGGCTATCTTTGCGACCCGACCCCGGACAGCTTCGCCGCGGCGATCACCCGCTATATGGACCTGTCCCCCGCCGCCCGGCAGGAGATGTCGCGCGCCGCTCACCAGACGGTCGCCAACTGGAGTTGGACCGACGCGGCGGGCCAGTTCATCCGCACGCTCGACGCGGACCACGGACCGGCAAACGCCCGCAGGGGATAATCAATACTGCTTGATCTCGCCCGGAACGCGAGTTCAGATGAAGCATGTCGCCCGATGCGGAACCTCGTCTTCTTCGGCGCTTGTGGCTGAGACTTCTGGCCACGCTCGGCATCGCGGCGGCGGTGCTGCTTAGCTGGTGGTGGAGGATCGACGAGGCGCGCAGCCCCGACGACGCACCGGAAACCGCCTTCGGCCAGCAGATCGATCTTGGCCGCAGCCTGTTCACCCCCGAGGCCCTGGTCCTGCGCCGCCAGCCGGACGGCCCCGACCAGCTGGTCATGACGGCGCTGATCGAGAACATCACCGGCGCGACCCAGGCGGCGGTGTTCGGCAGCCCCCCGCGCCCGCCCGGCCTCAGCATCGACGGTGCGCCGCTGGACGCGCCCGAAGTCACCCTGCTGCGCGATGGCGAGATGCTGCGCGAATTGCAGCCGCGCCTGCCCGAGCGGATCACGCTGGCCTGGACCCTGCCCCGGCCTTGGCACGCGCAGCCGGTCGAGATCGGTTTTGCGCGCCAGACCTTCAAGCTGCGCGACAACCTGTACGGGCAGTCAAGCTGGCTTGGCTTTGTCCCCTCTGCCAGAATGACGGTCGAGCCCGAGGACACGCCATGAAGATCGTGGCGAATGGCCTGATCCTTGTCGTCGCCGCCGTCCTGCTGGGCGCAATGATGCTGAGCAATCCCGACTATAACAGCGCGATCCGCCCCTTTGTCGCCGAAGCCGAGCCTGGCGAGATGGGCCGGACCCGGCTGATCGCGGGCCGCTTTGACGGCTGGCGCACGGCGGACCGCGTCCAGTTTTCACAATATGGCCGCAAGTTGACCCGCGGGACCGGCGGCGTTTTCCTGATCGCGGACCTGACGCTGTCGGGAACCACGACCTCGACCATGGTGGCGGCGACCTGGATCGGGGCCAGCAAGCGGCAGTATCGCGCAACCTCTCGGGTCAGCGGGCCGCCGCGCCTGATCGACCAGCTATGGCTGCAGCCCGGCATCAGGAACAAGACCTTCGCGGTCTTCGAGCTGCCCCCGGACGAGATCGCGGGCGGAGCGCTTTTGCTGACCCTGCCGCTGAACCCGCCGATGGAGGGCACGCTGCAAATCGCTCCGCCCGAAACGCCGCCCGGACATGAAACCTTGGCAAGGCTGGACGAATGAAGACGCTGGGCCTGATCGCCGCGACGCTGCTGTTCCTTGCGCTGTCGATGCTGGTCGTCGCCTGGCCGGATCTTCAGACCCTCCGGCAGAACCGGAACTGGAACGTCACGCAATCGGACCAGCCGAAGGGAGAGCTGCGCGGCGTCCGTGTCTTTGTCGATCAGGCACGCGCAATGATCATGCCAGTCGCGCCCGACCGGGCCATCGTCTATCTGCGGCTTGGTCTGCAATCGGATGGGCCGCCGTTACGCGACTGGCTCAGCTGCGACATCGGCCTGATCGACGGGGCCGGGCGCAGGTGGCTGCCGCTGGCCAACATGGCGGGCACGCAGATCGTCAAGGTTCTGGGCGATGCCGGGGCCAGCGGGCGGAATTGCGACCAGTCGCTGTCGCTTGCCCCCGAGGATGGCGGGCCGTCCTTTTCCGAACTGGCCTTCCTGATTCCGTCGGACCTGCTGGACCAATTGCGCTTGGAAATCTCGGCGATGAAGACACGCCCCGAGGCACTGTCCCTGCCATTCAGGCCGGCGTTGACGCTGCCTCCGGCCTAGGCTGCGGCGCGGCCTTGGCCTGCGCGCGGCCCGCAAGCTCCAGCCCTGCGGCCAGGATGCAGAATTGCAGCGGGCTGACCAGCAACCCTCCCGGCGGGGCACCGGGCGAGTTGAACAGCGCCCCCAGCGGGACCGTGGCCACCTGCCATGTCAGCATGTCCTGTGGGCCGATCAGGTGGGCCAACCCAATCCAGGCCCAGTTCCCCAGCCAATCGACGAAGCGCCACAGCACCAGGACCGAGGCGGTCAGCGCGAAGCCCGCCGACGCCGCCAGCAGGATCCCGTTCGTCACCGCATGCCAGCGCCGGACGATCCCGTCCCAGAAATGGCCGATGAAGTCTGTCAGCGGTTTTGGCAGCGCCTGCCAACCCCGGATCGCGCGACTGGCGATGCGCCGTGTCTCGCCGCGCAAGGCGTTCATGTCGTGACCATAGACGATCGCGCCAAGATTGAACCAGATCAGCGGCAGCAACGCATACCAGAACAGCGCGCTGACCACCGCCCAGGGCTGGGGTGGTCCGGGCCAATCAACCGGCATCCGCGCCGCATCGCTAACATCCGCCCGCGCCGCGCCGACCAGCCAGTCGAACAGAGTTGCCGGCGATGGCAGCGTCGCGAGAAAGGCGGCGAATTCGTCCTTCCACCCCGAGATGACGTAAAGGCCCAGCAGCGCCCAGGTCGCCTCGCAGGCGACGATCAGCATGGCCCAGCCATTCCCGTCGCTGCGGCGGTCGCAATGCTTGGCCAGCCGACGGACGCCCCAGATCAGCACGACGGCCAGCACCACCCACCCGGTCTGCCCGATCTCAAGCGCGGTCGGAGAAGCCTGGGGATTGGTGAAGTCGATCCGTGCCATCTGCGCGGCATAGAAGATCTGGGAATAGCTGCGCAGCGTGTCGCCAAGCAGCCCCCAGCCCGCGTAATAGCCATAGAAGGGCACCAGCACGGCCAGCAGCGCGACTGCGAAACCGCCGGGCGCAACAGCGCCATCCGGCGGTTGGGCTGCCCCTTCCGGTGCGTCCCGTCTGCGTCGGCGCAGGCGCATCAGCGGCAGGCCGTTTCGCAGGATCACGAAGAAGGCGACGAAGATGACCAGCTGAAGCAGGATCACCGGCGCGATCGCGACCAGCCCAAGGATCCGGCTGAACAGTCCGATCTGCACCGCCACGCGGATCAGGATTTCCTCCAGCAGCGCCCCCGCCGCCCAGATGGCGGTCAGCAGCAATCCATAGCGGCGAAACAGTTGCGCGGTCAGCCCGACATGCCGGCCGATCACCCCGATCACATCCGCCATCCCCCCTCCGTCACGGCACTGGCCGCGGTGCCAGTAAGCACCAAAGCCCCGCTCGCGTCCACCCGAGGGACAACCATCAGGCGAAGGCCGGCCATGCAGGAACGACGAAACGCCCCGGAGATCCGGGGCATTCCTGTCGGGCTGGTCATGACTTAGGCGGTGACGCCGGACCCGGCGGTCTTGCGCGCCTGATGGCGCTTGAACAGCCAGAAATACAGCTTGATGTATTGTCCGACGAAGATCGCGTTCAGCAGCGTGCCTTCGCGGATGAACTTGACTTCGCCCAGGAAGGCCAGCCCGATCAGCGCGGCCATGACCAGCAAGGTCAGGTCGAAGCAGGACTTGATATTGCCCCATTTCCAGCCGGTCCGTTTGAAGATCGTGTTGACGAACATGTCGATCGGCATCAGCACCAGATTGGCGCGGATCATCAGGAACAGGCCGAAGGCCAGCGCGGCATCGCCCACCAGCAGCAGCAGAACCTTGGCCCAATAGGCGTCAAGCTGCACCCAGCCCGTCATCTTCAGATTGAAGTCCAGGCAGAGCGCCAGCACGAAGGCCGGGATCAGCGAGGCGAAGTTCTTCATCTCCCAGCCCTTGGGCAGGATCAGGAAGGTCAGCGCCAGCATGATAAGCTCAAGGCAGAAGTTATAGGTGCCCTGGCTTAGCGGTGGAAAGACCAGCGTCATCGTCCGCGTCAGCGAGCTTTGCGGCGAGATGCCGATGCCCGCGCGGATCGCCATGCTGACGCCCAGCGTCAGCAGATAGATCCCGACGACATAAATGATCCAGCGCCCCTTCAGGCTGCCGGTATCGACGATTTCGGCCTCGGCCGTGGATCCGTGATCCATGATGTTCCTCCCTTTTTATGGGCGCCTCCCCCTTGGGGCGCATGTGGTCGGGGCCCCCGCGCGGGGCGGGGGCGCAATCGGTCATTTCAGGAAGCGGAAGCGGTGCAATGAGATGAACAGGCTGAGCAGCTTGTTCACCACCGGCTCGCCCTCGTTCCGGTTGCCAAGCTCGGCCAGCGCCGCGTCGATGGCATGGGCAGCGGCGGTCAGTTCCGCGACCGTCATGTTCGCCATCACCCCATAGATCTCAAGCGGCAGGACGGCCTTGTCCTGCCCGCCTTCGGTCACGATGCAGGCCCCGGCATGGCTGTCGACACGCTGGACGGCATGGCACATCTCGGCGCTGTCCTGCCCCACGGTGACGAAATAGGGATGCGGTGCCGGCCAGTAGGTCGCGACCGCGCCGCGCGTGACATGAACGCCCCGGAACAACCCGTTGACGACGTGCCGTTCACCCGTGGGATAGCGCTGGATCACCGAGATCCGGCTATGCGCGACCCCATCGATTTCGGGCAGGACGCGCCCATCGACATAGGGAACCCAGACCTCCTGGTGGAATTTCAGGTGCCCGCGCCCATAGACGTCAAACAGCAGCACCTTGGCCTGGCTGCCATCGGCCGAAATCTCCAGCGGTTGCAGATCAAGCTGGGCGGGCATCAGATCCCCTGCCCCCTTCACCGCCGGCTTGCACATCACCGAATAGTCGATCTCGGCGCTTTTCTTCAGCATCCGGCGGCTTTCGGCGACCAGCTCGCCGTCCTTGAAGACATGCAGCGGGTTGATCCGGGACAGGCTGTCGGTCAGCACGATATCGGCAAAGCGGCCCGGCGCCAGCGAGCCGATCAGGTGGTCCATGTGGAACGACCGCGCGGTATTGTAGCTGGCCATCTTGATCGCGTGGATCGGGTTGATCCCCATTTCCGCGCAAAGCGAGACAATCCAGTCCATGTGCCCCATTGTCAGCAACCGCTGGATCGAGATGTTGTCGGTGCAAAGCTGGAAATTGTCGGTGGGCCATTTGCGATCGACGATCGCGCGCAGAAGAACCTTGATGACCTCGGCGCTGCCGACACCGAACTTGATTTGCGTGGGCATGCCGAAGCGCACGCTTTTCTCGATGTCTTTCTCGTTCCAGACATCGTGGTTGTTCGAGGCGCCGATGGCGGGAAGATAGTTCAGCACCATGTCGTCCAGCGCGGTCACGCCCCAATGGGTGTTCATGAAGCCGCCCTGCGCGCGCAGCCACGCGGCCTTGCGGAAGTCGTCCTCGTCCCCCGAGCTATAGGTGAAATGCTCGAACTCTCCCAGGCCGATCACCGGGTCCATCTTCAGGACCTCACGCGTGACCGCTGCATCGACCTTCTTGCCCGGCGCGAAGGCGAACAGGCGATAGGGCAGAAGCTCATGGTCGCGGAACAGGTTCCGCGCCGCCTCGACCCCTTCGCCCGCCGCGGCGGACAGCAGGTCAAGGCATTCGGCAAAGATCGTGGTCGTGCCCTGCGCCACCATCGCCTCGCCCAGGGCGACGGGATGGGCAAGCTGGGATTCGAAATGGATATGAGCGTCGATCAGGCCGGGGATCGCGTAAAGCCCCCTGCCGTCAAAGATCTGCTTCACCTGCAGGATCGCCTCGTCCGGGCTGAAACCGATGATCTTTTTGTCATGGACAAGGATCGTCCCCGGAAACACCGTCTCGCCATGCACGTCGAGAATGTTGACGTTGCGGATCAGCAGATCCGCCGTGGCGCGGCCGTGCAGGATCTCGAAGATCTCGCGGACCTTGGCGTATTCTTGCGTTTCGCTGTGTTCGATGCCGTCTTTCATGGCCTGTCCCTTCTGGTCGTGACGGGGTGGGCAAAGCGTCGGACAATCGCCATCGGTCAATGGCAAGCCATTGAATAGACAACACTTAGCGATGACCGGCTTTTCCCATGCGCGGCTTCCCGCGCCCCCTTGCCCCTATATGACGGGATTGCGTCGCTTCCGAAAAGCAGTATTTTCCGTGCAGAGCGAACGCTTTTCGAGAACACCAATATGCTTCATTCCCGTGTCCTGCGCTATATCGACGAAGTGGCCCGCACCGGTTCGATCCGGGCGGCGGGGCAGAAGCTGAACATCGCGCCCTCGGCCATCAACAAGCACCTGCTGCTGCTTGAGGAGGAAATCGGAGAGCCGCTGTTCGAGCGCCTGCCCCGCGGCTTGCGCCTGACCCCCGCGGGGGAAATCCTGGTCGCGCATATCCGCCGCACGATCCGCGAATACAGCCAGGTCGAGGCCGAGATCCGCGACCTGAAGAACCTTGAGGCGGGCGAGCTGATCCTGGCGACGATGAACGGCCTTGCGGGCGGCATCGTCCCGCGCACGGTGGCCAGTTTCTGCGCCCGCCACCCGCGCCTGAAGGTGTCGATCCGCGTGATGTTCGCCCATGACGTCGTGAAATCCGTCGAAGAGGGCGAGGCAGACCTTGGCCTGGCCTTCAACCTGCCCGCGACCCCGCAGCTGGAAACCCTGTGGAAACATGACACGCGGCTGGGCGCGGTCCTGTCCCCCGCCCATCCGCTTGTCGGGGCCGAAAGCCTGACGCTTGCGCATTGCGCGCCCTATCCCCTGATTTTCGCGGACCGGACGATGCTGATCCATGACATCGTCGACCGCGCATTCGAGGATCTGGACCTTGGCGTCGAGCCATCCTTCCGCTCGAATTCGATCGAGGCGATGAAATGCCTTGCCTCGGCCGGGGACGGGATCGCCTTTCTCAGCAAGTTCGACATTGCCGAGGAAGAACGGAACGGCAGCCTTGCCTATATCCCCATCCGCGACCCCATCCTGTCGGGAAACATGATCTCGCTGGTGCAGCGCGAAAGGAAAAGCCGCGGGCTGGCCGCGGCCATGTTCGCCGAGGATCTGGTGCGGATGCTGAAGACCACCGCCGCAAGCCATGCCACGCCCCATTGAGCGCGGCGGTCAGTCCTCGGTCAACCGACCCATGACAGCGCGCCCCACCTCGGCCAGCGCGGCATTGCGAGTCGCGAAATCGGCATCGGTATCCGAGATATAGATCGCGACGAAGATCGGCGCGCGACCGGGCGGCGTCAGCATCGCCACGATATTGCGGGTGTTCCGGCCGCTTCCCGACTTGTCCGCGACATCCCAGCCCTTGGGAACCGAAGGGCGAAGCAGCGCCCCCGTGACACCGCCCGGACGCATCCAGTCCGCCAGTTGGCGGCGCGAATCCGGCGTCAACGCATCACCCTGCAACATCTTCTGCCAAGTCGCGATCATCGCCGCGGGGCTGGTGGTGTCGCGCAGATCGCCGGGGGTCAGCGTGTTCAGTTCCGGCTCCATCCGGTCGAGGCGCGATACCTGATCCCCGATCCCATGCAGGAAAGCCGTGACCCCTGCGGGGCCGCCCAGCCGCTGAATCAGCAGGTTCGCGGCAGTATTATCGCTTTGGTCCAGGGTCGCGAAGCACAGCTCTGCCAGCGACATGCCGCCGCCGATGCGCGTGCTGGCGATCGGGGCGTGATCCTGAATGTCGGATTTCGCGATGGGCAGCACCTCGGACAGGGACAGCGCACCCTTGTCCCGCTGGGCCAGGACAGCGCCGCACAGCACCGCCTTGAAGGTGCTGTTCATCAGGAACCGCTCATCCTGGCGGTATCCCCAGCCCTGCCGCGCGCCGCTGTCATGCACCGCGATGCCGACCCGCCCGCCAAGACGCTGCTCGATCCCCGCGACCGTGGTTTCGAACGAGGGTGCGGCCAGCGCCACGGACGGGGCAAGGGTCAGTGCTGCAACGGCGGCGACGCGACGCAGGTTTCGGACAAGGACGGACATGGGCATTCTTCCTTTTCATCAACTGAAGTCATGGGGATCAGTTAGGCGATCGGGAGGAATGTGGAAATCCGGCAGATCGTTCACTCCTTGCGCCCAGTAATCGGATCGGCTTCGCGCAGACGATACCCAACGCCGGTTTCCGTCGTGATATAGATGGGGGCCTCTGGGCTTTCCTCAATCTTCTGGCGGAGCTGACGGACATAGACGCGCAGGTATTGCACCTCGCCCATGTCCCCCCAGACATGATGCAGCAGATGTTGATGGGTGATGACCTTGCCAGCGTGCTGCACAAGGATACGCAGGATGTCATATTCCTTGGGCGACAGCTTCACCTCGCGGTCGTGAATCCGCACGATGCGGCGCACCAGATCGACCGACAGCGCACCTGTCTGGAACAGCGGGCGTTCGCCCTGTTGTTGCAGGCGGTGGCGCAGCGCGACGCGGATACGGGCAGCCAGCTCCTTCATGCCAAAGGGCTTGGTGACGTAGTCGTCCGCTCCCAGTTCCAGGGCGCGAACGATGCCGGTTTCGTCGGTGCGCGCGGACAGGATGACGATGGGCAGTTCCAGCGCCTGCGACCGCCATTGTTCCAGCAGGTCATGGCCCTGCATGTCGGGCAGCCCCAAATCCAGCACGATCAGGTCCGGTCGTTCGGACGCGGCCAGTTCCCTTGCCTCCCGGCCATTGCGTGCCTCGATCACGGTGTAGCCTTCGATGATCAGGCCGGTGCGCAGAAGCTTGCGGATCGGTTGTTCGTCATCGACGATCAGCACTTTGACGTCGTTCATGGGGCAATCTCCTGTGGCAAGGGCAGCCGGATGCGGAACAGGGCGCCGCTGCGGTCGGCACGGTTCGCGGCGCGGATGGTCCCGCCCATCGCCTCGATGAAGCCGCGGCAGATGGCCAGACCCAGCCCGGTCCCGGCCAGCACCTGATCGGTCTTGCGCACGCGGTAGAAGATGTCGAAGACCCGTTCCAGATCGGCGGGTGGAATGCCCGGCCCCTCGTCCCCGATTTGCAGGATGACGCTGCCGTTTTCTTGCCAGCCTTCGATGCCGATCGGCGTGCCCTCGGGGGCGTATTTCGCGGCATTGTCCAGCAGGTTGAACAGCACCTGTTCGAACAGCGTCGGGTCCAGCCGCAGCATCGGCAGTTCGGGGGCAAGCGTGACGGTGATGCGGTGCCGCGCCAGCACCGTTTCCGCGCGGCGCAGCACCGCGCCCACCGCCTCGTCCACATAGACCGCCTGGAAGTTGGGCACGGTCGCGCCGCTTTCGATGCGCGTCATATCCAGCAGATTGGCGATGAAACGGTTCAGCCGTTCGGATTCGTCGTTCACCGTGGCCAGCAAGTCCCGCCTGCTGTCCGGGGCCAGCGCGTCGAAGTAATCGCGCAGCATCCCCGCCGCGCCCATGATCCCCGCCAAGGGCGTGCGCAAGTCATGCGAGATCGAGGTCAGCAGCGCAGAACGCAGCTTGTCCGCCTCGGCCGAGAGTTTCGCGCGGTCCAGATCATCGACCAGTTGGATCCGCTCGATCGCCAGCGCGGCCTGATCGGCAAGCGCATCGCACAGTCGGCTTTGATCCGGGGTCAGCAGCGGGCCGCTGCGATCGTTGTCCAGCCCGATCACGCCCACGGTCATGCGCCCGGTGCGCAGCGGCATATACTGCCGGCGCGCGCCGGGCAGCGTGTCGGCCCCGCGTCCCGCAGGCAGGCTGTGTTCGAACGCCCATTGCGCGGCGGCGATGTCGGCGTCGTCCAGCGTGTCCTCGGGCGGGAACCCGGCGCGGACGGCGACGGTATCTCCCTGGGGCATCAGCAGCACGGTATTGACGCGCAGCATGGTCGCCATCTGGTTCACCGTGACCCACAGCACATCGTCCAGCGTGCCTGCGACCGACAGCCGCTTGGAAAACAGATACAGGCTTTCGGTGATCCGTGCCCTGATCCGCGCTGCCCGGGCCTGACGATGCACCCGGGCCGTCAGGTTCGAGGTGATCGCCGCCGCGCACAGGAAAAAGATCAAAGCCACCACGCTTTCCGGGTCGCGGATGGTCAGCGAATACTGCGGCGCAAGGAAGAAGTAGTTATAGGCCAGCGCCCCAAGGATCGAGGCGAACAGCGCAGGCAACAGCCCCGCCGTCGCAGCCGAGGTCAACACCGCCATCAAGAACACCAGCCCGATATTCCTGACATCGAAGATGCGAAACAGCGCCATGCCCACCAGCACCGCCATTCCGGTGTAAAGCGTGGCCTGCAGATAGGGCAGCAGGCCCAGTTCCTGCCGGGTGGCGAAGGACAGCCCGCGCGTGGCGGACCTGTCGCGTTCCCGCCCCGCCACCACATGCACGTTGATGTCGCGCGCCTGCCGGATCAGCTCGGTCGAGACCGTGCCGCGCAGCCATTCCTGCCAGACCGCCTTTTCGGTACGCCCGACGATTATATGACTGAAGTTGTGCGTCATCGCGTGGCGCATGATCTCGCGCACGACGCCTTGGCCGGGCAGGGTCACGGCCTCTCCGCCCAGTTGTTCGGCAAGGCGCATGGTGCTGGCGATGCGGTCCTTGTCGGGGTCGGACAGGCGCATGTCCTGGGCCAGTTCGACATGCAGCGCGGTCCAGCTCGCACGCATCCGGTCCGCCTGACGTTTGGCATAGCGCACCAGCGCCGGGCCACGCGGACTTGCATCGACGCAGACAAGAATGCGGTCGCCGCTGGGCCAGGGTCCGCGCACGCCATGCGCCTGCATATGGGTCAGAAGCTGCGCATCGACCCGCTGCGCCGTCCGCCGCAGCGCCAGTTCCCGCAGAGCCGTCAGATTGCCGGGCGAGAAATAGTTCTGGATCGCGCGTTTGGCGGTGCGGGGCAGATAGACCTTGCCCTCGTGCAGGCGCTTGATCAGGTCGTCAGGGGTAAGGTCGATGATTTCGATATCGTCGGCGCGATCGATCACGCTGTCGGGGACGGTTTCGCGCACGCGGATACGGGTGATCTGGGCCACGACATCGTTCAGGCTTTCGACATGCTGGATGTTCAGTGTGGTATAGACGTCGATGCCCCGCGCCAGCAGTTCCAGCACATCCAGATACCGCTTGGGGTGGCGACTGCCCGGCGCGTTGGTATGGGCCAGTTCATCCACCAGCACCAGCGCGGGGGCGCGGGCGATGATGGCGTCCAGGTCCATTTCCTCCAGCGTTTGACCGCCATAGGGGATGCGTTGGCGCGGTACGATCTGGAACCCGTCCAGCAGCGCCGATGTCTCGGCCCGGCCGTGGGTTTCGACGACGCCGATCACCACCTCCTGCCCATCGGCCAGCAGCGCGCGGCCGGATTCCAGCATTTCATAGGTTTTGCCGACGCCGGGCGCGGCGCCCAGGAAAATCTTCAGCCGCCCGCGCGTTTCCTGCACCGCTTTTTCCAGCAGCGCCTCGGGCAGAGGGCGGGCGTCGTCATTCGCGTCAGGCATGCGGAGGGTCCAGTCTTGGCCCCCTAATCTGTCACCTGGCCCATAAGGATGCGAGACGGAAGCCCCACCATTAATATAGGATTCTTATAAAGATCAGCCCACAGCCAGTCATGCGAAGGCCAGGCAAAACCCGCACGGCGTCATGAATGGCTGCAGCATTGGCCTCACGCTCGCAATGGCGACGCGGCGCAGGTCCCGGTGGCGGGCTGCGGATCTGGGCCGGGTTGCGGGCGCCTCACACCGCCAACCGTGCCGCATAAAAAGCACGCCCCCGGATCACCGAGGGCGTTTTTCCGTCAGCCTTGGGCGTCCAGCGCAAGGTTCAGTTCCAGCACATTGACCACCGGTTCGCCCAGCACGCCCAGCAGGCGCGGTTGGGTGTGACCCGCGACCAGCGCCCGCACCGCGTCGGGCGACATGCCCCGCGCCTTTGCCACGCGGTTAACCTGATACAGCGCGCCTTCGGGAGTGATATGCGGGTCCAACCCGCTGCCCGAGGTCGTCACCAGATCGATCGGCGGCACGCTGCCGTTTTCCGCCGTCAGGCGCTGCGTTTCCGCCGCAACCCGCTCCACCAGCGCAGCACTTGTCGGGCCTAGGTTCGATCCGCTGGACGCCGCGGCGTCATAGCCCTCCGCCCCGGCGGCCGAGGGGCGACCATGGAAGTAGCCCGCCCCAGTGAAGTTCTGTCCGATCAGGGCCGAGCCTATGACCTTGCCGTCCCGTTCGATCAGGCTGCCATCGGCCTGCCTGGGGAAGACGGCCTGCGCGATGCCGGTGACGGCCAGCGGATAGGCCAGTCCGGTGATGACGGTGAACGCGCCGATCAGGACCAGCGCCGGGCGAAGATATGTCAGCATGACGGCCCCCTTAGACCAGACCCATGGCGGTGATCGCCATGTCGATGAACTTGATCCCGGCAAAGGGCACCAGAATGCCGCCAAGACCGTAGACAAGCAGATTGCGCGACAGCAACGCTCCCGCGCCGATCGCGCGGTATTTGACGCCCCGAAGCGCCAGCGGGATCAGCGCGACGATGATCAGCGCGTTGAAGATGATCGCCGAAAGGATGGCGCTTTCGGGACTGGCCAGCCCCATGACGTTCAGCCCCGACAACTGCGGGTAGAACGCCAGGAACATTGCCGGGATGATCGCGAAATACTTGGCGATGTCGTTGGCGATGCTGAAAGTGGTCAGCGCCCCGCGCGTCATCAGCAACTGCTTGCCGATCTCCACCACCTCGATCAGCTTGGTGGGGTCGCTGTCCAGGTCCACCATGTTGCCCGCTTCGCGCGCGGCGACGGTGCCGGTATTCATGGCGACGCCCACGTCGGCCTGCGCCAGGGCGGGCGCGTCGTTGGTGCCGTCGCCGCACATGGCGACCAGCTTGCCCTTGGCTTGTTCCTGCCGGATCAGGTCCAGCTTGTTTTCAGGCGTGGCCTGGGCAAGGAAATCGTCCACCCCTGCCTCGGCCGCGATGGCGGCGGCGGTCATCGGGTTGTCGCCGGTGATCATCACGGTGCGGATGCCCATGCGGCGCAACTCGGCGAAACGCTCGCGGATGCCGCCCTTCACAATGTCTTTCAGATAGATAACGCCCAGAAGGCGCCCGTCGCGGACCACGGCCAGGGGCGTTCCGCCCTGCTTGGCGATGTCGTCGGCGATGCGCTGCAATCCGCGACTGTCCTGACGGGTGGCGGGGTCAAGCTGACGCAGCACCGCCTCGACCGCGCCCTTGCGGATGGAGCTGCCGTCCAAGTCGACGCCGCTGATGCGGGTCTGGGCGGTAAAGGGCACGAATTGCGCGTTCAGCCCAGTCATGTCGCGGCCCCGGATGCCGTATTTCTCCTTGGCCAGAACGACGATCGAACGGCCCTCGGGCGTCTCGTCCGCCAGCGATGCAAGCTGCGCCGCATCGGCCAGTTCAAGGTCGGTGACGCCGCGCAAAGGGCGGAACTCAGCGGCTTGCCGGTTTCCCAGCGTGATCGTGCCGGTCTTGTCCAGCAGCAGCGTATCCACGTCGCCCGCCGCCTCGACCGCGCGGCCCGACATGGCCAGAACGTTGAAGCGCACCAGCCTGTCCATGCCCGCGATGCCGATGGCCGACAGCAGCGCGCCGATGGTGGTGGGGATCAGCGTCACGAACAGCGCGACCAGCACGATGACCGGGATCACCCCGCCGGCATAGGTGGCAAAGCTGGGAATGGTGGCGACGGCCAGCACAAAGATCAGCGTCATCCCGGCCAGCAGAATGTTCAGCGCAATCTCGTTCGGGGTCTTTTGCCGCTCGGCCCCTTCGACGAGCGCGATCATCTTGTCGATGAAGGTCGACCCTGCAGCGGCGGTGATCCGCACCTTGATCCAGTCCGACAGCACCTGCGTGCCGCCGGTGACGGCGCTGCGGTCGCCGCCAGATTCGCGGATGACCGGGGCGCTTTCTCCGGTGATCGCGGCCTCGTTCACCGACGCCACGCCCTGGATCACCTCACCGTCCGAGGGGATGATGTCGCCCGCCTCGACCAGCACCACGTCGCCCGGTTTCAGGCTGTTGCCGGGGACGATCCGGTAATCGCCGCCATCCGACAGCAGCTTGGCCTGAGTTTCACTGCGCGTCTTGCGCAGCGATTCCGCCTGCGCCTTGCCGCGCCCCTCGGCGACGGCCTCGGCGAAGTTCGCAAACAGGACGGTGAACCATAGCCACACGACCACCTGCACCGAAAAGCCGATATTCGCGGCCCCGGTCAGCAGGTCGCGCAGCAGCAAAACAGTGGTCAGCGCGGACACCACGGCGACCACGAACATCACCGGGTTGCGGGCCAGACAGCGTGGATCAAGTTTGCGGAAGGCGTCCCCGATGGCGGGGACAAGGATGCGGGCATCAAGCATGCTCGCGGAATTGGACTGGTCCATGAAAGACTCCAGCGGATGGGGAATGGGCCGCCGCGCATGGGGCGGCCCGCAGGTTCAGAAGGCCTGGCCCAGGGTCATCGCCAGATGCTCGACCACCGGGCCAAGGGCCAGCGCCGGGAAGAAGGTCAAGCCGCCCACGATCAGCGTGATGCCGATGACAAGGCCGATGAACAGCGCCCCGGTGGTGGGCAGCGTCCCTGCCGATACGGGCACGGTCTTTTTCGCCGCCAAGGATCCGGCAATCGCCAGCACCGGGACGATCAGCAGGAAGCGACCCATCAGCATGCCCAGACCCAGCATGATATTGTAGAAAGGCGTATTGGCGCTGATGCCCGCGAATGCCGAGCCGTTGTTGTTCGCGGCCGAGGTAAAGGCGTAAAGCGCCTCGGAGAAACCATGCGGTCCGGCGTCTTGCAGGCTGGACAGGCCCGCCGGGACCACAACTGCGATGGCCGTCAGGGCCAGCACGGCGGCTGACGGGCCAAGCATGGCAAGGATGGCCATCTTGACCTCTCGCCCCTCTATCTTCTTGCCCAGATATTCCGGGGTGCGCCCGACCATCAGCCCGGCGATGAAGACCGAGACGATGGCATAGATCAGCATGCCATAGACGCCGGCACCGATCCCTCCCAGGGGCGGGATCATCATGAAGAACAGGGGCACCAGCCCGCCCAGTGGCATCAGGCTGTCATGCATCCCGTTCACCGCCCCCGTCGATGCCGAGGTCGTCACCACCGCGAACAGAGATGACAGGGCGATGCCGAAACGGGTCTCTTTCCCCTCCATATTGCCGCCTGTGATGCCCAAGGCCGGGTTGCCCGCGCTTTCGGCCCAATAGACGGTGGCGATGCCCACCAGCACGATCACCCCGATCACCCCCAGCAGCGCCCAGCCCTGACGCGGGTTGCCGACCATGCGGCCAAAGACGTTCAGCATCGCCAGCGACACGGCAAAGATCGATACCAGATGGATCAGGTTGGTCAGCGCGGTCGGGTTTTCGAAAGGATGCGCAGCGTTCGCGTTGAAGAAGCCGCCGCCATTCGTGCCCAGATGCTTGATCATCATCTGCGAGGCGACCGGCCCCTGCGCTATGGTCTGCTGCCCGCCCTCCAGCGTGGTTGCCACGGTATAGGACGACAGGTTCTGCGGCACGCCCTGCCATACCAGCACAAGGCTGCCGATGATGCAGATGGGCAGCAGGACGTAAAGAGTGGCGCGCGTCAGATCGACCCAGAAGTTGCCGACCGTCCGGCTTTCCGCACGCGAAAAGCCCCGGATGATTGCCATCGCCCCCGCCATGCCTACGGCGGCAGAGACGAAGTTCTGCACCGTCAGGCCCGACATCTGGGTCAGATAGCTCATCGTCGCTTCGCCGACATAGCCCTGCCAGTTGGTATTGGTCATGAAGCTGATGGCGGTGTTGAAGGCGCTGGTGGGTTCCACAGCGCCCATGCCTGCAGGATTCAGGAGCAATGAGCCCTGCACCCGCTGGATCAGATACAGCAGGCCAAAGCCCGCCGCGCAGAAGACCAGCATCGCGGTCATATAGCCGCTCCAATGCTGTTCGCGGTCGCGATCGGTGCCTGCAGCGCGATACAGAAGCGTCTCGACCGGGGACAGGACGGGCGACAGCAGCGTGCGTTCGCCGGTCATGACGCGGGTGATATAGCCGCCCAGCGGCCTGATCAGCGCCAAGGTGATCCCGACAAATATCAGGATCTGGATCCATCCGTTGATTGTCATGATACCGCCCTAGAACCTTTCGGGGCGGGCGAGGGCGTAAAGCAAGTAACCGCAGATAAAGACGGCGACCGCTGACCCCAGGGCATAGTCGAATAACATGCCGCCCTCCTTCAAAGTTTTTCGCAGGCGGCGATGTAGCCTGCCATCAGCGCGAAAAATCCGGCCGCGACGGCCAGAACAAGAATGTCCATCAATCATCTCCGATGATGCACGGCGTCCGCATGGGCGCCGAATGCGAACCGCCCGGAACCCTGCGTGCCATCCGGATCGGTATGGACCGGATATAATCCCGGCCCGCATAGTGCTTCGAGACGGGCGGGCGATGCGTTTTATAGGAATTGTATAGGAAACCGCCTGTCGCCGCGGTTCCCTCGATCATCATGAGAGTTGGCCGGTTTCTGATCGAAAATGGGCGGGTGGTTTCAGGGCAAGCGCGCCGGGCACGACACCATCTGGTAGCGCGAGCCTCCGGCGTTGCGAGATGTCATGGCTCCGCATCGCCCCGTGCACTGCTGCCCGCTCTGCCCGCTGGAAACCGGACCGTTTATAGCGGGAGTTTTCGGCGAGCCTTCCGTGGTTGAGAGCCAGGTTGCTGCGTGACGAGATCCGGCGGCTGACGGCGCTGGAAGACCAGAACAGCCGGCTGAAGTAGGTCGCCGATCTGGGACTGGACCCTGAGATGCCGCAGGGCGTGATCCGCCGAAGGCTCCTGACCGGATGGTCGAGCCGGGTCGCGGGATATGGCATTGATTGGGGCATGTCGATAGGCGGGGCTT